>JAVJTD010000108.1:0-6161 GCA_040219065.1 Planctomycetota bacterium
CTCGAGCGCGCGCTCGGTGAAGGCGAAGGCTGGCGAGCCCTCATCCAGCAACCGGGCAGCCACGAGCGCAAGGGCACCTTCCGAGGTCGCTTCCCGATTCAGAGCCCGGGGCCGCACTACCTCCGGGCGACGGGGATCGACGGCACCGGTCGCGTCTGGGTCTCACCCGAAGCCGCTTTCGTCGTGGACGCGCCGCCGATCGAGCTCGCGGCCGAGGTCGGCGCGACCGATGCGAAGCGCGCTCCCGGGAAGAAGGCTGCCGAGCCTGAGCCGAAGAGGGCCAAGGGTGAGGATGAGAAGTCGTCGCCCGAATCCGAGAAGGCGGACTCGAAGATTCCGGAGACGAAGAAGCCCGAGCCCGACGAGAAGCCGGCAGAGACCCAGGCGGCAGAGACCGAGAAGGAGCCGGGATCCTCCAAGTCGGGAGACGCGAAGCCCGAGAAGACGGCCCAGGCCGAAGAGAGCGTCAAAGCGGTGGCGAAGCCCTCGAACGGGGCGGCTGCGAAGGAGCCCGAGAAGGTCGAGGCGAACGACAATGTCGAGGTGACGACCGAAGAGAAGCCCGCGGCCGATCCCAAGAATCCCTCGCCAAGGCTCTTCTACGAGATGGTCTTGAACGAGGTCTTCTCACGGCCGATGTCCACCGGCTTGACCGTCCCCACCAATCGCATCAAGAGCCTCGCCGGCGACGACGCGATGGAGCTGATCGAGGAGCTGGCCGCGCACAGCAGCGGCAACGTGCGACTCGAGGACGTGCTCCGTGTCCAGTACGTCGAGCTGAAGCGCGAGCCGGCCTACGTCGATCGCATGGCCGCTTGCCTCAAGGCGATCCCTCTCGTCGTCGAGCTCCAGGGCGGTGACGCGCCATTCGATCTGCTCCTCGTCCGGCGCAATCGGGAGCCGTTGCTCCTGCCGTGGGATCGTGAGAGCGAGCAGATCCTCGATGGAGAGGATCTCGCGACCTTGACCATCCTCGAGCAGGCCCGGGCGAAGACCGCGCCGTCGTGCCTTCCGAAGCTACCGTTCTCGCTCGGTGTGGTGATCCGTCGAATCCGCGAGCGCTTCGAGGTCGAGAAGCAGAAGCCCAAGCAGCTCCCGCGGGCGATGGCCAAAGCGCTCACCCGTCTCGATATGATCGCGCTCAGCACCGAGGACTCCTCGCTGCAGATCCACAGTGACGCCCTGCGCACGCAGCTCGCGAGCGTGCCTCCTCCGATCGTCGCCGTCGACCGACTCGAGTCCCTCGTCAAAGACGGTGCCACCGTACCGAACAAGGAGTTCGTGCAGCTCATGGAGGATTTCCTGACGGACCTGGAAGAGAAGGTCCGGCAGGCCACGAGCCACCAGAGCAAGCGACACCAAAAGGTACGGGTCGATTTGTTGGGAGCCCTCGTTCGCCCGGCCGACGGGGAGTCCGAGGAGAAGAGCTGAGCGGGAAGCGGCCTGGGCTTTTGCTCCATCTGGCGGGATTCTCTAGAATCGAGCCAAAGCCCGGTGATCCCGCGAACCGAAGTACAAGACGGCCTCAGCAACTCCGGCAAGACCGAGGGGAAGTCCCATGGCCCGCTTCGAAGACCGCGCAGCAGCCGGTCGGCGCCTCGCCGATCGCCTCGCGCCACACGGCGATCAAGTCTGTCACGTCGTCGCCTTGCGACCCGGCAGCGTGCTCGTCGCCGCCCCGATCGCTCACACTCTCGGAGCGCCACTCTCGCTCCTGTTCCTTGGACGGCTGCCCATCCCGTGGAACCCGGAGACCGGCTTCGGCGCCGTCAGCGCATCGGGGGATGTGCTGATCGACGACAAGCTCGTCGACAGCCTTTCCCTCAGCAGCAGCCGCGTCCGATCGATCACCGTCTCGGTCCTCCGCGAGGTGAAGCGCCGGCAGGAGGTCTTCCAAGACGTCAACCCGCCACTCCAGGTCTCCGGCCGGCGCGTGATCTTGGTCGGCGAGGGCCTGGCGAGCGGGTACACCGCGCTGGCGGGCATCTCGGCGCTGCGGAACAAGAAGCCCGAGTCGGTCGTGGTCGCCGCGCCGTGCGCCAGCCAAGACGCCGTGCAAAGGATCTCCGAGAAGGCCGACGAGATGGCGGTCCTGATCGTCAAGGCCACGGGCAGCTTCCAGACCGCCAGCTTCTACGAGCAGTTCGCCGAGCCGAGCGACGACGCCGTGCGCGCGGCCCTCGCCGAGGCGAATTGAGCTCGAGGTGATCCTCACGGTCCTGGGCTCCGGCACGATCGTTCCGGGCCCCGACCGGGTCGCTGCCGGCTATCTCGTCGAGCGTCCCGATCGCCACGGCTGGCTGCTCGACTGCGGACCCGGTACCTGGCATCGGCTCGGGCAGCTCGGACGTTTGCCGTCGGACATCGGTCACGTCGTGATCACCCACTTCCATCCCGATCACTTCGCCGATCTCGTGCCTCTCTGCTTCTCTCTGAAGAACCCGCGATTCGATGTGGCGGGGCCGCCATTGACGATCTGGGGGCCGCGAGGGATCGAGCGCATCGTCTCGGATCTGAGGCAAGCGTACGGGCGGTCGATCGTGCCCCGGCATCGTGAGATCCTCGTCCGCGAGCTCGAGCCGGGTCGAGTCACGATCGACGGGATCGAGCTCACCGCCCGATCGGTCGAGCACACCGCGGCCAGTCACGCCTACCGGCTGGAAGACGAGGCCGGATCGTCCCTGGTGTACTCGGGCGATGTCGCCGAGTGCGACGCGATCGTCGAGATCGCCCGCGGCTGCGACGTCTTCGTCCTCGAATGCTCATTTCCCGACGGAGCGGGGACCCCGAACCATCTCACGCCGTCTCAGGCCGGTCGCATCGCGGCCGCGGCCGACCCGAGCCTGCTGGTCCTCACTCACTTCTACCCCGAATGTGAGGGCGCCGACCTGCTCGGACCTTGCCGCCAGAGCTTCTCGGGGCCGATCGTCCTCGCCGAGGATCGTGTTCGTATCGACGTGGCGAGCGCCGCGGTGCAAGTCGAGGGTGGCGTCTGAGTGGGCGCTCGGGTATATCAGACGACCCGTTGACGTGGATTTCGAGCTGATCTGGAGGACTCCCGGCCATGATGACCGCCGTGGTGCTGGCTGCCGGTAAATCGGAGCGAATGGGCTCGCCGAAGGCCCTGATGAAGTTCGGGGACCGGACCTGCCTGCGCCTGGTCCTGGACACGATCTTCGACAGCTACCTCAACCACGCGATCGTCGTGCTGGGCTCCGAGGGACAGCGCGTGTTCGACGAAGCCGGCCTTGCCGAGCTCGACAATGTCGACGCGATCATCAACGAGGGCTGGGAGCTCGGGCAGACCTCTTCGGTGAAGGCCGCCATCACCCAGTTCAAGAAGCGCACGGACTCCTTCCTGCTCTTCCCGGTCGACTTCCCGCTCGTGACTCCCGAGACGATCCGCGCCCTCGTCGACCTTCACCTCAAGCGGAATCAAGGCACCGGCGTCATCGTCCCGTCCTACCAGAATCGACGCGGTCATCCGGTGATCATCGAGATCGACGCCATGCGCCGCTCGATCATGGCCCTGCCCGACGAGAAGCCGCTCTCCGATGTGCTCTTTCGCGACCCGCAGAAGGTCGAGTACGTCAATGTCGAGACGGACGAAGTCGTCCGCGACATGGACTCGCCCGACGACTACGAGCACATCAAGAAGACCTGGGAGCAGCGCCTGAGCAAGGCCTGATCCCCGGAGCTCGAGCGATCCCAGGCAACGCCCACGGCGACGCGATCAATCGTCTTCGTCGTCCTTGGGCGAGCTTTTCGGACGAGAGCCTTTGCCGGTGTAGCCGAGGCGTCGGAGCTGTTCGAGCTCGCTGAGGCTGCGACGATCGGAGACGGCTTCGCCTGGCTTGCGAAGCTGGCTTCGCCATTCGGCGATGCTGTTCTCGAATCGCTCGACCAGCTTGGCTTGATCGCTCGAGATGTCGGTCTGCTCGTCGCGATCGGTGCTGCGATCGTAGAGCTCGCGCCGGGCGACCGGATACTCGCCTTCGGTCGGGATGTGCCTGGGAGTCACCTCGGAGACGTTGTCGACGAAGGTCCAGCGATCCGAGAAGACGGTGAAGATGTCCTCTTCGAACTGGGAGAAGGCAAGCTCGCGCGGCGTGCTGGCCTCGCCGCGGATGAGGGGCGAGAGGTCGTGGCCGTCGCCGCCGGCATCTCGGCCGACACCGAGCATCGAGAGGATCGTCTGCCGGATGTCGACGCTCGAGACGAGCTCGGGTGCCACGCGTCCCGGCTCGACCGTGCCCGGCCAACTGAATATCAGCGGCACTTGCAGCGACGACCGGTACACCGAGTTGGCGTGGTAGAAGTAGGCGTTGTGGTCGTAGAGGTCCTCGCCGTGATCCGCCACGAAGACGACGAGTGTGCTCTCGAGCTGCCCGGTGCCTCGCAGCTCGACGAGCAAGCGGTCGATCAGGTCGTCGACGTAGCGCACGCTGGCATCGTACAAGCCCAGCACGTGATCGAGGTCGGCGGGTGAGAGCTGTTGCTTCTCGACGTACACGCGATTGAGCGTCTCGCGGCTTCCGTCGATTCCTCCGCGGTATCCGGGGTCGGTGAGCTCGGGGCCGTACTTCGGCGGATCGTAGGGAGCGTGGGGCTGCATGTAATGCACCCACAAGAAGGCCCGCCCGTCGTCCTTGAAGTGCTCGCGCATCCACCGAGCGGCATCACTCGTCATGTCCTGCTCTGCGTCCATCGTGAGCTGAGAGGCGTGGGGCGAGTAGGTCTCGTGTGTCTCGAAGCCCTGCCCGACACCCGACGGTGCTGCCAGGAGCTGATTGGCCACGAAGGCGCCGCGCGAGAACCCGGCTTCCCCGAGCTTCTCGGCGAGGAAGTCCTCGCTGTCGGGAATCGGGAAGTAGCGATTTGCGAGGACGCCGTGCTCGCTGGGGTACTTGCCGGTCATCACCGTCGTGACGGCGGGCAAGGTCGAGGACGCCGTCGAGAAGGCCGTCTCGAAGCGAACGCCTTCCTGGGCGAGGCGATCGATCGCCGGGCTCACATTCGGGCGGCCGCCGTAGCAGCCTAGCCGGTCCACGCGCAGCGTGTCGACGGAGATGATGAGCAAGTGCTGGGCTGTCGGTCGCTCCTCGCTGCCACAGGCGGCCAACAGCAGGGCCGTGAGGAGGATCAGGGCTGAGGTCTTCATCACGCCCGATCATATGCGCCCCACGCCGAGGTGCGCAAGCCGAGCGAGTCGATCTCCATGAGCTCTGACAACCGAGCTCGGCTCCCTGTACAATGACGCGATGGATCTCACCCCCATCGATCTTGGGGCCTTGACCGACGAGCCGCTTCCTAGCGATGTCAGCTCGTTCCTGGTCGAGGCCGATTCCCGAATCCGGACCTTCCTTCGCAGCTCGCCGGCGAACTCTGTCCCCGCGTTCCATCCCTCGGACCACGTCACGGCCTATCGAGCACTCTGCCGCCTGGATCGACTTGGCTACTCGATCGATCCTCTCTGCGAGTGGGGCTGCGGCTTCGGCGTCGTGACGGGCCTCGGTGCGAAGCTGGGCGTCGATGCCTACGGGATCGAGATCGAGCCCGAGCTGGTCGGTGAAGCGCAGCAGCTCCTCCTGGACTTCGAGATCGTGGCCGAGATCATCGAGGGCAGCTTCATTCCGAGGAGCTACGGGGACATGGAGAACTGGTCGGATCCGGACTTCAATACGATCCAGGACGGCACCGACGCCTACGACGACCTGGGGCTCGAGATCCGCGACTTCGACCTGGTCTACGCTTATCCTTGGCCTGGTGAGGAGGAGATGTACTTCGAGCTCTTCGAGCGCTATGGCGCTCCAGGCTCGATCCTCCTGATGTACCACGGTGTCGAGGAGATGCTCGCGTTCCGCAAGTGAGCGCCGGAGTGCCCGAGTCCCTGGAGTGCCCGAGTCGAAGCGAGCCAGAGACCGAGCTTGTCGGTGGAGGCGTGAACGAGCGAGCTTGGGCCGGGGCAGAAGACCGAGCTTGTCGCTGAGAGCACGCACGAGCGAGCCTGGGCCGACGGCCTGCGTGCCCCGGGCCGAAGGCCCGACGGCGTGTAGCCCAGGCCGAAGGCCTGGGTTTCGAGCCCGTACAACAACGACTTTCCCCGCCCTGAAAGGGCGGCGGCGCCGGTCTTCATTCTTCGTCCCGGTCGACGCGCCCAG
>JAVJTD010000121.1:0-7353 GCA_040219065.1 Planctomycetota bacterium
CTGGTCCGCAAGATCGACGGCCGCCCCATCCCCAAGGTGATCGATTTCGGCATCGCCAAAGCCATCGACAAAGCGGAGCACGGACAGACCCAGGTCGGGCAGCTCGTCGGTACACCCGAGTACATGAGCCCCGAGCAGGCCGAGCTCGGCAGCGTCGCGGTCGATGCGCGCTCCGACATCTACTCCCTCGGCATCCTCCTGTACGAGCTCCTGGTCGGCACTCGGCCCTTCCAGTCCGAGAACGAGGATCGCGCGTCCTTCGAGCAGCTCCGCCGGCGCATTCGGCAAGAAGGCCCCACCCGACCGAGCACCCGCTGTCAGAGCTCGCCCGACATCGCCGCCCGCCGAGGGCTCGCCCCGGACTCCTTGGTGCGTCGCCTGCGCGGCGACCTCGACTGGATCGTCTTGCGCGCTCTCGAGAAGGACCCTGCGCGCCGCTACTCGAGCGCGTCCGAGCTCGCCGCCGACATTCAAAGACACCTCAGGAACGAGCCCGTCGATGCCGGCCCTCCGAGCTGGAGCTATCGTGCCCGGAAGTTCGTTCGGCGTCACCGCGCCTCGGTGATCACCGGCACGGCGCTCGCCTTGGGCTTGGCGATCGGCTTCGCCGTCAGCACGACGCTGTACCTGAAGACCGACGCGGCCCGTGAAGATCTGAGCGAGAAGAAGGCCGCCTTCGAGCGAACGGTGCTCGACATGGTACGCGAATTCGGGGACACGCGCGAAGCGGCCGCCGAGTTCCTCCAGGCCCTGATGAAGCACGCCTCGGATGATCCCGAGCTCCGCAGCGACCTCGCCGACGCGTTCCTCGAGCTCGGTGCCGATCCGACCGCGACCGACGCGCCGACCGCCGTCTTGATCGAATGTCTGAGGACCTCAGCCGAGCTTCGCCAGAAGGAGCTCGAGAGCGGCTCCCGCAGCTTCCAGCAGAAGGCCAAGCTCGCCTTGACGCACGAGCGCCTCGGAGATCTCCTGCTCGAGAGCGGCCAGTCCGACAACGCTCTGCAGTGCTACGAGCTCGCCCTCGACATTCGAAAGCAGCTCCCAGAGGGCGGCGAGGCTCCCGGGCTGGTGGACGAGCTCGACACGACATTCGTCGTGATCCCTGAGCTCACGTCCAGGATGATCGAGCAAGCGATGTCCGATTCCGCCGAAGGGAATGCGGCCGGTGCTCCGCGAGACGGCGGACCGTTTCCCGAGGCCAAGAGGATCGTGTTCCAACAGGAGTCGGTCTCCGAGGCGGTCGCAAGGAACCACTTCAAGATCGGCGTCGTGCAGGCGCGTGGTCCGAGGCGAGGGGAAGCGGTCGAGCACCTCGAGCGAGCGGAGCGATTCCTCGAGCGTCAGACCCGAAGCGGGTTCGAGCCGTTCCTCATCCTTCAGAGCAATCGTACCGAGCTCGCCGAGGTGCAGCTCGAGATCGGCAACGACGACGAGGCCAAAGAGTCGCTGCGATCGGTGGCGGTCTGGTTATCCGAGGATCGTCTCGCGGTGTCTCCTCATCGCAAGTCGTTCGCCGAGGTCCCGATCGTCCGTCGCTGGACGGGGACCGCGGCGAAGATCTCCGATTCGGATCCGATCACCGAGACTTGGGGCAGCTTGATCAGCACGTTCGAGGAGCGGCACCGCGCCGTGCCGGACGATTCCGGGACCACTCTGAGCCTCGCGTGGCTGCTCACGCGTGTCCCTGATGAGGACCTGCGAAATCCCGAGCGCGCGATCGAGCTCGCCCAGAACGTCATCGAGGTTGCGCGCGGCCGCGGAAGACTCGAGGCGTGGGCAGTGATCGCAGAGGCGAAGCAGGCTCTGGGGGATACCGAGGGCGCGGAGGAAGCGCAGAAGATAGTGCTCGAGCTCTCGGCCGACGAAGGATACCCCGCACGCTCGTTCCAAGACTTCCTCGAAGGCAGCCGGCCGCGCCGACCCGCGGGAAAATCTCGGGAGAAGCGCTGAAACGTCTCGGTCAACCGGCGGATTGGGAAGAATCGCCCCGAACCCATCGCCCGGGATCTCCCTCGAATTCCCCTAAGGAATCTCCAGGGACGGTGCCGAACACAACAGCGCGGCTTTCTCCGAGATCGAGACGATTCGCCTGCTCAACCTGCCGACCACCACCTGCCGTCTCCTCTGAAAGCCCGGTTCCCGCGCCGAAGAGCCAAGAGGAGAATCCGTTGGAATCCCCCACGCGCCCGCCATCCCCCAACGCGACCGATTCGAAGCACCGTCTGTTCCTGGTCGCCTGGAGCACGATGCTGCTCCTCGGTGCACTCGTCGTGCACCGCATCTCACGCACCAGACCCGAAGAAGTCGTCCCGACGCCCATCGAGATCGCGACCGCGGCAGCGGATCGGATCCAAGCCCCGACGCTCGAGCCCGAGCTCACCGCCGAGACCCTCGGCGAGCTGACCTTCGTCGAGAATCGCGGCCAATGGAGAGGTGACTTCCGGTTCGCCGCTCACGGCGCCGACTTCACGGCGACCTTCGATCCAAGGGGTATCGCGCTCGCCATCCGGCGAGTGGTCGAGGACGAGCCGCTCGTCGTCCCGGTCCGCCTCGAGTTCGATCGCGCCGATCCGAACGCCGAGATCCTCGGGCTCTCCCCTCGTCCGGGTGTTCACAACTACCTCCTGGGTCCGGACCCGGCCGGGTGGCAGCTCGGCGTCGAGCTGTTCTCCGAGCTCCGCTACGTCGGCCTGTACGAAGGCATCGACCTGCGCGTCCGCGAGGGCTCGGGCTCTCTCGAGTACGACCTCCTCGCCGCACCCGGTGCCGACTGGCGAGCGGTCGAGGTGAGCTGCCAAGGCGTCACCGCCCTCGACGCGACACGCGGCGGCGGACTTCGCCTCCACACGCCCTGGGGTGCAATCGAGCAGAAGCCTCCAACCGCCTGGTACGAGCTCCCCGACGGAAGTCGCCGGCGAGTGCGTTGCACGTACCGCGTGCTCGACGAGCGCCGCTTCGGATTCCAGATCGTTGGTGAGGAGCCCTGGCCGCTCGTCATCGATCCCGCGCTCGAATGGTCGACCCTCCTGGGCGGCAGCGACCTCGATTGGCTCTCGCGCATCGAGATCACTTCCGCCGAAGAGCCCGTCGTGGCCGGGACCACGGCCTCGGTCGACTTCCCGACGACGAGTGGTGCCTTTGATCAAAGCCTCTCGGCGCCGAGCTGGGACGTCTTCGTCTCGAAGCTCGACACGACCGGCTCGCACCTCCTGTTCTCCACCTTCGTGGGCGGGACCGGATTCGATTATGCCCGCGCCCTCGCCGTGGACACCGGCGACGCGATCGTCGTCGGCGGCTGGACGGACTCGTCGGACTTTCCGACGACGCCGGGCACCCTCGATGGCACCGGGCACAGCTCCCGCGATGGCTTCGTCTTCCGCCTGTCCTCCGACGGGACACAGCTCCTTGCGTCCACTTACATCAGCGGTCAGGACGACGACGCGGTGCACGCCCTGGCGATCGATGCGAGCGGCAACGTCAACCTCGCGGGCGAGACGCGCTCGCCCGATCTCCCGATGACGCCGAACGCCTTCGACGGCTCCTACAATGGCGGCAGCACCGACATCTTCCTCCTCGAGCTCGACGCGGCGCTCGGCCAGCTCGTCTACGGAACCTATCTGGGTGGCTCGGATCTCGAGGAGACCGACACTTTGAAGATCGACGGCGATGGCGGCGCCGTCATCGCCGGACGCACCTGGTCGTACGACTTCCCGGTCTCGGGTGGCTGCTACGACGACACGATCTCCGGCCGAGCCGACGCCTTCGTCGCTCGCTTCTCGCCGGGCCTCGATCAGCTCGTCTACTCGACGTTGATCGGCGGCTCCAAGTTGGAGTGGGCCGATGACCTCGCCGTCGACGCCGCGGGTCGCGTCACGATCGGCGGCTTCACGGAGTCCGTCGACTACCCGACCACGCCCTTGGCGTTCGACCGCACCCACGACGGCGGTGGCGTCCTCGGGACCGATGCCTTCATCACCCAGTTCTCGCCCGACGGCAGCATGGTGCTCTACTCGACTTTCGTGGGAGGCACTGGCGACGACTTCATCTACTCGATCTCCCTCGACGAGCGCAATCGACCGGTCGTGGCCGGCATGACGCGCTCGGCCGACTTCCCGGTCACACACGGTGCACTCGAGACCGAAGCACCCAGCCTCGGCGCTGGCAGCGACGGCTTCGCGCTCCGGCTCTCTTCCGACGGTCGCCGGTGCGAGTACGCGACCTATCTCGGCGGCCAAGACGATGACTTCCCGCTCGGCCTGCATCTCGGCCTCGACGGTGCCGCGATCGTCGGCGGCTACACGCGCTCGACCGATTTCCCGGTCACGGCCGGGGCCTTCAGCAACCAGCACTCGGGCAGCTTCGATGTCTTCGTGTCCCGGCTCCGCCTCGGTCCCACGATTCGCTTCAACGGCCTGCCGCTCCCGAATCATGTGGCGAGCTTCGTCCTCGAAGGCGCGCCGTCGTCATTGACCGGACACTCGGTGCAGATCCTGATCAGTTGCAGCGCCCCGGGAGAGACCGCGCTTCCTGGCGGCTTCGTCCTGCCGATCCAGGTCGACGGGTGCACCTTGCTCGGTATCCGTCTCGCCGTGCTTCTCCAATGCACGGTGGGAGCCAACGGGACCGCCCAGACGACTTCAGTCTTCTTTCCCTCGGCCCCGAGCGGCTTGACCGTTCGGTATGCGGCAGTCGTGTGGGATCCCACGGTTCCGGTCTTCACGGCCGTGACACCGGCGGGAAGCCTGACGGTGCAGTAGTGCCGATTCCCGAGGCGGGCTGAGCTGAGTTCGGAAGATCGCAGCTCAGCCGCTCCCCGGAGCATACTGATGGAGCGATCGGAGCCCGAACAGGTCCCTGGCGCGGGGTTGGGAACACGCTGGCGCGCACAGAGCTCATGACCGATTCAGCGGGGCTTCGTGAGGGACGACGGGACGGGATCCCGCAAACGAAGCAAGGAAACGTTCTGACGCCCTGACCGAAGGGCACGTCGGATCGTCCCTTACTCATCGCCAGACAGATGAGATCCTTCCCGTGAACCTCGCCGTCCCAACGGCAAGGGCTCCGTGTCAGGGACCCGTGCGGGCTCTGATCTTCTTCGCCCTGAATGGGCAGCCATTCGTCAGCCCGGGGAATCGGGCCAATCCCGGCATGACAGAGCCAAGCCTGTAAGGCTTGCATTCGTTCTCGTCGTGCAGCCGCCGACTTCGGACACGGAGCTTCGTGCACGAGGTCTGGGGTCTTCCCCGAGGTGCTCGGAAGGAGGACACGGAGACCGGCTGAAGCCGGCGGTCCGAATGCGGCATGTTGTCAGCCGCGATGTCGCCGGACCGACGGAGACTCCACCGAGAGGTAAGTATGCCTCACCCGATCTCGTCGAGCCGCAGATCGAAGGGCGGGTAGTCCTCCCAGCGCTCGTGGTCGAAGTGCCACCATTCGAAGGCGAACATCGCGAAGCCCTCGGCTTCCATCACCTCGCGAAGGAGCGCGCGATTCTGGCGTTGCTCGCCCGTCCCGCCTTCGTAGTCGGCGTGGGCCCTTCTCGAGAACTCGTCGAATCCGCATGGCATCGGCAGGACCTGGCCCATCTCGAGATCGAAGAGCGTCAGATCGATCGCGCAGCCGCGGTTGTGGCGAGAGCCTCTCTCGGGATCGGCGACGTAGCGGCGAAGATGCTCCGGTGTCACTTCCTGGAACAGCCAGGTCACGTGCCAGGGTCGATAGGCATCGTAGACCCAGAGCCCCAGCCCGCGCTTCGAGAGTCTCTCCGCGACTCGCGTCAGCGCCTCGGCCGCGGGACGCTGCAGCAGCGCGCGCGCGACCTTATACATCGGCGCGCCGACGAAGTTCTGATCGGTCGCGTAGCGGACGTCGGCTCGCACCGAGTCGCCCAAGGTGCTGAGGTCGACGAAGTCGGCTTCATCCTGGGCACCCAATCGGAGCTTCGGCTCGGCCCGACTCGCGCGAAACAGCAGCTCCTCCACGTCCCCCGGATCGGGCAAGCGATACTCTTCGCCCTGCCGAGGCACGAACCGCTCGAAGGTCTCGGTGCCGAGCTTCAGGCATCGGCCTCCCTCGTCGAGTCTCACCTCCCGCCCGTCCGGGAGGGGTCCTGGTAGCACTTTGAAGGAATGATGCTCGCCGGACGGCCCGTCCACCTGAAGCGAACCGTCGCGCTCGGACACGCACCAGAGTGCCTCCTCGGGACCGTAGTCGCCGACCCACTCCTGCCATTCCCGCGTCAGCGCCGCCGCCTCACTCCGAATCTCCATCGTCTCCCCTATCCCATCTGACTCGAGAGAATCCGAATCACCTCGCCCGGCTCTTCGACCTCGAGCAGCGCGTCGATCGTCCAGTCTTCGAGCAGCACCTCGGCGAGCCTTTGATACACGAGTAGGTAGAGCTTGTCGTCATAGGGTGGCGCGACGAGTGGGATGAAGATGCGCACCGGGACCTCGTCGGGCGCGTCCCATGGCAAGCCGACGGCG
This sequence comes from Planctomycetota bacterium, assembly GCA_040219065.1. Taxonomy (GTDB): domain Bacteria; phylum Planctomycetota; class OFTM77; order OFTM77; family OFTM77; genus OFTM77. The sequence continues at coordinate 6,489 of JAVJTD010000121.1, forward strand.
CAACGCGCGAAGCCGATCACCATCTCCTTCGCCTGCATCGACCGGACGTGCGGGATGGCGATGCTCTGGCCGATCGCGGTCGGCGCCTTGCGCTCGCGCAAGGACATCTCGTTCTTCAGCTTGGTCGGATTGCCGATCTTGCCCGACGCCTCGAGCATGTCCACCAGGTCCGAGATCGTCTGCTCCTTGAGCTTTTGGACCAGCCTCGGTGTCCACTCCTCCACCTCGGGATCCGGACGGGTCGGTAGATCGAGATCGATCCACTCGGCTTTGAGATACCGCGGAAGCCTCACGATCCGGAGTCCTCGTCCGAGTCGGTCTCAGCCTTCTTGGGCTGCTTGTTGAGAGCGGCCCGAATCGCTTCGATCTTCTCCTGGCGCCGAGGCCGGTGATCTCGCAGGGCGTCCTTCAGGAAGCTATGGACCAGCATTGGAGCGAGATGCCCGAAGCGCTGCAGTCGCTCGGCGACCGCGTTCCGAATCGGCCGATCGGGGTCTTCGAGGAACGGAAGCAGGATCGCCACGATCTGCGGATCATTCGCCTCGCCGAGCTCGTCCAGCACGCCCAAAGCCGTCTCCCGAACTTCTCGCGAGTTGTTGAATTGCAGACGGGCGAGCGCCAGCTCGAAGCGGTCGGGGACGCCGAGCGCGGCGAGGGCCGGAAGGCTGGTGCGCTCGAGACGCTCGAACGGCATGTCGGAGGCGAGCCCCGCGCGCAGGTCATCCTCGGCCGCATGGATCTTCCACTTGCCGAGCACCTCCGCCGCCGACGCGCGCGTCGCGTTGCTGCGGCGGTCGATCAGCGCCTTGCGCACGGCAGTGACGTTCTCCTCGCTCGCCGGACAGCTTCCGAGCGCTCGCACAGC
>JAVJTD010000126.1:0-15403 GCA_040219065.1 Planctomycetota bacterium
GTCGAGCGCATTCTCCAATCCGGGCTCCTGCCCGCTCAAAAGGGCACCGCCCCTCTCTCGACCTCGTTCGCCGCCTCGAACCTCGACCTGCTCGATCGCATCGACCATTACTTCAATTCGGGCAGCACCGACTTCCCCGTCATGCGACCGATCCTCACCATAAGCGGTGACGAGGACCACACGGTCTTCTACGGGTACTTTCGGCCCGAGATCGCCGATGTGCTCAACTCCTCGCGGATGTTCCCCGGCACCGCGATTCCGATCTCGAAGTACGTGAAGGTCATCACCTTGCCCTTCGACGGGCACGGTGGCTTCCAGGAGACCGAGCTGATCTTCAGTCATTCGAAGTACATCGATGCCAGCCATCCGGGTGGCCTCCCTCACGACGGCACGCCGGTCCAGAACATCCTGAAGATGAGAGAGGAGATGGAGGCCGATCTGGGGGCGAGCCTCTTCACCAAGGCCGCTCCCCCGAACGAGTGGGACTATGCGGTCACCAATCCCCCGATCGACATCGGCACCCCCGGCCCTCTCCAGGCGACCGACTACGTCTTCGACGAGTCGTACGCCAACCCGAGCTGGAAGGACACGGGCAGTGGCCCTTTGAACTTGACTCAGGCATGGGGCAGCGGCGGAGCCAGGCCCTACCTCGGCATGGGCATCGACCTCGGCTTCCAGGACTCGATGCTCGCCCTGAACATCGACGGCGACAGCGACCCGGACATCTTCTTCGGCGACGGCAGCGGGTACGTCCAGTGGTGGGAGTGGGACGAGCCGTCCGACGCGCTCGTCTGGCGCTGGCGCTCGGTCGACCTGGGAGCCGCGATCTGCTCCCTCGATTCGGGTGAGATCGGCGGCGAAGACGTGATCCTCGGCGCGACCGCGGGCGGACAACTCTTCAGCATCCACACCTTCACCTCCTCGCACACGGCCGTCGTCGATCGTCTCCTCGGCAATCCCTCGCCTGGCCTCCTCACCTACGGCGGAGGGCGCGAGCGCCCAACCCTCGCCATCGGCTCGACCGGCCAAGGCACCACCGCCGTCCACCTCTCTGGGAGCTACGTCGATTTCCAGTCCGTGCCGGCGGTGGATTACAAGCAGTGCCTCCTCCAGCTCGATTTCACGAACAAGACCACCTTCGCTGGACCGTCCTCGGCCGCCGAGCGAAAGCAGCTCGAGACCCTGACCAATCTCATTCCTCTCGACGCCGGGCGGACAAAGTTTCTCGGCTTGAGCTGGCGAGGCTACTCCTACCACCTCGTGACCGATGCGGCGGGCGGTCTCACCTTCGACACCAGCAAGCTGAACTCCGGGCTCGGAGAGTACCTCGGATTCGCCCCTCTCGATGCCGAGCGTGTCACGACTTCCCAGGGGACCTTCGATCTCGTCGTGGGGTCGGGCTCGATCGTCGGATCGCCCGTCGTCACGCCAGCCCCGACGCTCTCGAACTTCGCGCTGGTCAATTCCAACGGCGAAGTCAAGCTCAGGGCCCAGCTCACCGACGACAACGGCATCCTCTGCATCGAGTCCCTGAAGGTGTCGGGAAGCGAATTGATGTTCGTCATCGGCACCGCGGGCGGCAAGGTCGCGTTCTTCACGATCGATACCGCGTCTCCTTTCTCCACCAACATGGTCGAGGAGAGAGAGCTGATGCCTCCGGCGCTCATCCAGTTCGAGGATCTCGGGTCGACCTTCGGCGTCACCAGCCTCGAGACCTTCGCGGTGACCGCTGGCGGCCCACTCGGAGGCTTCTGCCCATCGATGGGGCCAGGAGGCGGCTCGATCGAGAGACACCTCGTCGGCGTGACCAACATGGGGATCCTCTTCCTCTGGGAGTACACGATCGACTCCGCGCTGAGCCTCACGATCATCGAGAAACACTACGAAGAGCCGCTCTACGGCGCGTTCGGGACCGGCATCTACGACAACGAGGACCATACCGGCAATCCGGTCTGTCCCGGCGGTGAGCCTGAGATGCTGGTCGTCATGCCCCGGCACACCTATGCGCGGGATCGTGATGGGGCGGGTATGCCCACCGACTATGGGAATGCGGTCTTCGCGATTCGGGGCTCGACTGGGGACGTCTGCAGGAAGCGGCAGAAGAACGTGGGCGACATCACAGTAGACGCCCAGGCACTGAACCCGTTGCAGAATCCCTTCGAGGTCGATCCGAACGACAAACTGGTGCAATCCATTCACGTCGGATACGAGACCCTCACCCCCGTGAACTTCGGAGACGCCGATCCGGGCATCGACGTCATCCAGACGTCCAAGCAAGGCGGCACCTGGTTCATCCAGAGCGGAACGACCGACCTGCGAGGCTTCCCGATCGAGGATCCGACTGCGGAACCGACTGACCCCCTCTTCGAGATGTTCTTCTCCAATCGCGCCCACGGAGCCAAGGACAACATTGGCAACGCGATTGGGGCCGGTGACCTCGTCGAAGAGACGAGCGGCTTCAAGGAGGAGATCGTCTTGACGACGACCGGGGGCCGGATCGTCGTCATGCAGTGGGATACTCAAAACGACAAGCCCAAGGTCCTCTGGAAGAGCTGGAACGATCAGACGGGCCCGAGCAGCGACCTCTTCACCTTCGGCGGTGACTACGGCTCGGACTACGCCGGGCTCGCCCTGCTCGACGTCCACCAATTCGGCTCCCAGGCTCCTGAGGCCGATGATCAGGTCGAGGTCTTCACGACCGGCTACAGCTACCAGGATCCGACGAACATCACGCAGACGCTCCCAGGCACTTCGGAAGCGGATCGCAACAGCCGGATCCTCTTCTTCGATTGGGACGCCGGCGGCAGCCAGCTCAGCCTGGCTCATTCCTTCGACCTCGGCGAGCCCGGGGCAATGGGTCTCTGGGCCGGTGCGAACTTGGGCGCGGCGGATGTGAGCTACCCGGTCGACGTGGTCGTGGGTCTCAGCCAGTCGTTCCGGGTCTACGGGTTCGATCCCGACACCTTGACCTACACCCTGCGCTGGGAGAGCGAGTGGCTGGGCTCTAGCCTGGGGGCGTTCAACTCCATCCAGGTGCTGCGCGCCCAGCCCGAAGGCGAGGGCGTCGTCGATTACGTGTTCTTGGGCAGCGACGGGTACGTCTACGCCTACAAGACTCCGGTCTACACTCAGTAAAGAGGGGAGCCGAACGATGCTCGCTCGTGAGATTCTCTGTGGCCTCCTCTTCCTGACCATCACCTCGGCATCGGTTTGCCGGGGAGACGACTTCTACGTCGACGCCTTGAACGGCAGCGATCAGACCGGAGACGGCTCGGCGTCGAGTCCCTGGCGAACGATCACTCACTCCCTGGCCCAGATCGGACCGGGAGACCTCACGACCGAGCATACCCTCCACGTGCGACCTGGGGTATACGACTCCTCGATCGGAGAGGTCTTCCCGCTGCGTCCAGGCATACATGTCTCGCTGCAAGCGACGAGCGCCTCGAGCGAAACGCTCATTCGCGGCGATACCGGCAAGGATGTGCTCTTATTCGACAAGCGAATCAAGGATGGGAAAGAGCAACGTGTTTCTGGAATCCAGATCTCGGGCGGCTTGAACGGCGTCGTCTGGTCTTTGGTCTTCACCGGCGTATCGTCGCCCCTCACGCTCACGAATACGACGATCACGAAATGCAGCAAAGCCGGAGTCTACCTCCCACCGAACACGGGCTTCTCACCCATCCTCGTGGATGGGTGCAAGGTCTCGGAGAATGGCACCGGGTTCCTCGCAAAGGCGACGCTCTTCGCCCACTTCGTCGACATATTCAACAGTGAGCTCACCGACAACCTCTCGGACGGCTTCTATTTGCTCGGCGATGGCTACATGCAGTCGAGCTGGGAGGTCAACAGCACCAAGATCTCACGCAATGGTGGTGCGGGCATTCTCCTCAAGAGCGACCATCGATCCGCAATGAGTGGCACACTCGTCAACAGCACGATCAGCCACAACGCCCGGGGCGGTTTCGAGGGGCGGTCATATCCACGCTGCTACTACATTCCCTACTACGGCTACCGGTGCTACTCCGGGCAGATCGGACCAGGCAGGGTCCACAATAATACCATCTACGGGAACGGCCCTCCCGGTGGCATGACCGGAAACAATCCCAGTTATGTCGATGCGGCGAGTGTGAGCAGCATCATCTGGGGCAATAGTCCGATCGATGTCGGTCCTGGCTTTCAGCATGCTCCTTACTCGAACATCGAGACAGGAGGTGCCTTCGGTTCCGGCACGATCCACCTGCCGCCGGACTTCGTCGACGGGCCTGGCGGTGATCTTCGTTTGAGGCGAACGTCCCCTTGCATCGATCTAGGCGCTCCGTTTCCCTCGAGTTACGTTCCACCCACCGACATCGAAGGGGAGACCCGCATCCTGGACGGCGGCTCGGGTGTGGCGCGCATCGACATGGGCTCGGACGAGTTCGCGACCTTCGTCGCTCCGACGTCACCACCGGTCAAGGGCAGCCCGTTCCAGCTCTTCACCCAGGCGCCACCCGCCGAAGAAGGGCTGGCCGTGGTCGTGCTCTTCAGTGGCGGCAAGAGCACCGGCAGCGGCATCCCCTTGCCAGGAAGCGGCGGCCGCACCGTTGATCTCGAGTCCGACAGCATCTTCGGCCTCGGGGTAGGGCTCCTGCCGTTGCTCCAAGCCACGATCCAAGGCGGTCAAGGCGTCACCACCCCCGTCACGATCCCGGCCGGGCTCCCCTTTACCGGCGACGTCTTCTACGCCGGCGTCTCCATCGACCTCGCCGCCGGCCAATACGTCTCCATCACCCCGACCCACTCTTTCACCGTACAATGACCTGCCACCTCGGTCCGCCCGGCTTCACCATCTACCCGCTAACTTACCCTTACAAGACTGATCGTACGCGCCCGTCGGCCCGAGCAGTACGATCGCCGGGGTCCCCTTTATTGCGTCACAATGATCGAGGGGGGTGAAGCACTCGCGGCCGAGGGTGATCGAGATCGGCACCCAAGCCCTGTTGGCGAATCCGGTTGGTATCACTCGCCTCCAGCTCGAGACCGCACGCTCGTTGGACGGACTTGTCCTTTGGCCTTGGGACCGGAACGCGGAGAGTGGGCGCCTCTTCGCAGCCAGGGCACTTCCTCTGCGGCTGAGGCTCGCCTTGCTCGCTCCGGGACTGCGCGCTTCACCGGCTCCAGTATCGGATCTTCGGGCCGTCTTGCGTGATGAGCTGGGTGGTGTCCTTCTCGACCCAGCAAGCGACGAGGTCGCTCGTCGACCGCTCGTGAAGCACCGGTAAGGACGCGCCCTTCTCGAAGACGCGTACGTCGAGGCCATCGCTTGGGAACGTCGTCGCGATGGCGCAGGCAGTGGACGTCACTGCTAGCCGCAGCTCCAGGGCGCTCGCCAACACGGGGCTGCTCACTTGCCATCGCAAGATTGGCTCTCGGGTTTCGAGATCGAGCCAGGTGAAGCACCACTCACCGGGTCCACCGGCGCCCTGGCTGATCCAGGCGGCCGACCGGCCATCGGGCCCGATCTCACAGGCCAGCAGCGGACCCTCGAGATAGTCCGCCCCGCTCGGGGACTCTCGCCAGGTTTCTTCCCGCCGAAGCACGAAGAGCTGTCGGCCTCGTAGAATGATCCCGATCCGGCCGTCGAACGTCAGCGCCGGGGGGCCGCCAACACCGGGACGGGGGAAGTCGCTTCCGTCCCAGCCGTCCTCGCCGCGAACGAATCCCGAGCACTGTGTTGGGCTGGCCGCCACGACCCAGCCCTCGCCCGACTCCAGCCAACGCGCCGGGCTGGGCAGCTCCCGGATGAGGCGCTCTCCGGACTGGCGGTCCCAGAGGACGAGGCGCTTGCCCTGGTCGGTCAGGGCGGTCAGCCCGGCGCCTCCCGCGATCTGGAGTGCCTGCAAATCTCGAAGCTGCTCGACGCTCCCGGGCCAGGCCGCGAGCTTCTCGCCGGTGTTCGTCGTCAGCTCCAACTCTCCCGCTCTCCAGAGCACCATTTGTCCAGCGTCTGCTGTGAGCGCACGCCCGTCGATCGTGCGAGACCACACTTCGCGAAGAGGCTCGAGAATGCGGGGCTCCTCGAGGCGCTCGAGGAGTGTCAGCCAGGAGTCGTCGGGAAGCTGATGGTACAGGCGGGTGCGGTAACGTTCGGGACGGGAGAAGGGCAGCCACGCAATGGCCCGGCGTACCGACTCGCGGTGACCGGTGAGCCTCGTATCGTAGGGCTCGCGAGGCGGTCCCTTGATGAGGAGATACTCACTGCCACGGGCTCGCTCGAGCGCCGCTCCTTCCTCACCTTCGGGCGCCCAAGCCTGCGCGCCGGTTCCCCTCAGCTCGAGCTGAACACCATTTCGATGTACGGTCCGGGTGCGGGCCAAGACGGCGATTTCGGCGTCCGGGCGGTCCACGCTATCCCGCAATCCTCGGAGCGACCAGGCGCGTTCTCCTCCGGCATCATCGAAGCGGACTGCGGGTAGCTCGTCTTCGAGCCGAGCGCGGAAAACCGTTCCTCCGATTGCGGCCGGAATCAGGCCGACCGTCGCCATCAATTGATAACAGCAGCAGAGTATCAATAGTGTCCCGATGCCGGCCGCGACACGTGCCGTTCGCTGCGTCAACGCCTCGATGCCCAGGGCGAGGGCGAGGCCGATCGCCGGCAAGAGCGGCAACAGGTACCGAGGATCCTTGCGGCCGAACAGGCTCAGCGTCAGCCAGCCGCAGCCCAGCCAGATGAGCAGCCAGCCTGCTGCAAAGCGAGTGCGCCGGTACCACAGGCCGAGCCCGAGGGCTGGCACGAGCAGCATCGAGAAGATCGGGGCGAGGGGGTTCCCGGTCCAGAATCGCTGGACGTAGTAGCGGAAGCTGGCGGCGTCTGCGGTATCGGGAAGGCCGATCGCACCGGCGCTCTCGTGCAGCTCCTTGGTGAAGCCGAGAAAGCGCGACGGATCGACGAGCATCAGCCAGCACCCACCGATCGCGAGCGTGATCAGGGCGCCGCCCAGGAGGGCTCTCGCCTTTTCCTTCCGGCCCCAACGGAAGAAGCACACCGCGGCGGCCAGCGCTGGTCCGACCAGATAGAGAGGCGCACTCCACTTCTGCAGCGCGGCGAGGAAGACGCCGGCGAGGACGATCCACAAGCCTCGGCCGGGCCGTCCGCCGTCACTGCGCAGGAGCGCCCACAGTGTGAACGCGATCCAAGCGGTCAGGCCGAAGTCGAGGAAGTAGGAGCGCCCGGCCGTGAAGAGGAGCGGCGTCGTGCAGACGAAGAGCACTGCCAAGAACGCCGAGCGTCGCCCGGTGGCTTGGCGCGCGAAGGCCCAGACCGCGGCCAGCAGCACCGTCCAGAAGAAGGCGTCGACGGCCGCGATGATGAGGCGCCAGCCGCGCGGCGGCAGGACCTCGAGTGCGATCGCACCGATGAGATACTGCTGCGGCGGGTACAGCCCGTGCCCGGTCCCGGCGATCTCGAAAGGCCGGTCCCCGAACAGGCTCTCGTGTTGATCGAGCGTCTGCGAGAGGTGCCAAGCCTCGTCGGGGCTCAATGGCCTCTCGTCCTGCCGGAGCAACGCAAAGTCGAGGGTGAGCGTCACCGCCGCCGTCAGCAGGGCGAGCAAGGCCCAAGCCCGAGAGCCCGCCGGGTCGATCGTGCTCACTTGGGGCGCCAGCGGTTCCAAAGATCCTTCACCAGCCGGCCGGACAGAAGCCGCTCCGTCCACGACTCCCGCGAGGTCGTCATGCCTGCCCGCGCGGCCTCGAGATATGGCAGCGCAGCGGTGCGCAGGCTCTCGAAGTAACCGCGCTCATCGATCTCGTGGAGCGTCTCGCGGTAGTGCTTCAGGACGCCCTCGTAGAGGAGGTCGGCGCCCGTCGTCACCGAGGCGAGTGCCGTGCGGCCGATCTTCGAGAGCGAGTCGCCCGCGACGGTCACGAGGCTCGACACCTCGAACAGGCTCCGGTCCTCTTGCTCGGCGACCTGCTCGAGCTCGCTCCACGTCTTGTCGATATCCTCTTTCGGAAACAGCTCCTCGGCCGGCTTCATCCGCAGCTCTCCGCGAATCTCCTCGACGCTGCGACGCAGGTCGTCGACAGACAAGGGCGGCTGATCGACGCTCTCGGCCATGCGGCCCGAGACGTTCTGGATGCGCTCGAGGAGCTCGTCCACGCCGTCGACCAAGGACTCGTCGTCGAGCACGCCTTGCGCGATGAGCTCCTTCTGCAGCGCGCGCACGTACGTCTTGGTCCCGTGCGCCAGATCGGAGACCGCGGCGAGGACCCAGATCGGCGAGGCATGCAGGAAGAGCAGCCCGGCGTTGTCGATCACCGATCCGACGGCCGCGCGCGCGACGTCCAGCTCGGGGCCGCTCGCGTTCTGGAAGCGGTTCTCGATGCCGGCGATGTCCTCGATCAGGAAGCGCAGGCCCTTCGTCACCGAAGAGTGGAAGAGCTTCGTGTTCCGCAAAGACGGCGGCAAGATGAGCTGCGCGGTCTCATGCAAGGCACCGGCGGCGCCACCGACCGCGCCTCGCAACGTGCGCTCGGGCAAGGACAATGTGAACAGCGCGAGCTCGAGCGGCGAGAGCTGCCCGGGCGCCGCCTCTTTGGCATCGAGCCAGAGGCCGTTGCACTTTCGGCAGTGATCGACGAGCAGGCCGCGGCAATCGACCTCTTGCATCGGCTCGCCGCACGCGGGGCAGTCGAGCTTGCGCTTTCCTTGGATCGGCCGACCGCCTCGCAGCAGCTTGCCGCCGGCCTCCTCGATCGCCTCGCCAGAGACGAAGCGCCCTTTGCATTGTTCACACGCGAGCTGGTCGTCGAGCGGCGAATTCGAGCAGACCGGGCAGTTGAGGGGCTCGCTCATCGCTTCTCCTCGGCGACCTGACGGATCCACTCGAGAGCGGTCTTCGTGATGATCTCGTGACCCCCTTCGAACAGCGTCAGGCGCGCGCCGTTCGACTCGTGGCGGAACAGGACGCGGCGCGCATTCTCGAGGCGCGGCGCGTAGTGCTTCGCGAGCGACTCGGGCACCGTCGCCTCCGTCACGAGGTAGTCGGTCGCGGCTTTCGACAGCCGGTCCTCTTCCTTGGCCAGGAGGTTGAAGGCTTGGATCGAGTGGCGGATCGGCACGCTGCCGTCATGCCCGTCGCGAATCCCCGCGTTGATGTCGATCGGGAGCCGGCCGCGCGCGCCAGCGAGGTGCGTCAAGGGCGAGCGGTGCCGGTACTCGCGATCGACTCGGGCATTGGTGCCGGGCGGTCCGCCGCAGGAGGCCTCGATGTCGAGTCGATAGCGCAGCCCCTTCTTCTTCGTGTCCGCATGCCAGGCCGCTAGGTCGGTGATCGGGACCCAGGCCGAGACGCCCGCCCACAGCTCGGGATGACGTCCTGCTAACAAGAGGGCCAAGTGCCCGCCGCCGGAGGTGCCCACCAAGAACACGCGGCTCGGGTCGATCCGCGCTCGGGATTGTGCCGCGCCCAGCGCATCGATCACGTCCTGCACGGCCAAGTCGGAGCCCGTCGCTTCCGGCCGCCTGTTCGGACCGCGGAAGTTCGGCGCGAGGAACGCCCAGCCATTGCGGATGCACCAGTCGGCATAAGGCGCGCCGTAGGTGTCGGTGGTCTGCTTGTAATCACCCGACCAGGTGTGGAGCCCGATCAGGAGCGGCACCGGCTCGCGCGATGCGGGGGCGTACCACAATGACGGCTGGGCCGAGGCGTCCTTGGAGCTGGTGACCCGGATCTCGGTGACGGCGGCGGGCCATCCCGGCAGATCGCCATTCGCTCGGAGCGGAGCCATCCAGCTCACGAGGAGCAATACGAAGAGCGCTTTCATGCCCTCGAATCTCGGCGACCCACGCCCGGCTGTCCAGTCTCTTCAGCCTCGTTCCATGGCCGTGGCCGTGGCACGATCGTGCCGGGTGCTGGCGATCCGGACGGGCGTGTATACTCTGCGGTGATGAACGCGCACCTTCGAACGGCCCTGTGCATCGGCCTCATCTGCCTCGCCGCCTGTGGCTCGGACTCCGACGCGGATCCGTCCGGAGTACCCGATCCACCGTTCGTGCCCCTCGCCGCGGACGGACCGCGCGCCGAGACCGCAGGACCCCGGCTGATCCTCTTCCTCTTGATCGACGCGCTTCGCGCCGATCATCTCGGCATCTACGGCGGACAGGCGACTCCGTCGCTCGATCGCCTCGCCGGGGGCGCCTACGTCTTCGAGAACGCCACGGCCACCTCGTCGTGGACACGCTCGTCGGTGGCGTCGCTGTTCACGTCTCGCTATCCGACCGCCTTGGGAATCCTCTCGAGGACCGACTCCTTGCCGCCGGGTGTGCCGACACTCGCCAGCCAGCTCGCGATGTTCGGCGGCTACCGCACGGTCGGCATCTCGACCAATGGCAATGCGGGCGCCGGGATCGGATTCGCCCAGGGCTTCGAGGAGTTCTGGGTCCCCGAAGAGCGCCGCAGTTATCCCGACGGCTTCGGGATGGTGCCCGCCGAGGTGGTCACCAAGGAAGCGCTCGATTGGCTCGATCAGAGAGAGCGCGGCGGAGAGCGCGTGTTCTTGTTCCTGCACTACACCGATCCGCACGATCCCTACTTCGAGCATGAGGGGCTGTCTCCGCCGCCCACCGCGAGCGGCCGATTCGACGGCTCGCGCTCGTCGCTCGAAGCGATGGACAAGGAGCCGCAAGGGAGCCTGACCGAGGACGACAAGGATCGCATTCGGCAGCTCTACGCCGGCGAGGTCCACTACGTCGATCATTGGATCGGCGAGCTGATGAAGGGGCTTCGCGTGCGCGGTATCCCGTGGGAGGAGATGCTGCTGATCGTGACTGCCGATCACGGCGAGGGCCTGTGGGACCACGGCGAGCGGGCTCACGGGACGGACCTCTATCAGGAGATGATCCGTGTCCCGCTCTTCATCCGGCTGCCCGGCATGATGAAGGAGGACGGCCGCCGCATCGAGGAGCCGGTCAGCCTCGTCGATGTCGCGCCGACGCTGCTGGCGCTCTGCGACATCGACAAGCCGCGCGGGTTTCAGGGCCACGATCTCTCGCCGCTGTGGCGCGGCGAGTCACGCAGTGAAGCGATGCGATACATCTATTCCGAGATGGACTACAGCGGCCGGGACCTGGAGTCGCTCCGTCTCGGCAAGCACAAGCTCATCCGCAACCGCGACCTCGCCGACCGTGAGCATCCGGCGCTCGAGCTCTACGACCTCGAAGCAGATCCGAGAGAGATGAAGAACCTGGCGGGACGCAAGCTGCCCATCGAGGATCACCTCCAGGCCGCGCTCTTCAAGTGGCGCCGCGCCCTCACAGCCGACGCCCCGGAGCGAGAGGGCGAAGAGCGGCTCGAGCTCCTGTCCCCCGAGACCCTCGAGTCCCTGCGCCGCCTCGGCTACATCGGCCAACAAGAATACGAAGAGGCGCTCCGCAAGCAGAAGAAGTGAGAGGAATCGTATCCCCCGGCTTCAGCCGGGTCGGTTCCCCGGCTTCAGCCGGGTAACGGGTACGGCTGGGAAGCCAACCTCCAAAGTGACGATTGCAGTCTCCACCGAAGCACCTAGCTTCTTCGAGCCGCTACTTGCGGCCCGGTGCCTGGAGTGGTGTGGTTTGCGGTTTCGGATCGACGTTGGTTCGCCGGAGACGAGCAGGGATGGAACGAAGCGCAGAGAAGGTGGAGCGCCACGAGCTGGCCGGCGAGCCGCTCGTGAGAGAGAGGCGTCCTGAGCCGTGTGTGCTGGTGATCTTCGGGATCACGGGCGACCTCTCGAAGGAGAAGCTGCTCCCCGGACTCTCCAAGCTCCATGAATCGGGGAGCCTTCCCGAAGGACTCGTCATCGCGGGCGTCAGCCGCCGGGCCTCGTCGCTGAAGGCCGATACGCCGTTCCCCATCGAGGCGATCGATCTCGACCTGAGACAAGCCGACGCCTTCGCCAACCTCCGAGAGCAGCTCGAGTCGCTCGAGGCGAAGCACGATACCAAGGGCAACCGCTTGCTCTACCTCGCCCTGCCGCCGAACGTCGTGCCGGACACGCTCAAGAACCTGGGTCAGGCGGGCATCATCGAGAAGGGGGCAAGGCGCCCTTGGCATCGCGTGATCATCGAGAAGCCCGTCGGCCACGACCTCGCCTCGGCCAAGGAGGTCAACCGCATCGCCCTCCACGTCCTCGACGAGAGCCAGATCTACCGCATCGATCACTACCTCGGCAAAGAGACGGTTCAGAACCTCCTGGTGTTTCGCTTCGGGAACTCGATCTACGAGCCGGTCTGGAACCACCAGTACATCGATCACGTGCAGATCACCGTCGCCGAGTCGTCGGGGATCGAGGATCGCGGAGCGTTCTACGATGCGACGGGCGCCGTGCGCGACATGCTGCAGAACCACATGCTGCAGATCCTGTGTCATGTGGCGATGGAGTCGCCGATCAGCTTCGGCGCCGACGACATTCGCGACAAGAAGATCGAGCTGCTCCGCTCCTTGAGGCCGCACGACGGTCGCGCCGTCTTCGGTCAGTATGAAGGCTACCGGGACGTCGACGGCGTTGAGGGCGATTCGAAGACGCCGACCTTCGTCGCGACCAAGGTCTTCGTCGACAACTGGCGCTGGAAGGGCGTGCCCTTCTACCTGCGAACGGGCAAGGCCCTCTCGCGCCGGGTGACCGAGGTCTCGGTGCACTTCGATCCGATCCCACACTGCCTGTTCGGCACCGAAGAGGTGTGCCAGCGCGTCGAGCCGAATGTCCTGACGATCGGTATCCAGCCCGAGCAGCACATCTCGTTGCGCTTCATCGCCAAGGTCCCCGGCGACGACCTCTCGGTAGGCAGCGTGAAGATGGGCTTCGACTACGCCAATGGGGGCTTCGATCAGCCGATCGCTGAAGCATACGAGCGGCTCCTGCTCGACAGCCTGCGCGGCGATGCGACACTGTTCATGCGCAAGGACGCGGTCGAGGCGTCCTGGCGGTTCGTCGAGCCCTTACTCGAGACACCCGACGATCTCGAGATCTACCCCGTCGGCTCGAGCGGTCCCGAAGCGGCCGCACGCTTCATTCAACAAGATGGCCGTCTTTGGAGAAGCCTCTGATGTCTTGCTCGATCGCGGTGCTCGGCCTTGGAACGATGGGCAGCAATCTCGCCTTGAACCTCGCCGACAACGGCTTCGAGGTCGCCCTCTGGAATCGCCACAGCGATCGGACGCGCGAGATCGAGAAGGAGCACGACCGCTTCGTCGGGTGTGAGACGCTCGAGGACGTCGTCTCCGCACTGTCCACGCCGCGCAGCTTGTTGCTGATGGTGCCGGCCGGCGCGCCCGTCGATGACATGATCGAGAAGCTCGTGCCGTTGTTGTCACCGGGCGACCTGATCATCGACGGCGGCAACTCCTTCTTCGAGGACACGCGGCGGCGCGACGAGCGGCTCGCCCAAGACGACCTGCTCTTCATGGGGCTCGGCGTCTCCGGCGGCGAGGACGGAGCGCGGCACGGGCCGTCCCTCATGCCAGGAGGGCCGAGGAAGGCGTACGATCGCGTCGCCGACATGCTCGAGGCGATCTCGGCCAAGAGCGACTCGGGTCCGTGCGTGACCTACCTCGGACCCGACGGCGCGGGGCACTTCGTCAAGATGGTCCACAACGGCATCGAGTACGCCGACATGCAGCTCATCGCCGAGTGCTACGACCTCCTGCGGCGTGGTTTGGATCAGACGGCGAGCGAGGCGGCCGAGGTCTTCGCCGACTGGAACGAGGGGCCGCTCGCGTCTTACCTGATCGAGATCACCGCCGAGATCCTGAAGTTCCAGGACGAGAAGACCGGCAAGCCCCTCGTCGACTTCGTCTCGGATCAAGCGCAGCAGAAGGGCACGGGCCGGTGGACCGTGAGCAGCGCGCTCGAGCTCGGAGTCGCCGTGCCGACGATCGCCGCTGCGGTCGATGCGCGCGTCCTGTCGTCGGACCGTCGTGGGCGACAAGCCGCCGCAGAGATGCTCGACGATCCCGAGCCCTCGCCGATCCACTTCTCGACCGACGTGCTGGGCGACGCGCTCCTCGCCGCGCGCATCATCGCCTATGCGCAAGGCATGCAGCTCATCCAGCGCGCTTCGGCCGTGCACGACTGGGGCATCGATCTCTCCGAGGTCGCGCGCATCTGGACGGCCGGCTGCATCATCCGCGCCCGGCTCCTCGACGACTTGCAGCGCGCCTGGAGCCACGTCCCCGAGCTGGCGAATCTCGTCTTGGACAAGGAGATGCACGAGCGCGTGCCGGGCCAGATCCGCGAAGTGCTCGCCCAGGCCGTGCGAGCCGGTGTTCCGGTGCCGTGCTTCAGCGCGAGCCTGGCCTGGTTCGACACGGTGCGCACTGCCAACCTGCCGACCAACCTGACGCAAGCGCAGAGGGACGCCTTCGGCGCGCACACGTACCATCGCCTGGACGATCTGGACGGACCGGCTCAGCACTCGGAGTGGTTGCCTTGAAGATCCATGTGCGGGACGACTTGCCGCAGGCCTTTCTCGAGGTCATTCGCGGGGACGACCTGAAGAGCATCGCCCTCGCCGGCGGCAGCACACCGCGCAAGGTGTACGAGCGTTGGAGCAAGCAGCGCTGCCCTTGGGAGTCGATGCACTTCTTCTTCGGTGACGAGCGCATGGTGCCGCCCGACGACGCGCGCAGCAACTTCCGCATGGCGCGTGAGGCGCTGCTCGCGCAGGTGCCCGCCAAGGTGCATCGCATTCGCGGCGAGGATCCGCCCGAGGCGGCGGCTTCGAGCTACGAGCGTGAGCTCCAGCAGTTCTTCGGCGCCGATGGGCGCTTCGACCTCGTGATCCTCGGGGTGGGAACCGACGGGCACACCGCGTCCTTGTTCCCGGGCACGTCCGTCCTCGACTCGGATCGCTGGGCCGAGGCCGTCTGGTCCGAGAGCCAAAGCGAGCACCGCGTGAGCCTGACGTTCCCGGTGCTCAATGCGGCGCGCAAGACGATCGTCCTGGCGAAAGGAGCGGACAAGGCCGAAGTGATCACCCGCTGGGTCAACGGTCGCGCCACCGATCTCCCGATCGGCCGCCTGAAAGGCAACATCCACCTGCTCCTCGACGAGACCGCAGCGTCGAAGCTGTGAGCGATCCGGATCGAGAGCCGGCCCCAAGAGGTTCCTTCGGCCCAGGGGCCCGAAGGGCCGGCAGCGTGCAGCCCCAGGCGGGGCCGGTCCTCCGGCCCAAGCCTGGGGTTGGGTATGCAGCGATGAAGTTTTCATCACGCACCCCGAAGGGGCGCCGGCAGGTGGGAATCGCCGCCGCCCTTTCAGGGCGGGGGAAGGCGTTGTATACGGGCCCGAAACCCAGGCCTTCGGCCTGGGCTACACGCTGTCGGGCCTTCGGCCCTAGGGACCCAGGCCTTCCCAATGGCCAAACGCCAAGGCCCGAAGGGCC
>JAVJTD010000132.1:0-14014 GCA_040219065.1 Planctomycetota bacterium
GCGAGGAGCGTGAGGTCGTCTCGCAAGGCTACGAGAAGATCCTCCGCGACGATGTCTCGTTTCGCCCCTACCGAAACCCCTCGACCGGTCAATCCGACGGCCTGGAGATCCAGAGCCTCCGGCCCGACTCGCTTCCGGCCAGGCGCGGCTTCGAGAAGGGCGACGTGATCCGGACCATCGATGATTTCCCGATCACCTCGCAGTCGGCGGCGATCCATTATCTGCGGAATCTGCAAGGCCAGAGCGTGAGCGTCCTCGTCTTGCGCCGCGGGCGCCACCATCGCTTGACCTTCCGGATCGAGTAGTCGGAGAATCTTCGCGAGGAGCAGCCTGGAAGGGGGGTCCCGGCGAGCTCAATCGCAGGCCTTTTCAACCCGAAAATGGCTATGGCGACCCCTCCGGCCTCTTGCTAGAGTCCGCCCGGGCTTCTGGACAGCCCGGAAAGTCGTGAAGATTTCTCGCCATGGAATGGGCGGCGGGCGCGTCCAAGCCGCTCGACCGTCACCGGGCTGGCCGGGACGACGCGCATCGACGGATGAAAGGCTACGCACCGTGAAGATCAAGGCCGTTCGCTCTCTTCTCTGGGTGCTGAACGTCATCTTCCTGCTCGGACTGCTCGGCCTCCTCTACCTGTTCTATCAGTCGAGGGGTAAGGAGCGAGGGGTCGTCAAAGATGACGACATCAAGCAGCAAGTCATCAACCCCCTCGTCGAAGAGCTCCGAAAAAACGAGAGCAAGGACAGCACGGGGGTCGTGGACAAGGACGTCTACAAGAGCCTCTACACCTTGGTCCTGGACGGAACGGTCGAGAAGCCTCCCGTCGTCGAGCAGCAGCCGGACAAGCCCGTCGAGCCCGTCAAACCGAAGACCCGCCCGCTGAGTGACATCATCAAGCTGATCGCGGTCTATGTCGACGAAGGGCGTCCCGAGCTCTCGAGCGCCACGGTGCAGTTCGCTGCAGGCGGAGGGGGCGGTGGTCCCGTCGGTGGACAGGCCAACTCGATGAAGCTCGTTCGAATCGGAGCTGAGCTCGAGAACGTGAATCCCAAGGCCGTTCTCAAGGAGGTCCGCGAGTTCTCCGTCCTCTTCGAGTACGACTCCGAGAACGAGGCCAACAACCTCGTCGAGATGTCGCGACGGTCACCCTGGGACGTCTCGAACCTCGGAGGGACTCGGCAGGAGCCGATCCTCGGACGCGATCCGGGCTCTGTTGCGGCCCGTCGGAACGGCCAAGGGGGTCGCCGGGGGCCTGGCCGTGGAAACGTGCAGCGCGAGGAGATCCAGAAGCCAGAGGCTCCCGAGCAGACCGAGCTGCGCAACGGCGTCTGGCACATCTCGCAGTCGGACAACGACACCATCTCGCAGAATCACGAGTCGATGATCCAACAGCTCGGTGTGCGGGATTACGAGGTGAACGGCGAGAAGAAGGGTCTCGAGGTCCAGACCGTGCCGAACGAGTCGTTGGCCCAGAAGGTCGGCATCCAGCCGGGGGATGTCGTACAGAAGGTCAACGGGCGGGACGTGACCAGCCAGGCCGCGGCGATCAACACGATTCGCAACCAGCCCCCGGGCCTGGTCAACGTGACCGTGCTGCGCAAGGGTCAGACGGTCCAACTCCGGTTCTACACCTACTGAGCGCGTTCCGTCGCGGGGGGGAGCGCCTCGGCTGTTCCTCACCGCGACCGAGGCCCAACGAGATGTCCCGATCCGTTCTGGCCCTCAATACGGGCAACACGCGTACGGCCGCAGCGCTCTTCCCGGAATCGGGATCGCCGCGCTTCGACAGCTTCGCGCACGATTCGCTGTCGCGTCTCCCCGAGTGGGCCTCTCTGCCCGACGCGGAGGTGACGATCGTCAGCGTCAGCGTGAACCCCTCTGCCGAGACACGTGCGCTGAGGCTCTTTCCCACCGTGCCGAGCGAGCGCGTCGTGCGGGTCGGTGTCGACCTTCCGATCGACATTCCCAACCGCACCGAGCAGCCCGAGTCGGTCGGATTGGACCGCCTGCTGAACGCGCGAGAGGCGCATCGCCGCTTCGGCGCCTCTATCGTGGTCGATCTGGGGACGGCAATCACGCTGGACGTCATCAATGAGGACGGCGAGTTCCTCGGCGGCGTGATCGCGCCCGGCATCGGGACTGGAGCGCGAGCCCTGCACGAGTACACCGCGAGGCTGCCGCAGGCGCGACCCGCTCGTCTGCCCGAGCCGCTCGGTCGAACGACGGAGCAGGCGATTCAGTCGGGCCTCTACTGGATGGCCGTCGGCGGCATCCGCCTCTTGATCGAGAAGCTGTCCGCCGAGTTGGCTGCGCAGCCGACGATCGTCGCCACGGGCGGCGACGCCTACCTGGTGTTGCCGGCCATTCCCGAGATCGACCGCGTCCATCCGCACCTGACGCTCGAGGCCACCCTGCGGCTGTTCGAAGACCTCTATGGGCGCTTCTGAGCGAGAGACCGGCTGCCGCGCGGCGCTGCTGACGCCGCTCGGCGAAGGTGGCATCTCGGTGATCGCACTCGATGGGCATGGGGCCGAAGCGATCGCCGATCGGTGCTTTCGAGGTCGATATGGACTTCCCGAATCCGAGGGGCTGGCGCACGGAACCTGGAGGACCGAGGAAGGAACGGTCGACGAGATCCTCGTCTATCGCGCCCGTCCCGGACGCCTCGAGATCCATGGGCACGGTGGGATCGGCGCGGCCCGGGCGATCCTGGAGAGCTTGCGTCGAGAGGGCGTCGTCATCGTCTCGGCCGGACTTCTCGAGGAGGCCGGTGTGGATGCCTTGAGCCGAGCGGCGAAGCTGGCCCTGGAGACGGCCGTCTCGGAACCGGTGGCGATGCGTCTGCTCGACCAGGTCTCTGGCGCCTCGAGCCGAGAGTTGCTCGAGGTCGAGGCTCTGTTGGTGTCGGGCTCGATAGAAGTCGCCAAGCAGCGGCTCGAGACACTCCTCGATCACAGCCGCCATGGCATCGCCGCTCACCAAGGAGCTCGGGTGGCGTTGATCGGCCGGCCCAACGTGGGCAAGTCCTCTCTGCTGAACCGACTCGTTCAGAGAGAGAGGGCCTTGGTGAGCGAGACGCCCGGTACCACCCGCGATCCGGTCCGGGCCGATGCCGTGTTCGACGGCTGGCCGGTGCATCTGATCGACACGGCTGGGGTGCGGGCGGGCGCCGTGCCCCTGGAGGCGGCAGGTATCGCGATGAGCTGGGAGCTCGCCGGCGGATCCGATCTGACGCTGGTGCTCTTCGATGCGACCGAGGCTCCGTCAGCCGAAGATCTTCAGCTCCTCGAGGAGACTGCCGAGTGGCGGCGTCTCCTGGTGTGCAACAAGTGCGACCGCCGAGTCGACCCGACCTGGGAGCGCTTCGCGCCGGGTGCGCTTCGCGTCTCGGCTCACAGCGGAGCCGGACTCGAAGTGCTCCGCGGCCGGATCGTGGGCGAGCTGGGCTTGGACGCCGACCTTCCGGCCGGCTGCGCCCTTCTGCTCACGGCTGAACAAGCGGATGAGATTCGAGCCGCCCTCGAAGACCTCACCGTCGAGACTCGCCGGGCAAAAGAGCGTCTCACGCAGCTCCGACTCGGCCATCGAGGGCGTTGATCGGATAGGTCGCCGAAGTCGGTGATCGGTTGTCTTGAGCGCGAGCCGGGGTAGATGGTACCCTTGTCCGACTCTACCTCGAAGGAATGTGTCACTGAACGAAGTCACGATCTCCGGCGCTCTCGTCCAAGGTGGGCGAGGAGTTCAGCGTGCGCCCAGTCGAGGTACGGGGAGGCGAGCGCGATGATGAAGCGAGATCTGATCTCGATCAACGATCTGACGAACGACGAAATCGAACAGGTGTTCGCCATCGCCGATGAGCTCGCCGGCGACCTGCGCGGTTGTGAGCAGTTGTGTCGCGGGAACATCATGGCGACCTTGTTCTACGAGCCGAGCACGCGGACTCGATTGTCGTTCGAGTCCGCGATGCACCGCCTGGGTGGCAATGTGATCACCGTGGCGAACATGAAGGACTCCTCGACCGCCAAGGGGGAGTCCCTGGCCGACACGGTGCGCGTCGTAGGCGGCAACTACGCCGACCTCTTGGTGATCCGGCATCCGGCCGCCGGCGCGGCCCGCGTGGCAGCGAGCTTCGCGGACGTGCCCGTGATCAACGCGGGAGACGGGGGGCATGAGCACCCGACGCAGACGCTCTGTGATCTGTACACGCTACGGCAGCAGAAGGGGCACCTCGAAGGTCTCGAGGTCGTACTCTGTGGGGACCTCAAGTACAGCCGCACGGTCCACTCCCTCGCCTATGCGCTCGCCCGCTTCGGCGCGAACATCATCTGCATCCCGGCGCCGTCCTTCGAGATGCCCGACTACGTGCTCGAGAAGCTGGGCTCGGAGTTCCGTTGCCAGCCCGAGCGCTTCGAGGGCGGGGAGTTCGATGATCTGGTCGAGCAGGCGGACGCCTTCTACATCACGCCGAACCGGCCTCACCAGCTCACGCTCTTCACCGATGCGGCCGAGTCCCGGGCGCAGAAGCGGCGAGTGATCAAGAACATCGACGCGCTGTACATGACGCGCGCCCAAAGCGAGCGCTTTACCAACCTGGAGGAGGCGGCGGCCTATCCGCGGGTGAACGAGGCGCTTTTGCGGCGGCCGGGATTCCAGGACGCGATCGTGATGCATCCTCTGCCGCGGCGGGACGAGATCTCCTACGAGGTCGACCGGGATCCGCGCTCCATGTACTTCAAGCAAGCTCAGCAGGGGGTGCCGATTCGGATGGCGTTGATCGCGGTGCTGCTGGGCATCCGACCGCTTCAACGTGGTCCCCGGCGAGAGGTGGGTCAGGTGGCGATTCACGGTGCCTTGCGCTGCTGGAACGAGTCGTGTATCACGCGAACGGAGCAGGGGGGATACCTGTTGCCCGAGTTCGAAGTGGTCACTCGTCAGCCGTTCCGACTGCGATGCGCCTTCTGTGAGGCGGTTCGTCCGGCGAGCTGGGTGGGAGATCGCTCGCGGAAGCGGGTGTTTCCGGCCGAGTCGACGGACGTGATGGGCATCGCCGGATCGGAGATCACGGCGTTCGAAGACGTCGAGAGTTACGAAGCGGAGGGCTATGTCCTCGAAACCGCGCGCTGAAGCTTCCGATGCGTGCAGAATCGCACGATCGTGCGCTCATCAGCCGCGCAGTCATGAGCCGTGAGGGGACGGCCGTGGATCCGTTGAGTGGGGCGGTCTCGTAAGTCTTTGTGTGCCAACGGTTACCTTTGAGCGATTCAAAATCCGCTGGAACGGGCTCTGGCATTGTGTTTGCCTCTATGGATTCGACCGCGAGTGTTCAGCAGGAAATGAAGCCTGGATACCGGAGTCGAGGTCGTGCTTTCCTGGTGGGCCCAATGGAGCCAGGTTGGCCCCTCAAGCCGACAGAGGACCCGCGTCACGCCGGTTCTCCGGGGACGCACAGGAGTGGAGAAATGAAGGACAGGAGCATGAGACGGACGACGGCATTCCTCTTGACGGCTGCCATTTCGCTGGCCGTCTTCGGGTGCTCGGGAAGCAGTGGCAGCAGCACTGCGGTGGGTACGGACTCGGCGATGACCTTGAACTCCGTCTACTACGGACGTTTGGTCAAGGTGAACGGCGTCGACACGTTGATGGCGCCGGATAGCGAGGTCGACGTCGACCCCGAGACGGGCGAGCTCCTCTCGGTCATCGACCAAGGGACGCAGATTCGCTCTCTCGACTCGAACGTGATCGGCAACGTGTACGTGCCGCGCAACGCGGCCCTTCTCTTGAGGTTCTCCGACGTGGTCGATCCGCAGACCGCGAACCTCAACACGATCCAGGTTCGCCAGGGCGAGGCGCCCTCGCAGCTGGTTCGCGGCCGCTACATCATCAAGGGCACGGACGTCATCTTCGAC
This sequence comes from Planctomycetota bacterium, assembly GCA_040219065.1. Taxonomy (GTDB): domain Bacteria; phylum Planctomycetota; class OFTM77; order OFTM77; family OFTM77; genus OFTM77. The sequence continues at coordinate 5,904 of JAVJTD010000132.1, forward strand.
CCGGCGATCGAAGCCTGGGATCAAGATACGAATCCCGAGCTCTCGCTCAACCCGCAGGGCCTTCCCAAGAGCTTCGTGGCGGACGTGTCGAACCTTCAGGTCTTCATTCCGACGACGGCCAACGCCGTCTTGAGGAACACCAAGGGTCGCGCCGTCGGTCCCCGTCGTCTCGACGTGGAAGCCGGTCAGGTCGACATCAAGCTGTTCTTCCGCTCGGGTGGCGACTTCGATGTCGCGCGCGGTTACCTGCCAGACTCGGTCGATCCCCACGTCCTCACCAAGACGGGTGAGGAGTACATCGGGAACCTCTTCCCGAATCCCTTCGACATCGCCGACGTCGTCTTCTTCGACTTCCCGCCGAATGACGACCAGTCTCCGGCCCCGACCGAGGACCTCACCGCGACCGGCAACGGCTCCGCCGCCGTTCCCGTCGTGTCCCAGCTCCTCAACTTGACCCCCATCGTGCCGGGCTCGCTCATCATCAACGAAGAGGGCAACTCGCCGAATCGTCTGACCGATCAACCGATCGACACCAACGGCGATGACATCCCCGAGTACGGGTTGATCAACGGCACTGCCAGCCTCTCGGCCGAGGACACCGGCGTCACGAGTGTGAACGGGACCGACCAGGTTCCTTTCTCCAGCGTGCCGCTCGACGTCTTCCCGATTCAGCCCGGTAGCCTGACGATCTACAACGAGGACGACCCCACCAACTCGGTCACCGACGACGGCGCGGGCTCGATCGGCGGTGCGAGCGTCGATTACGACAGCGGTATCATCGACGGGACGGTCACCTTCCCGTTCGGCTTCGACATCGACTCCTCACGTCTCCTCGCCAACTACCAGACTTCGGTCGGTGCCGAGATCGACTACGTCACCGGCGAGCTGAGCGGCGTCCTGCGCTTCCCTCAGATCGTCTCGAACGGTGCGACCTTGAAGGTCAACTACCGCTACGAGGTCTCGACCAAGAACGTCGTCGAGCAGGTGCCGAACTTCTCGGCCATCCACCTGCGCTTCAGCGAGCCGATGAATCCCGAGTCCTTCGGGCCGTTCTCGACCATGTTCGTGGTCAAGGACACCTCGGGCTCGCCGCGCTTCCCGGGAGATGCCTACTTCGGCCGCGTCGAGCACAACTCCGCGCTGACCGAGTTCATCTTCCGCCCGCCGCTGCAGCCGCAGGGTTGGGGTAGCGAAGGCAACGCCTACAGCTTGTTCCTGCGCACGGACAACCCGAACACCCCGCAAGTGGAAGGGATCACCGACCTCGCCGGTCGCGGTATCCGCACCGGTAATGCGAGCGACGTGTTCGATGCCGACCCGAGCAACTTCCAGAGCCTCGAGTTCTCGTTCACGGTTCAGCGTGACGTGGAAGCGGTCGAGGGCGGCATCCTCTTGCAGACCTTCGACGATCTCGGCCCCTACGACAATGCCGGCAACACGCACAACCGAGCCTCCCCGCCGAGCATCATCGCCGGTGGCCCGGTCAGCTCTTGGGAGTGGGACCTCGAGAACGTCTCTCCGACCGACGGCGGTCCGACGGTCGTTCCGAACTTCCCTCCGGGTGTGCAGACTCCGTTCAACCCGCAGGGCGCCCGCATCCAGCACGCCGTGCCGCGGACCATTCTCGGTGGTGGAACCTCCAACACGATCTGGACGCTGACGGGCCTGTCGTGGGCGCCGATCGGCAATGTCGTGTTCGCCGACACCTGGACCGACTTCAGCATCGATGTGGGTCACACGCACGTCGTGCCGAACACCCGGACCAACTCCGGTGGGTTCTTGCAGGACTCGCGCTCGGGCCTCAAGCAGTTCTGGGCTCAGAACTATCTGGCCGATGATCCCGTGACTCCGACCACGGTCGTCGATCGCGGGACGCGCTACCAGATCCGTCCGCCGTCCAATCTGCCGAACCCGTTCCGCGTCGCCTTCCCGAGCTTCGATCGGACCTTCCCCTACAACTCGACCGACACGCTCCTGCTCGACATGGGGGCGGCCGCGACCGCGGCAGGTGGCTTCAACGGCTATCAGATCTTCGTCTCGGTCCAGGGTTGGTCGGATCCCGACATCCGAATCTTCTCGGCCGGTACCGAGGGCTTCGTGATCAGCGATCCCTGGGCACTGGAGAAGGCGGGTGGCGTCGGTGGCAGCAGCAATGCCTTCGGTGACAACTCGGTCTACATCCACACTTTCTTCTTCAAGAGCACTCAGACCTCGTCCGAGTCGCCCTGGTTCGAGATGTTCCAAGGCAAGCCGCAGGGCTTCGACATCGATTGGAGCGCGCCGGTCTTCGAGCCGGACCTCGCCAATCTCCCCACGGGTACCCAGATCCTGGTCGAGTACCGCGGAGCCGACGACGACAACGGAACGAATGCGACCCAGTGGTCGAAGGACTTCAACGTCCTCGACAATCGCGTCGCGGCGAAGTTCCGGTTGACCTTCCTCGCCAATCCGGACACGGAGCAGGTGCCTGGGATCGACTCCCTCGCCATCCCGTTCTCGCTGATCCCGATCGGCAACTGACGCTGACTTTCAGAGTCGGCACGGCCCGGCCGCTCCGGTCGGGCCGTGCCACCGACTCCTGATCCAAAGAATCGACCGCTGCCTGCCGAAGCGCAGCGAAGCACCATGGAGGCCTCAATGCGAGTCAAGAGCAACAGCCCGGGCGCCGTCGGTGGCCGGAGCCGTCGCTGGGGCGCTCGGATCCTGACCTTCTCGGTCGGCCTGGCCCTCATCGCCTGCGGTGGCGGTGGCGGGAGCGGCGGACCGGGAGACGGTACGCTCACCTTCGAGTTCAGTAACGTCGCCGGTCAGACCGGACTGCCCCTCAACCGCGAGATCTCACTGAAGTTCTCGCAGGCCGTGGACATCTCCTCGGTCTCGTTCGAGACGATCACGTTTCGAAACCTCTCGACGTCGGATCCCGTCACCGGTGTCTTCCGGATCGATCCGTTCGACAACACGACGGTGAAGTTCATCCCGACCTTCCCGACCCAGAACGACTTCAGCGACTCGGGTCTGAAGGCCGGTAACACCTACGAGGTTCGAATCGCCGCTTCGAGCTCGGGACGGACCGTGCGGTCGCTGCGAGGCCGGAACCTGGCAGTCGGTGGCACCGTTCGCTTCTCGATGATCAACATCGACGCGAACACCCCGCTCTCGGCGATCTTCGACGATCCCGTCGCCGGACCTCCTCAGGTCGTCGGAACCACCCCACTCAACGGCTCAGTGGGTCAGCCTCTGAACCTCTTCTCCGAACAGAAGTTCGACATCGAAGTCTTCTTCAACCAGCCCTTGCTGCCGACCGCTGACAACGTCAACTCCCAGACGATCTTCCTCTGGGACCTGTTCCGGCAGCGTCGCATTCCGTCCACCCCGATCCTGGTGCGGAATGACATCGATGAGACACGTCTCGTTCTGCGTCCCGGCGGTATCTTGCCGGTCGACACCGAGATCGAGGTCCGCTTCGCGAACAGCTTGCGTGACATCATCGGTGAAGGAAACTCGGCGCCTAGTGGCGTGAACTCCGCGGCCGTGTTCCGGACGCGGACCGTCAACGATACCGGCCAAGGCTTCCCTGATACCTTCAGTGAAGGTTTCCGCAGCCGGACGCTGTACGACTCCCGGGGTGCCGTCCTCGGCTTCGCGATCGCGAACTGGTCGACCAATGGCGTCGAGGCGCTCAAGGCCGCTCGTCCGTTCCCGGGCACCGGCGAGCTGGGCAACTTCACGCTCAACGCGAACGAGACGGCGGTCTTCAATACCGATTCACAGCTCCTCTTGACCAACAACGGCTTGGTCACGGTGAACGGCGGCATCTTCAACTTCGCCAACTTCACCATGGGCTCGGGAGCGCGCATCGACGTGTCGGGCTCGCGTCCTCTGTACATCTACGCGACCGGGACGATCCTGATCGGGCAAGGTGCCGAGATCGATGCCAGCGGCGACGCCGGCCGAAGCGTCTTCACGGTCCCGAACCTCGGCGGGCAGCTCACCAACGGCGGTGCCGCCGGACCTTCGGGAGGCAACGGTGGTGCCGGTAGCCCGATGGACTCGAGCCGCTCGGGCATCCAGTCGCTCGAAGGCTTGCCGGGCAATGGCCCCTACAACAATCCGGGTGCCGGTGGGCAGCCAGGTCAGAGTGGTGGTCCTCCGGGTAGCAGCACGGATCCGACCGGTGCTGGTGGCGGCGGTGGCTCGCACTTGACGCAGGGTCGCAACCGCAACAACCGAAACCGTGACAACAACGGCTGTCTGCAGGCCGACGGAGAGCCCGGCAACAAGGGCACTATCCCCGGTGTGGCCGGTCCTTCCCAGTTCCAGGACCCTGACGAGACCAACAACTTCTACGGTCGCGGTGGCGAGTTCGCCCTCGCCCAGGCCGGTGGTGGTCAAGGCGGTGGCGGCGGTGGTGACCAGCTCGGTGAGCCGTCTCCTCCCGCTCCTTCCAACACCGACGACGCGGGCGGCGGCGGCGGCGGCGGCGGTGGCATGGTCTACCTCGGCGCGCTCGGCAACATCATCGTCGAGGACAACGCCTTCATCGACTGCGGTGGCGGTAACGGTGGTGGCGGCTCGAACAACGGTGAGAGCAAGTGGGGCGGCGGAGGCGGTGGCGGTGCCGGCGGTGTGATCATCATGCACGCCCTCGGGACCATCAGCGTGGCCGGCCTCTTGAGCGTCGGTGGTGGAACGACCTCGGGTGACGTCTCCGGTGACCAGCCGGGTCAAATCAACAACAACCGTTATGTCGGCGGTTGGGGTGGATCGGGCGTCATTCAGTTCGAGGGTCCGAGTCGCTCGGTCAGCGGGGCGACCATCTTCCCGCTGTTCAGCGACACGCCGGGCGCCGAATTCAACGAGGATCCCGAGTTCTACGCGGATGCCGCGGACTGCGCAGCGCTCTCGTGCCCGGCCGCTCCGGGTGAGTGCATCAACCAGACCGCGATGCCCCTCTCCCGTGACCTGAGCGAGTTCTCGAACCTCTCGATGGCGCGCTCGCAGTGGATCTTCACTGGCGAGACCGATCGCCGAGGGACGGGATGGCCGCACTACGAGTTCACCGGTGTGAATGCGGACGGAATCGTCCAGACCGACGGCTCCGGCAACATTCTCGACACCACCTACTTCTCCATCGCGACCGACGTGAGTGGTAACGTCCGGAACGACTTCATTGCTCCGAACACCCAGGTCGTGATCGAGTGGCAGGGAGCCGACGAGCTCGAGCCGCGCGGCACGGGCTTGCCCGATCCGGACTCGATCGTTCCGAGTACGTCCACTTGGACGACGGACATCAGTGATCTGGACGGCAAGCGCTTCGTCCGCTTCCGCGTTCGATTCAACACGGCTCTCGACGGCAACGTGACGCTCAATGCGCCGCGTCCGCAGATCAACCGACTCGATTTCGGCATTCGCTTCTGATTCGAGGCCGATCTCGACACGATTCGACGACGGGCCCCGCTCCTGCGGGGCCCGTTTCCATTGGTTGGGATTTCAGCGGAAGATCGACACCCCAGGATCGACCAAAGGGCGTCGACGCGGCCGGTGTATCTCCTACCCCGCCTCGGAGAATGATCAGCGGCCAAAGAGGACCTTTTGCCGGTGCGAGGGATGGAGTAAGTTCGCAGGGTGAACTTGTCGCCTCGCTACGGACCCCGACGGGCTTCCCGGTAGCTCATGAACCTTCCCGCTCCACGAACGAGAGAGCCTTCATCACGATGGCCAATGGCCCTCAGGAGGCTGTGCATCTCGCTGGCGATCACCCTGATTGCCGGTGCTTGCGGAGGCTCGGAGTCTCCTAGATCCCGAGGCCTCGAGCTGGCTCGCACGCCCGGCTTCGACGGGCTTCAGGAAGCTTGGCTGAACGAGCCGCTGGTGTTCGAGTTCACCAAGGAGGTGGGGGCCTTCTCCATCAACTCGGACTCGATCCGAATCGAGACCCTCGACGGTCGACCCGCCCGCGGGCAGTTCCTCCGCGAGCCGAGGCGCGTCAAGTTTCAGCCAGTCCTCGCCGTGAACGGCCTCGAGGACGGCGGCCTTCTGCCCGACACCGAGTACCGGGTGATCATTCGAGGGTTTCCTCATTTCACCGGTGTCTTCACCAAGAGCTACGAGCCGCTGAATCGCTCCTACGAGTTCCGGTTTCGCACGCGCGGAGTCGATTCCGAGCAGCTCTATCTCGATCGGCACCTCGAGCATCGAGCGACGGTGACCCGCGTCTCGGTCGGTGAGGAGTCTTGGCTGACCAACTCGATCGGCCTCCGTCAGGAGGCCAGCGAGACCTTCTTCAATCAGGGGCTGGTCTTCCACTTCAACAAGCACCTGCTCCCGGTGATTCGAGGAAGCGAGCGGATCGGCCCCTCGGTCGTCTCGCTGTCGGTCATTACCGACGACGGTACGACTCGGAACGAGCTGTGCGACGTCGCCCTCGAGCATGGAGACGACGCCTCGGACCTCATCGTGACGCCGCGGAATAAATTCCGAGGAAGCTACAAGCAGCTCTTCTTGCTCATTCGCTTCGAGACCGACGAGCGAGGGGACGCGCTCTTGAGGGACTTCAGCGGAAATCCCGTCTTGCCCTTCCCCGACGGCCACGAGCTCTCCATCGTCGCCTCCCCGCCGAGCGAGCGCCTCGAGAGCCGGTTGCGCCTCGAGTTCCTCGAGATGGGCGGCGAGCAACCCGTCTTGACCGAGCTCGGCCGGGAGCAGGTGCTTCGGACTCGGACCGAAGGCTTCTCCGTGGTCGAGAAGGGATGGCGTCTCGACAATGGCGCCGGAACGCTCGAGCTTCGCAGGAAAGTGGGAGTTCCGACCGGGCCGACGCTCGGCGACTGGCGGCCCGAGAGCTCGATCGTGCTCGACACCGATCGCCACGAGCTCCAAACCGCCGAAGGCGTCGTCGTCGTCACCGGAGGACAATTCGACTTCGACTCGGTCGAGATCCCATTCGGTGTCGAGGTTCGGGCTCACGGCAGCCGGCCCCTGGTCCTCCGAACGGTAGGCGACTTCGTGCTCCAGGGGCGGATCGACGTGTCGGGTGAGCCCGGCACGCTCGGCAGCGTCGACCCCAGGACGGGAGCCCGCCCGCGTGGTGGTTGGGGTGGCCCGGGTGCCGGGCGTGGTGGGGAGGGTGGCGTCTCACCGCTCTACGAGCTCGCCTTGCCAATCGAGGGGCAACCCGGGTTCGCCCCCGGTGATCAGCTCGCAAGCGGTGGCTCCGGCGGAGCAGCCAGCACGGCGGGAGCGTTTGCTGTGGATCGCTATCCGAAGAAGTCCTTCGACGCTGGCTGGACTCGCCGGCTCCAGGAGGGTCGCGAGCGCAGCGTGATCGATGCTCCTCTCGGGCTGGCCGGGTTGCGGGGCGGCTCCGGCGGCGGTGGAGGGGGAGCGGTCGAGGACAGTCCCGAGAATGGCGGGGGGGGTGGCGGCGGCGGCGGTGTCGTGGCCATCGTCGCGGGGGGCGACCTGATCATCGACGGTGGTGAGATCGTCGCGGGTGGAGGCGCCGGAGGCATGGCCGGGCCGACCTCGGGCTCGGGTGGATTCGGGAGCCCCGGAGTGATCCTCGGATGGGCCGCCCGAGAGCTCCGCCTGGATGGCGGACAGCTCGTGGCAAGGGGGGGGCCGAGCGGCCAGGACCTGGGGTGGATCCAGCTCGAGGACGAGGACGGCCGAATCGTGCCGACCAGCAGTCTCATCGAGCCGGAGCCAGTGATCCTGCCTCAGCGTCAGGACGTGTCCCGCATTCCCGAGTCCCTCGAGGACGGATTCTCGCAAAACGTCGCCAAGTACTACACCGCCGTCATCGATCTCGGGCACACCTATCGGCGAGTCGAGAGGGTCGACACACGAGGCCTCCAGCAGAACGGGCAGTTCAGCGTGTCGGTGTGGTCCGGCGCCGAGCTCCCCGCGACTCGGCCACCCGATTCCGAGTATCTCGGAGGGCTCGATCGGGCGACGACCGAGCCATTCCGCTATCTCGCCCTGCGAATCGCGTTCGAGGTCTCGGCAACCACCGAGCGCCAGGCCGTGCGGCTGGCGCTGGACGAGCTGACGTTGACACTGTCCCGGTAACCACGCGACCCCAACCACAGAGCCCGCGCGACCGAAACGGA
>JAVJTD010000133.1:0-5320 GCA_040219065.1 Planctomycetota bacterium
ATCGAGCCACGGAGCTTCGGATGTGAGGTTTGGGCCCTCTCCGAGGCGCTTGGATGGAGGACACGGAGACCGGCTGAAGCCGGCGGTCCGAACGACGACGTGACTAGTTTCAGATCAGCGCGGCGCGCCTTCCTCGGCGCCTCGGACATCGGTCTCGGCGAGGGCGTCGCGGCCCTTCGAGCGCAGGTAGTGCATCTCCCAGAGCTTGGCGTACTTGGTGAAGACCACCATCGCCGCCGAGCCCGCGATCAGGAGCCCGCGCATGCCGTCGAGGAAGCCGAGGCGCAGCACGTACATCTTCAGGAACCGAAACCAGGGCCGGAAGAAGAGCTGCGACCAGGTCGGCTTCCGCCCCTGCTTGAAGAGGTCCTCGGCGGCCCAGGTCGTGTACCGGTCGAACTTGGTCAAGTACGGCCGCATGCCACGATGCGTATCGTGCAGGAAGGGCGCTTCGATGCGGCCCACCTTCCCCGGCACCTCTACATCCGCATGCACCCGGAGCTGCTGATAGCGACCCACATCTCGCCGGAACAGGCGCAGCAGGTAGTCCGCGTGCCAGCCGCCGTGCTTGACCGGCTTGCCGTAGTAGAGGTTCTCGCGGCGAATGATGTAGCCGTCGCAGCCGCCGCCGTCCTCGGCGAGGACTTCGAGGATCCTTTCGCGCAGCTCTGGCGTCACGCGCTCGTCGGCATCGACCACCACGACCCATGGCTCGGCTGCCTGTGGGATCGCCCAGTTCTTCTGCGTGGCCGAATCGACGTACTCGTGCACCAGCACGCGATCGGCGACCTCCTCGCATATCTCGCGGCTTCGATCCGTGCTCGCCGCATCGAGCACGACGAGCACCTCGTCGGCGAATCGCACCGACTCGAGGCAGCCGCGAATCACGCGCTCCTCATTGCCACAGGGCACCAACGCCGTCAGGCGGGCCCTTTGTCGATCGGCCACGCGACCACCTCCGCTCCAACCGTTCTGGATCTCCGGCTTTCAAGCTGCCGCGCGGAAGCGAAAATGCAAGCTCGGAAATTCGACCGACTTCCCGATCCGAGACCGACCTTGAAGAACCCGCCACCGCTCTGGACGCCCGAGCCCACCACCGCACTGGCCCTCGGGCCCGCTCCGACCTCGAACTGGCGCATCGCCGCCCTCGCCGCCGGCATCGTGACCGTTCTGTTCGCCGTCTGGGAGATCTTCGACCACCTCTTCCTGCTACACGAGCTCGACAAGTTCGTCCTTCACCGGATCTATCTGGTGCGGGGCATCGTCGGCGCCTCTTTAACGACGTTCTGGGCGCTCGTCATCCTGAGCCGGCAGCGCGAGCGGGCCGAGGACCACCTGCGCACCAGCCGCGACTTCCTCGACAACATCCTGACGAGCACCGTCGACGCGATCATCACGATCGACGCGAACAACATCGTCCAGACCTGGAACAAGGGCGCCGAGCAGATCTTCGGCTACCCCGCCTCCGAGATGGTCGGGCGCAACCTCGATCGCATCCTGCCGTCCGATCTCCGGGAAGCGGCCGAAGCCGACTGGATCGCCGACCAGGTACGCGAGCACGGCTTCCTCCGATCTTTCGAGACCCGAAGGGTGCGCAGCGATGGCCGCCAGCTCGTGGTCGAGATCACCGCTACGAATCTGACGGACCCACAAGGTCGCTACATCGGCCGCTCGGCCATCATCCGCGACATCACCCAGACCAAGGCGCTCCAAGCGCAGCTCATCCGCAGTGAGCGCCTTGCCGCCGTCGGCGAGATGGCCGCCGCCATTGCCCACGAGGTCAAGAACCCACTCGCCGGGATCGGCGGCGCGATGACGATCATCAAGGAGTCGTTCCCCAAGGATGATCCCAAGCGCCAGATCACCGACGAGATTCTGCTGCAGATCCGGCGGCTGGACGACGTCGTCAAGGATCTTCTGCAGTTCTCCAAGCCGCAGAACCCAGTGAAGCACCCGGTCGAGCTCAGGCCCTACCTGTCGCAGATCCTCGAGGTGCTCTGCGAGAGCCCCGCGCTCGAAGACGTGACCATCGATCTGGAAGAGGTCCCCGGCCAGTTCGAGGTCCAGGTCGACGAGTCGATGATGCGCGAAGTGTTCTGGAACCTCATCCTCAACGCGGCACAAGCCACCGGCTCGGGCGGGATCATTGGCGTCCGGGCTCGCCGCGAAGGCGACGACGACGTCATCGAGATCCAAGACGACGGACCCGGAATCCCCCCCGATCGCCGCGCCCAGATCTTCCGCCCCTTCTACACGACCAAGGCCAAAGGAACGGGCCTGGGACTCCCAATCTGCAAGAAGATCGTCGAGAGCCACAACGGCAAGCTGGACGTGAGCTGCCCACTGGACGGCGGCACCGTCTTCCGAATCTACCTCCCCCGCCCGCAGTGACCCGGGGGAGAAGATTTCACACGGAGGACACGGGGAGAACAAGAGCTCACACGGGGATCACGGGGAGAAGAAGAGCTCACACGGGGAACACGGAGGACACGGAGGGGGCACTGCGAGAGGAACCTCCGTTGCCTTCCGTTCCTCGAGTCGCCTTTCGATTCCTCTCGCAGTGCCCAATCTCCGTGCTCCCCGTGCACTCCGTGTAGGTTCTCCTACTCCGTGCTCTCCGTGTGAAGTCTTCTCCCCGTGATCCCCGTGTGAGCTCTTCTTCACCCGTGTCACCGTGTCGACGCGCGGCAAGGGATGCGTTAGAACGGTCGATTCGAGCCCTCGGTATCGAGTGTGATCCGGCGGCTCTCCGGCGAGCTCGATCGGCGCGGGCTCTTCGGACACCCTTTTCGCGCGATTCCCGGAGCCCGGCATGACCACGGTCAAGGATCAGATCCTGCCTTTCCTCACCTCGGTGAGACGACCCACGCAGTATCTCGGCAACGAGTTCAACGTGGTGCGCAAGGATCCGGGCAGCGTCGAGATGCAGGTCTGCCTGGCCTTCCCCGACGAGTACCGCCTCGGCATGAGCAACGTCGGGCTGAGGATCCTGTACAAGCTGATCAACGACCTACCTTGGGCGCAGGCTCAACGCGCCTTCGCGCCCGAGCTCGACATGGCCGAAGCGCTCCGCGAGCGGAGCATCCCGCTCTTCGGGCTCGAGCAGCACACTCCGCTGAAGGACTTCGACATCGTCGGCCTCAGCCTGCAGACCGAGCTGCTCTACACCTCGAGCCTGTACCTGCTCGATCTCGGACAGATCCCGCTCCTGAGCGAGGATCGAACCGACGACCATCCGATCGTCATCGCCGGCGGGCACGCCGTCTACAACCCCGAGCCCCTCGCCGACTTCATCGACATGTTCGTCATCGGTGACGGCGAGGAGCCGATGATCGAGTTGATGGAGGTGATGCGCGAGCAGAAGCAGAAGGGCATCACCGATCGCCACGCGATCATCGCCGAGGCCGTGCGCCGAATCGAAGGGTTGTATGCGCCCGAGCACTGGGAGGCGAGCTTCGGCGAGGACGGACTCCAGAGCGGGCTCGAGCGCAAGCACGATTGGGTGCCGAAGAAGGTGCACGCCGCGGTCGTCGAGGACCTCGACTCGGTGCCGTATCCGACCGACTTCCCGGTCTCGAGCCTCGAGACCGTGCACGATCGCATCTCGATCGAGATCATGCGCGGCTGCGTCGAGGGCTGCCGCTTCTGCCAGGCCGGCTACATCAAGCGCCCTCTCCGGGTACGCTCTCCCGAGAAGGTCGTCGAGATCGCCAAGGAGTCGTACCGAAAGACCGGCTACGCGGGCATGTCACTCACCTCGCTCTCGTCCAGCGCGTATCCGTACCTTCGCGAGGTGGTCGAAAAGGTCGAGGAAGAGTTCAAGAACGACTGCATCAACGTTGGCCTGCCCAGCCTCCGCGTCGACCACCAAGTCGAGGAGCTGCCGCGGATCCTGAAGACGGCCAAGAAGACTGGCCTGACGCTGGCGCCCGAGGTCGCGACCGATCGCCTGCGCCGCGTGATCAACAAGCCAATCCTCAACGAGGACCTCTACAAGGGCACGCTGTCCGCCTTCGAGCAGGACTGGGAGCACGTCAAGCTGTACTTCTTGATGGGAGTGCCGACCGAGGAGCGCTCCGATCTCGACGGCATGGTCGACATGTCCGAGCACGTCTCGAAGCTGAGGCAGACGCTCGGCCGAGGACCGGCGAGGGTGAACACTTCGGTTTCGGTCTTCGTGCCCAAGCCGTTCACACCGTTCCAGTGGGACCCGATGATGGATCGCGACACGACGCTCGATCGGCAGCAGTACCTGCGCGGCAAGCTGCAGAGCAGGCAAGTCAAGCTGTCCTTCCACGACGTCGACAAGACCTGGATCGAGAGCATCCTGGCAAGAGGCGATCGCGCCCTCGGCCCCGTCATCCTCCAGGCGTATCGCAACGGCGCCTTCTTCGACAACTGGTCCGACCGCTTCGACCTCCAAGGCTGGAAGGATGCCTTCGAAGTCTGCGGCATCGACGGCGATCATTATGCCTATCGCTCGATCCCCTTCGACGGGTTCCTCCCTTGGGATCACATCAAGGCCGGCGTCTCGAAGCGCTTCCTCATCGACGAGCGCCTCAAGGCCAACGCCGAAGCCATCACCGAAGAGTGCCAACGAGGCCCTTGCGCCTACTGCGGTGTCCCCCCCAAGACCTGCTTCCACCCCCAAGCCAAGCTGGCGGTCGCGCAAGCAGACTGAGGAGCGACGCGTTCCCGTCGTATCCCCTGGCTTCAACCAGGTTGTCTCCACCGACTTCAGCCGGGTCGGGAATGCGGGCTCGAAGCCCGCGCTCCGTTCGTCGTATCCCCTGGCTTCAGCCAGGTCGTCTCCACCGGCTTCAGCCGGTCCGGGATGCACAGAACACCAAGGCATCCCATCGCCGCGGAGCCCCGGCCTCTTCGGAAGTGCCACGAACTCGGAACGGAGCGACGGGTATGTCCCTTCGCTGCGCTTCGGGCTCGTGGCGGCACTGAACCGGTCCTTGTCGTCGCTTCGTGCCCGAGCCGGCAACGACCCTCCCCGGAATACGCGAGGACCGATCGCTCCGCTCACGGCTCTCACCCCGACGTTGTTTCGCGCTCTTCCTCACCGGATCACACGAACACCGCCCTCACCTGGTCACCGGATCACAAGATCACACGAACGAACACCGCCCTCACCTGGACACACGAACACCGCCCCACCTGGACACCTCTTCCGTGGTGCTGTGGTGCTCGGGTGCTGTGGTGTCATTCATTGACTGAGCAACCCAGACACCCAGACACCCAGACACCCAGACACCCAGACACCCAGGCACCCACCCGCCCCGGTACCTTGCAAGCCCAAGGGCCCCTCTCA
>JAVJTD010000141.1:0-9617 GCA_040219065.1 Planctomycetota bacterium
GCTGTCGTCGCACGGCCGCCCCGGCCCAAGCTCGCTCGAGCAGAGCCCTCGCCGACAAACTCGGTCTTTGACTCGCTCGACTTGGGCACTCCAACGTGTACGTTTCACCACCTGTATGCTCCGGCGCCGCGCCGGGGGCGCCGCTGATCTGAAACTAGTCACGTCGTCGTTCGGACCGCCGGCTTCAGCCGGTCTCCGTGTCCTCCATCCAAGCGCCTCGGGGAGGACCCAGCCCTCACATCCGAAGCTCCGTGGCTCGATGCTGACGGGTGCGATCGGACCGCTAGCTTCGAAGTTGAGAATTGGAAGTTGAGCCGTTGGACGTTCGAAGAGGCCCAAGCTCGCTCGGGATAGCCCTCACCGACAGACTCGGTCTTTGGCTCGCTCGACTTGGGCACTCCATCGCGCCGACGCCCCCCCGGCCCAAGCTCGCTCGTGCCCTCACCGACTAGACCCGGTCTCTGACTCGCTCGACTTGGGCACTCCAATCGAACCCTCGTCACCGACCCGTCGACCCCTCAGCTCGAAGCGGGCTGTTCGACCGCGGCGGGGATCCCGTACACCTCGAGGGTCTTCTCGATCATCGACTCGAGTGGATACTTCTGGCGGACGAACTCGCGGGCGGCCCGGCCGAGGCGCTTTCGGAGCTCTTCGCTGCCCAGCAGCTCGATGATGCGCTCGGAGATGCGCTCGGCGTTGCCTTTGGGGACGAGGAAGCCGTTGACGCCGTCTTCGATGATCGAGAAGACACCGCCCGAGCCCGCCGCCACGACGGGCTTGCCGAGCGCCATCGCCTCCAAAAGGAAGATGCCCAGGCCTTCGCTCAAGGACGACAGCACGAAGACGTCGTAGCGCGAGAGCAACAGCCGGTGGTCGATCGCCGGCAGGCTGATGGTCACGCGCTCTTGGAGCTGCTTCTCGCGGAGCTGCCGTCGCAGCCGAGAATCGTCGGGCCCTTCTCCTGCCACGAAGAAGAAGGGATGTGGCACGTTGGGCTTCTGCAGGATCAACCTCGCCGACTCGAGGAAATAGGAGAGACCCTTCACCTGCTCGAGCCTCGTCAGTGCGCCGACGATCGGGGCCCTCTTCTTCTCACCTTCCTTCGGCGCCTCGGGCGGCGGCGCGACCGGAGTCACGTCGACGCCGTTCGGGATCACCGAGATGAGATGACGCGGCGCGCGCGCATCGTTGACCAAGGCTTCGCGCGTCTCTTGAGAGATCGTGATCAGGCGCTGTATGTGCTTCGAGCCGAGCCACATGCGTCGGGGATGCAACGAGTGGGCGGTCAAGAAATACGGACGGCGCATGACGCGCGCGGCGATCGCGGCGATCGGCGCGAGGATCTCTGTCTGGAAGTGGATGATGTCCGGCTCGTGCGCCTGGATCTTATCGACGAGATCGCGGACGCGGAAGAGGTCGTGGGAGAGGCTTCCTGTCAGCGGTAGCTCGCTGTGCGGGATCGAATGCTCCTCGAGCTCGGCCACGAAGTAGCCGCGGTCGGATATCACGTGCGGCTGATGACCGGCGCGCCGAAGCCCGATCGCGAGGTTGACCGTGTACAAGGACGTGCCGCGAAGGTCGAGCTTCGGGCTGATCAGGAGGATGCGCCGGCCTTCCGGCATGAACGACTCCTAGGAAGACGACTCGAACGCAGCTCGCCGGGCACGCCGGAGGCGCCTCTCCTGCAGCCGCTCGGGCGTGGTGCGCCACCGGCGATGGGTCCACACCCACTGCTCGGGGTGCTGCCGGATCCGGCGCTCGAAGGCATCCGACCACGCGCGCGTCATGATTTCAACATCGCGCGCCCGATCACCCGTCTCCGGTGGCTCGATCGGCGCGTCGAACTCCACGCGGTATCGGCCGTTGGGCTGGCGGATGAGGTACGACGGCACGATGGCGGCACCGGTCGCCTGGGAGAGGCTGGCCGGACCGGTCGGCGTGTAGGCCGGCCGCCCGAAGAAGTCGATGAAGATGCCCACGCGTGAGTCGATGTCCTGGTCGGGGACGACGCCAAGCGGTCCACCCTTCTTGAGCTGGACGAGCATGTGGCGCACCGAGCTGTCCTGGTAGAACGTCTTCAATCCGACCGAGCGCCGCTTCGCCGCGACGAGATCATTGAGGCCTTCATTGCTGAATCGCTTGGCGATCGTCGAGCCGTTCTCGAAGTGGGAGCACAAGTAGATCGCCAGCAGCTCGAAGTTGCCGAAGTGGGGTGAGGCGATGATCACGCCCCGCCCGCGCTCGATGACGCGGCGCAATGTGTCGACGGCCTCGAAGGAGTCGTTCTCGACGAAGCGCCGGCTCTTCAGGCAGCCGTGTCCGTAGACCCACAGATTCTCGGCGACCGACCAGGCGAGGCCTTTGAACATCTCACGCACGATGCGGTCGCGCTCCTCCTTGCCGAGCTCGGGCAAGGCCATCTGCAGATGCTCGTGCGCTCGCCGGCGGTCGGCGCGCGCGATGGCGCCGACAACGGTCGCACAGGCTCCCGCCAGGGGACGGGTGAGCGAGATGGGCAGCTTCTGCCCGAGCCACCAGATCGGCATGACGAGCCAGGTCGTGACCCGCCGTACGACGCGCTTGTAGAGATACCGCAAGTAGCCGCGATCGATCATCTCCCCTCCTCACTCGTCCGGGTCCCTCGAATGGGCTCGATGGCGAACAACCTCCGAAACACGGCACAGCTCTCGAGCAGCTCCTCCGGCGTCCCTTGGCCGACGACCCGGCCAGCCTCGAGCACGACCACTCGATCCGCGGACCGCGCCAGCCGCTCGCTGTGCGCGATGACCAACGTGACGCGGCCCTCGCGATCGCGCTCGAGCGCACGCCGAATGAGCGTCTCGTTCTCGGGATCCAAGGCCGAGCTCGCCTCGTCGAGGATCAAGACCTCCGGCCGCCGCACCAGAGCGCGCGCGATGCAGAGCCGCTGCCGCTCGCCGACCGACAACCGCGAGCCGCCCTCGCCGATGCGCGTCTCGTAGCCTTCGGGCAACGCCTCGATGAAGCTCTCGGCCTGCGCGCGCGCTGCCGCCTCGCGGACGGCCGCTCGGTCCGCGCGCGGATGTCCCAAAGCGATGTTCTCCTCGATCGTCGCGTCGAAGAGCAGGATCTCCTGTGTCACGAAGCCGACGCGCTCTCGCCAGGCCTGACGGTCGAAGCTCGCGATGTCACAGCCGCTCCAAAGGACGCGTCCACGACCGGGAGACTCGAGGCGTGGCACGAGATTGACCAGAGTCGACTTACCGGCACCCGACGAGCCGACGATCGCGACGATCTCACCTGGGCCGACTCGGAAGCTCACCTCGTCCAGAGCTGCCGCATCGCTGCCGGGATACGTGAGCGATACGGCGTCGAAGCGCAAGCCGTCGGTCAGGGGCGGCGGTTCCTCACCGCCGGTCTCGCTCTCGCCCGGGCGGTCCAGGATCTCGAAGACCCGCTCGGCGCCCGCGCGCAGCCTCTGCAAGCGGACCTGCGTGTTGGCGAGCTTGCGAACCGGGTCGAAGACCGAGACCAAGGCGACGTAGAACGCGGTGAACTGACCGTAGGTCAGGCTGCCGCCCAGCACGGCTTGCCCGCCGAGCAAGACGATCACGAGCACGGCCGCCGAGCCGAGGATCTCGATCACCGGCGAGGCGACGGCCTCGATGCGAACGACGGCCATCTGCTCGTCGTAGAACGATGCGCTTTCGCCCTCGAACTCCGATTGCGCATGCGATTCGAGACCGAACGCCTTGAGCACCCGCGCCCCTCGAATGTGTTCCCCGGCCCGTCCGACCAATGTCTGACGCCGACCAGCGAGTTGACGCGAGCGCTGTTTGGCGCGCCGGGTGAATGCGGCGAGCCCGAGACCGACGAGTGGCAGGAAGACGAGGGCGAGAGCGGCTAGCCTCGGCGCGATCCAAAAGGTCGCGGCGAGCGCGGCGATGGCATAGAGCGGTTGGCTGATCAGCTTGCCCGAGACCTTGCGCAGCCCGAGCCGGACGTCCTCGACGTCACCGGTGTAGCGCGCGATGAGATCGCCCGAGGCGACGGTCGTGAAGAAGGACTGTGGCTGCCGAAGGACGGCGCGATGGAGATCGTCGGTCAGGCCGAGGACGCAGCCGTGCGCGAGCCGGCCCGCCTCGATCTCGAGCGCCCAGCTCGTGATGCCTTTGAGGACGAGCAAGAGCAGGAGGATCCCGGCCAGGACGGCGAGCAAGGAGACGCCTTCACTCGGCAAGCTCCACGCGTCGAGACGATCGAGGATGCTGCGCGTCACCGGTGCCGCTTCGCCTGCACCGCCCGAGCCGAACAGGACGTCGAAGAACGGCACGAGCGAGCCGACGGTCGCAAAGCGCAGGGCGGCCGCGATCCAGGACAGGATCACGAGCCACGCGATGCGCTTTCGGTCCGCGCAGAAGCGCGACAAGATTCGCCTGAGCGTCTCCATGACGTCACTATACCGTGCGCTCTTCCGGGCGGAACGGGGGAGCTGGCGCCGGGGATCCCGATCGATGCGTGCTCGCCCATGTGGCCCGCTTGCGCTCGGTGGCCGAGAGAATGCGACGCAGGTCACGCCGCCGAGGCGGACGCTGGGTGATTCGGTGATACGCCTTCCAGAAGCGCAAGCGATCTGCGAGCGAGGCGATGCCCGGATCGAAGGACGCATTCAGCCGCACGAGATCCTTCCAGCGGCGCCGCGGGCCAGGCGGCCGGCGCAGCTCGCGCACACCGTCCATGTCGATCAACGAGACGTGGGGATGACCGCGGTCATCACGAACGAGCAGGTTGGCGGCCTTGAGGTCGCGGCAGCTCGCGCCGCGCTCGTGCAGCGTCGCGATGAAGCGCGCGGTCACTTCGATCAGCATCTGCCGCCCGTCCCGGTCGGCGCTCGACCACGCCCGATCGAGACCCACGCCGTCCAGCCGCTTGAGGGCGAGCCAGCTCCGGCGGCGGCCGCGCGGCTGCTCCAAGAAGGCCCAGCCGGTCGGCACCGAGAGATGTCGCACGGCGAGTGCTTCGAGACGTTGCCACGCCAGCCGGCCACGGGTGGGTGCTCTCGAGAGCACCGATCGGCGCAGCGGACCGCCGTCCCGGTGGTAGCGCTTGAGCACGACCGGCGGCGCTTGGGCCGCGAACACCGAGGTCGTCCGGCCGTCCTTGAGCACCCGGAGCGTCGGACTCGGTCCGTGCGACTCGAGCTCCTGGATCCAGCCGGCGATCTCAAAGGGGCGCTCGCGGCGAGCGAAGCCCCGAAGCTCACCGGCTGCGATCTGCTCGAAGGTGCGGTTGATGCGCAAGCAGCGCCGCGTCCTCTTTCGCCAGATACGGATGCGCTCCCGCTGGACCTTGTCACCGAGACGCCGAACCTCGCTCCGAGAGCTCGATCCGAAGTAGGCCTTCGCGGCGCGCAACAGATCCGTCCGCGACCAGCTCGGCGGCAGGGCCGCGGCAAGGCGCGGGAGATGGCTGCGCGGAAGACGCCTGCGCCGCAGAGCGCCGCCGTCGAGCCACATCAATTCGCCGCCCGGTCGGACGAGCACGTTGCCCGGATGCAGATCCCGGTGGATCCAACCAGCCGCGTGCATCGTGCGTAGCGACTCGCCGAGCACCGGTGCGAGCGCGCGGCGCCGGGCGGGATCCTCGCCGAGCGCGTCCAGTGTGGTGCCCGGTTCCCTTTCGAGCACGAGCCAGGCGATGCCTTGGTGAGTGGCGATGCCGAGGGCCTTCGGAACCGGGAGCCCGCAGCGCGCGGCGCTCTCGAGGCGCTGCCATTCCTGGCGAAGGGCGCGGGCGCTCGGGCTGATCTTGATGATGCGGTCACCCGAGGCGAAGACGCTTCGATGCGGGCCGGCTTTGATCGCCTGTGCGGAGGAGAGATCACCGGGGAGCGCGGAGCGCACGCCGGGCGCGAGCCGCCAGGCGGCGAGGGGAGGGGTGGAGCGTTCCTCGAGGCGACGTATAATGGGCGACTTCACGGGGCTTGGCGAAGCGTACCAGGCTGGTTGGGTGATCGCGGCCGACCGACGGTTGGGCGGACCAGGCTGCGCCATCGTATCGAGACGTCGTCCGCTGAAAGGACGCGATGCTCACTCTGCAGCGCTATGTGCTTCGCTCTCTCTTCTTCAACTTCCTGGTGACCTTGATCGTCATCACGGGGGTGTTCTTCATCGCCGGCTGCGTGCGGGTGTTGTACAGCAAGGCGGGAGCGCCGGACGTCGTCTCCTTCCTGCGCCTGGTCCCGTTGCTGATGATCCAGACCTCGTCGGTGACCGTTCCGATGAGCTTGCTCGTGGCGGTCGTCGTCTCGTACGGACGCCTGGCGAGCGACAACGAGATGATCGGCGTCTTGATGGGAGGAATCCACCCTTATTGGGTTCTCTCGCCGGCGATCTTGCTCGGCCTGTGCTTGAGCGCGGTGAATCTCTTCGTGAACACCGAGTTCGTGCCGCGCGCCCGCGAGCTGCGCGACGCTTTGGTCAAGCAGTCGGTGAACGCGCTGCTCCAGACGCTCAACGCCGATGACAACAACCTCAAGATCGGCGACCTGCGGATGCACTACCGGCTCCGCGACGAGGAGGGCTGGTTCCACGACGTCTCGATCTACTTGCTCAAGTCGGGCAAGGACGACGTCCACCGCTTGCAGCCGGGCTTCCCGATTCGAGCGGCGCGCGCGCGGCCAACGGTCGACACCGAGCGCAACTCGATCTCGGTGGTGCTGCTCGATTGGGAAGGCGAGTCGGAGGCGGGGCAGAAGCGCCTGACGCGGGTGTCGAGCGATCGCTTCCGGCTCGATCTCAGCCTGCCCGAGCTGTTCGCCGAGAGGGAGCGGGACCGCAACGTCGACGAGCTCTCGACGCTCGAGCTGCTCTTGTACCGAGCGACGAACCTCGAGCTCCGCTACTTCACCTACCGCTACACGCTCGAGTACCACAAGCGCATCGCGAACGCGTTCGCCTGTTTGGTGTTCGTTTTCATCGGCGCACCGCTCGGAATCTTCTTCCGACGCGGTGGACAGCTCGAAGCGTTCTTGGTGAGCTTTCTGCTCGTGATGATCTTCTACTACCCGTTCATGGTCGCGGGGGACACCTTGGCCAGCAACGGGAAGATCCCGGCCGTCGTGGGGGCCTGGCTGGCGGATGGTGTCAGCCTGCTCGTGGGCGGCGGGCTCGTGTGGAAGCTGTTCCGGAGCTAAGGGCAGGGGGCTCGTGAAGAAGCTCGATCGGTACGTCGGTCGGAACTTCCTGTGGACGTACGGGGTCTGCTTCACCTTCTTCCTGGGCATCTACCTGATCATCGACTTCATCGGAAAGTCGAACGACTACATCAAGTCGGCCCGAGAGCTGAGCAAGGTCAACGTCGACGTCCAGAGCTTGATCGTCTCGTACTACTTGATGTCGCTGCCCTGGATCTACATGCAGATCGCGCCGTTCATCACGGCGATGGCGGCGATGTTCACGATGGCGCGTCTCCGCCATCAGAACGAGCTCGTCCCGATGGTCTTCGGCGGCACCAGCCTCTATCGCGTGATCCTGCCAATCCTGTTCCTGGCCGTCGGCGCTGGCGCCTTGATGTTCGGCTTCCAAGAGTGGCTGGTCCCGCGGTACTCACTGCAGAGGACCGCCTTCGAGTACATGCTCGACAAGCAGAAGCGCTCCTTCGAGCTGGGCAACATCAGCGTCATCACCGACGAGGCGGATAACGTCGTGTTCGTCGGCAAGTTCGACGTCACCTCGCGCATCGCGACGGACTTCGTCGTCACGTTCGAGACGCCGCGGGCCGGATACAAGTCCGAGAAGCTCCGCGCCGATCAGGCGCAGTGGCTCGACGAGGGGCGCTTCGGCGCGGGCTGGTACTTGACGAACGGGCGGCGCGAGCTGATCGGCCAGGGCGCCGAGGAGGAGGAGGTGCCAGGGATGCCTGGCGTCGTCGAGCGCCTCAGCGAAGACGAAGACTACTTCGGCGACACCGACATCCAGCCCGAAGATCTGGTGGTGGCGGGTCAGGACAGCTTGGACCTGAGCCTCTCGATGCTCATCAAGCTGGCCGAACGCTACCCGCACCGGCTCTCGACGCGAACGCTCATCCATCGGCACATCACGTATCCCTTGGCGAACGTCATCCTCGTCCTGCTCGGCATCCCCTGGGTCCTGCGCTTCGAGTCGCGGTCCCTCTTCTGGGGCGTGGGCTTCGCGCTCCTGATCTGCCTCGCCTACTTCGCTGCCGACCTCATTGGCCAAGAGATCGGCCGGCAAGCCATCTTCGACCCGGCCGTCTGCATGTGGATGCCGACGATCTTCTTCGGCTCGCTCGGCATCGTCTTCTTCATGGACCTGCCGACGTAGGTGAGCGGTCGGTCACGACCGATCAGAGCCCGCGCGATTGATCAGAGCCCGCGCGGGTCCCTGTCTGTGGGACCGTGCGAATCAATGGGCGCCGCACGAGCTGACCGTCGATGCCCGTCATGCGATGAGGAAGGGACGAAACGATGTGAGCCGGTATCTGCGCTCGGGAGCGTTGAAGCGACGCTCCGCGCGGAGCACGGTCAGCGAGGTTCGCGCCGAGCTGCCGCGCAAATCCCCTCGTCCCTCACTCACCTCTCCAAGCGTAACGCCACACCCGTGGCATGACGGCAGCTCGTTAGGCAGGACCTCGTCGCCGGGGACCCGTTCGGGCTCCGATCGATCCTCCGTCAGAGCCCGCGCGGCCGAGACGGTGGGTCGCATCGGAACGGGTGGCGTCCCTCTCGACGGAAGCAGTCACTGAGCGTCAAGACGCCGAGCAAGGGGCCACTTCGGGAGTGACGTCTCGCAGCGCAGACGGGACCCTTGCTAAGGCACTCCACGTTTCGACGCAGCCTTCCTCGAACGAGCCGGTTGCAGCTCGGATGACCTTCACCGTCTCGGTCGCGCGGGCTCTGTTTGCCACGGAGCTGGCGCCGCCGCTCAGAGCCCGCGCGGGTCCCCGGCAGAGGCGCCTTGCGAATCAATGGGGCGCCGCACGAGCTGACTACCGATGCCCGTCGCTCGGCGAGGAAGGGACGAAACGACGCGAAGCGGTGTCTACGCTCGGGAGCGTCGAAACGACTCTCCGCGCGGAGTAGGGTCAGCGAGGTTCGCGCCGAGCTGCCGCGCAAATCCCCTCGTCCCTCACTCAGCTCTCCAAGCGTAACGCCACCCCCGTGGCATGACGGCAGCTCGTTAGGCAGGACCTCGTCGCCGGGGACCCGTTCGGGCTCCGATCGATCCGCTCTCAGAGCCCGCGCGGCCGAAACGGAAGGACGCATGGGATATGGGTGGCGTCCCTCTCGACGGAAGCGGTCATCGAGCGAAAAGACGCCGAGCAAGGGATCAATTCAGGATTGAGCTCTCGCAGCGCGGACGGACCCTTGCTCGGGCGCTCCACGTTTCGACGCAGCCTTCCTCGATCGAGCCGGTTACAGCTCGGATGACCTTCGCCGTCTCGGTCGCGCGGGCTCTGTTTGCCACGGAGCTGGCGCCGCCGATCAGAGCCCGCGCGGGTCCCTGGCGAAGGCGAAGCGGTATCTGCGCTCGGGAGCGTTGAAGCGACGCTCCGCGCGGAGCACGGTCAGCGAGGTTCGCGCCGAGCTGCCGCGCAAATCCCCTCGTCCCTCACTC
>JAVJTD010000152.1:0-19422 GCA_040219065.1 Planctomycetota bacterium
ATCCCGCCGGGTGTGATCGGACCGCCAGCTTCAAAGTTGAGAGTTGGAAGTCGGGCCGTTGGACGTTCGGAGAGGCCCAAGCTCGCTCGGGAAAGCCCTTACAGACAGACCCGGTCACCGGCTCGCTCGGCTTGGGCACTCCAATGCACTCGAGTACGTTTCACCTCTTGCATGCTCCGGGCGCCGCGACGGGGGCGCCACTGATCTGGAACTAATCACGTCGTCGTTCGGACCGCCGGCTTCAGCCGGTCTCGGTGTCCTCCATCCCAGTGCCTTGGAGCGGACCCAGACCTCAGCTCCGAAGCTCGATGCCGCCGGGTGCGATCGGACCGCCAGCTTCAAAGTTGAGAGTTGGAAGTCGGGCCGTTGGACGTTCGAAGAGGCCCAAGCTCGCCTGGGAAAGCCCTCACCGACAGAACCGGTCACCGGCTCGCTCGGCTTGGGCACTCCAATGCACCGAGCACGTTTCACCGCCTGCATGCTCCGGCGCTGCTCCGGTGGCATGGCTGACTTGGTGCCTTGCTGACTTGGTGAACGGCACCCGAGCACCCGAGCACCTGCACACCAATGCCTCACCTCCCCTTGTAACTGAGTCTCGGTTGCACGACGCGCTCGATGCGGACCAGGTCCCTCTGGGCTCGCATCACGTCACCGATGTCCTTGTACGCCGCGGGCGCTTCATCCACGAGATGGTCGACGGCGCGGCGATCGAACCAGATCCCTTGCATGTCACGGCACAGCTCTCGCCGAGTGATTTGGCGCCTCGCCTCGGTCCGACTGAGCCGGCGCCCGGCACCGTGGGAGCTCGAGAAGAGTGAGCCGGGGTTCCCGCGACCCGTGACGTGGTAGCTCGGCGCCGCCATCGAGCCCGGGATGAGTCCGAGCTCTCCGTCGCGTGCCGACATCGCTCCCTTCCTGTGAATCCACCAAGGGATTCCCGAAGGCGACTCACGACGAACCAGGTTGTGGACGCACGCTCGCCGCGTCTCCGGCAATGGCTGAAAGCCAAAGCGCTCTGCCAACCAATCGGTTGCCGCGGTGAGCATTCGCCAGCGGCTCGCGGTCGCCCAGCGGACGGCCCACTCCGCATCAGCCAGATACTCTTGGCCAACCTCTGATTCCGCGTCGATCACCTCCCAGCCGCCCGGCAAAACGGTGGCCCGCTTCAGATAATACGCGAGGATCGCGGGCCCCATCGCCCGCGATCCGCTGTGCACCATCACCCACATGAGGCCCTCGCCGTCGACCTGCAGCTCCAGGAAGTGATTGCCACGACCCAGAGTCCCGAACTGCACTCGCCCGTCCCGATTCGCCCGCGAGCGAAGCGCCGACGCGCGCAGGGCATCCGGCTCCAGGTCACCCGGCAGCTCCGGACGTCTCGGAAGACGGTGGATCGGGACGAGGTCGGGCAGTGCGCTCAGGATGTCGGCCGCGCTCTCGATGTCGTCCACCGAGCACGCGTCCCCTTTCAATGCGATGGTGGCCATGCCGCAGCCGATGTCCGAGCCCACGGCCCGAGGGTAGATCCAGCGCTCGGTGGCCAAGGCCGTGCCGACACAGACCGACTCCGCGAGGTGAACATCGGGCAAGACCGCGACATGACGCACCCCCTCGGCCTTGGCCAGGCGCTCGACGGCCTGCCGCACGGGCCGGGAGAGTGGCTCGGCGAGCCAAGTCGCGATGGTCGCAGGCTCACTCATGACTCCCTCCCTTCCACGGCGAGCTCGAAGAGCAGAACTGGCGCCTTCTTTCGGTGGATCTCCCGGGCGACCTCGGTCCGGAGCAGGCCCGCCGCCGCGTCGAGCCGACGTCGAATGCGAACGATGTCCTCAGGTGCGCACCCAATCGGCACGGCTAGCCGGACCGAGAGACGGCCGGCATCGGGCGCCGGTACGACGTCGACGACTTGTAGAAGCTTCAAATCTTCATCATGGCATTCTCCCGCAAGAACGTAGACCAATGAGCGAGCCACTTGACGGCAGAGCTGATCCAGCTTGCGATCTCGGCCCGATCTCTTTCGCGATGAGCGCCGCCTGGGCGGCACACCGTCATCCTCGTGACTCTCGGAGCACAGCGCGGCGAGAATGTCCTCTCGCCGTTTGGAATTGCGTCTCATGGACTTCCTGATTGCAGACCGTGGTCGGCTGACGAAGGCGTCAGCGATCGCCGCAGCCCGGCCCAACGGACGGACCGCGGAACGGAGGAAGCCCGAAGCTCGATCGACTCGACCTACCGGCGGACGGTGATCCGAAGACAAGCGTCCATCAGAACGCAGATCGGACACGGAGCCACGACGCGCGGATCGAGAGTATGCTTCAACCCGATGGGGTCGAGCGAATCAGACAGTCTCGACAGGCGACGTCAGCAGGTCGCCGTCCCGAAAGAGCTCGGGCGCGACACATTCGAGCGCTGTGCAATGTCAGACAAGGTCGGCCTCCTTTCGGGATCTCGAGGGTCTTTCCGAGGGAGCGCGCTCTTCGCGCTCGACTCGTGGTGCGAATTCTACTTCGAATGCGGCACTCGTCAAGCTGAAGCCGAGAATTGCAGGATTTCATCGAGGAGGCTCAGCGCCTCGATTGCGGACGAGCCTTCGGAACAAGGCTCGCCAGGCCCAGCCCACCACGATCAGCGCCGTTCCGATTGCCCAGGCCCAGGGCTCGACCCAGGCCGCGAGGAACGTACAGCTCGCCAATCCGCCCATCGCCCAGGCTCGTGAATAGAGCCTCTCTTCGGCCGGCAGACGCAAGGCAGCCCAATTCGTTATCGCGTAATAGACGAGCACGGTGAATGCGCTGAAGCTCCAGGCGGCTCGCAATTCTCCCGTGAGCGTGATCATCAGGACGATCGCTCCCATGACGAGCACCGCTCGGCGCGGCGTCGCCCCCTTCGGATCGATCATCGCCACACTCGCCGGCATGTCCCCTCGGCGGCCCATGGCCAGAAGGACACGAGACAGGCCGAGCAGGAGATTCAGCAGAACGCCGAGCATCGCCGTGATGGCTCCCAACGTCACGAACAGGCTGACACCCGTCTGGCCGTCCCGGCGGAGCAGCATGGCGAGCGGCGCGCCGCCCTCTCGTGTCGACCCGGCGATCTCGTCCTGCCCGAAGCATAAGACTCCAGCGAGGGCGACGAGCACGTAGAGCAACACCGACACCGCGAGGGTCGTCACGATCGCCTTGGGGATGGTGCGCTTCGGATCACGGACCTCCTCGCCGAGCGTCGCGACGCGGCCGTAGCCGGTATATGCCACGAACATCAACGCGACCGCCTCGAGGAACCGCAGCCCGCCGGGTGCGCTCTCCTCCGAATCAGGTCCCGGTCCGATGACCATCGCCGTCGCTGCGAAGGTCAGCAGCGCCGCAACGGTCAAGAGCACCATCAGCGCATTGACCCGTTGACTGCGCCGCAGCCCTCCGGCAACGAGCAGCGTGAGCACGATGACCGCCGTCGCGGCGACGACGGAGTGCATGAAGCGAAAGCGAGCGTCGGTGACCAGGTAGCTCGCGAAGCCGAGGGCTGCGGCCGCTGCGGACGCGCTCTTCGCCGCCAGGAACATCCAGCCGGCCGTGAACCCGGCCCAGGGGTGGATGAGCTCGTAGCCGTACTCGTAGGTCCCACCCGAGCGCGGATGCGCGGCCGCGAGCTGGGCGCTGCTGAGTGCATTGCACAAAGCGACCAACCCGGCGAGGACGAGTGCCAGCACCGTCCAGGATCCGACGAGCTCGACGCCGATGCCGACGCTGACGAAGGCACCCGTACCGAGGATGGAGCCGAGGCCGAGCAAGGTCGCTCCGGTCAGCCCCACCTCACGCCGCAGCTCCGCTCCCTCTGTGCCGGGCATCCCGAGGCGACGCCTACCGCTTCTCGGTCTTCTTCGTCAGGAACGTGATCACGGCGACGAAGAGCGCCGAGCCGATGATCGACCAGACGACGGGGAAGTCGACGTCGTCGATCTCGAGCGTGAAGATTGCAGGTAGCTCGAGGAGCCGAGCCAGCCAGAGCCCGACGATGGACCCTATGAATCCGAGCACGATGGAGACGAGCCAGCCTCCTTTGCGGCCGGCGATCGCCTGACCCAAGGCTCCGCACACTCCGGCGATGACCAACAAGATGAGAAACTCGACAAAGCTCATGGAACCGATTCCTGGTGGGGGGACGTGTCCGAGGCGACCGCGGAGCCGACACCGCCGCGCAGGGGCCTTCCTCGCATGAATCGATGTCCTGCGCCAAGTGGAAGTTCGAATCTCGGGCCGGTGTGGGAATCGTTATCATGTCCGCCGCGGCGCACGGAGTGACGCGTGAAAGACTCCGCGGCCACCTCCTCCACCGAATCGGAGACGACTCTGTGGTGCTCTTCCCGCACATCGCCGACACGCACGATCGAATCGAGCCGAGGACACTTCGGACGTGGTAGCGATCTCGACATCCGCCGAAGCCTCGGCCCCGCGCACGTTACCCCCCCTCTCTCCTTGGCTGTTGATCACGATCATCGGCTTGGCCATCGGCCTCTATGCTCCGG
Organism: Planctomycetota bacterium; assembly: GCA_040219065.1. Lineage (GTDB taxonomy): Bacteria > Planctomycetota > OFTM77 > OFTM77 > OFTM77 > OFTM77. The sequence goes on from JAVJTD010000152.1 coordinate 4,523, forward strand.
CCCTCGATCATCCCTTCGTGTTCGACGATCTGCCGGTCGTGCGTGTCAATCCGATCGTCCACCGAGGTGACGTCGGCGAGATCTTCACGACGGGGTACTGGTCCGGGACGGGCTCTCCGCGACTCGAGGAGCAGAAGCTCTACCGGCCGATCACGATCCTCTCCTTTGCCTGGACGTGGGCAGTCGCCGGCGCTGATCCCGCCGTCCATCGCGGCGTCAATATCGCGCTCCACGTCCTCGTCTGCCTGCTGGTCTACCTCGTCGCCCGGCGTCTCCTGGCTCACCCCTTCGGCGCCGGCGTCGCCGCCGTCCTGTTCGCGGCACATCCCGTCCACACCGAAGCCGTGACCTACATCTCCGGACGCGCCGACCTCCTCGCTGCCGCCGGATTTCTCGCGGCCTGGTGGGCCCATCTCGCCCGCGAGCGCCGATCGCCCCGCGCACGCGCGCTCCTGACGATGCTGTCCCTCGCCGCCTATGCCGCAGGGCTGCTCTCGAAGGAGATGGCCGTCACCTTGCCCGCAGCGCTGGTGCTCGGCGACCTACTGCGCTGGAGTCGACGCGGTGCCTCGGCCCGTGAAGTCGTCCGTCGCGTAGTCGCGCGTGGCGGCCTGTACGCGCTCTACATCGCACTGTTGATCGCCGTTGCCGCCCTCCGCTACTCGGCGATCGGCGCACTGGCTCCGTCGGCGGACGCGATCCCACGGCTCGACAACCCGCTGGCCCCTCTCCCCTTCTTCGCTCGACTCGATGACGCCGTCGCTCTTCTCGGACGAGGCATTGGTCTCCTCATCTATCCGCGCGTCCTCTCGGTCGATTACTCGTACGACGCCATCCCGGTCTCCGAAGGGCTGCCCGGAGGCGAGCAGCTCGTCTGGGTCCTCGTCTCGCTCGTGACGCTCTCTGCCGGGGTCCTCGCCTTATTCGCGCGCCGCTGGGTCGCGTTCGCGGTCAGCGTGCTCTTCTACTTCGCGACGATGCTGCCCGTGAGCAACCTCCTGGTCGTGATCGGCACGAACTTCGGCGAGCGGATGCTGTACCTGCCGTCATTGGGCATCTGTCTCGCGCTCGGCTCCCTCGCACGTGTCGCTTGGCGACGAGGGTTCCTCACCGGCTTCGTCGCCGCATCTGCGGTTGTGATCCTCGCCCTCTCGGGCGGGCTCCGCACCCTCGACCGAAACCTCGACTACCGGTCGGCGCTCGCGCTCTTCAAGAGTGCCGCGCGGGACTATCCGCGTGCCGCGCGTGCCCAGTTCAACCTCGGCAAATACCTGTTCGAGTCCGGCGCCGCGAAGCTCGCAGCCGGGAAGCTCGAAGCCGGTCAAGCCGATATCGAGGCGGCCCGGCGCGCTTGGACCCAGGTGCTCGGTATCGACCCCGAGCTCGCCGAGACCCACTGGGCACTCGGCAACCTCGCGCGATACGAGGGACAGCTCGATGAAGCACTTCGCCGCTACCTGGGCGCGTTGAATCTCGCGGGACGAGGCTCCGAGCTGTTCTCCGAGCTGTGGATCGCGCTCATCGAGACCGCACTGTCCTCGAGCGATTCGCAGGCGGTGCTCCTCGACCTCGAGAGGGAGGCGCCGCCCCAGGAGGAGCTCGCCTTCGCCCGCCTGATGGGCGAGGGCATGATCGCGATGGACCGAGGGGACCGGATCACGGCAATCGCCCGCCTCGAGGCCGCGCTCGCAACGGACGGTCCCTTCTCGCCGGCCCGCTTGTCGCTTCGCGCCCGCGCCTGGTCCTTGCTGGCCCGAGGGCTCGAAATGGAAGGCCGAGTGGACGAAGCGCGTCGCGCCGTGGAGCGCGCCATTCGACTGCAGCCGCTCGGGGCCGCCCCTCGCCTCGAGCTGGCCGAGCTCCTGCTCCGCACCGGTGACACGCGCGGTGCCCGCTCGGAGATCGCGGCCGCCGAAGAGCTCGAGCCTCATCACTCGCGGATCGCGGGAGTGCGGGCTCAGGTCCTCTGGGCCGAGGGTCGCGGTGACGACGCCATCGAGACCGCCGAGAAGATCTTGACCGGAGTCCGGCTGCCCGAGCTTCGCTTCCAAGTCGCGTCCTGGCGCCTTCAGCTCGCGAGCCAGCCGGGCATGGATCCCGAGTTGGCGAGGGGTCATCTGGAGCGTGCGCTCGACCACCTGCAGGCAATCCTCGAAGAGCGACCAGGCGACTTCCGTGCCCGATTCAACGAGGGCGTCATCCTCGAGCGCCTCGGTCATTGGGATCGGGCCGCGGTCTCGTTCGAGACTGCCGCGGACGCCGGCGGACGCCCCGAGTTCCGGGCACGCACTCAGCTCGGCGAGCTCTTGCTCCGGAGCGGTCGTCCGGACGAGGCGCGCGCCCAGCTCTCGAAGGCCCTATCCCTTCGCTCGGACCACGCTCCTGCGTGGCTGGCCCTCGCCAGGGCATCTGCCGACGGGCGCGACGACGCGCTCGAGCGCGCCCGCTCGAGCGGCGCGACGGAGCTCGACGTGCTCTGGGCCCTTTGGCGTGCCGAAGGAGAGGAGGAGAGCGAGAGCCTCGAGCAGCTCGTTCAGGTTGATCAGGAAGGCGACTCGCCGAGAGCTCTCTACGCTCGAGCGGTGCGGGAGCGTGATCCTGGCGCCGCCATTGCGGCCTGGCAGCGCCTGCTCGAGGTGATTGCGCCGGGTGATGACCTGTACGGCTTGGCGAACCTTCGTCTCTCGAAGCGAGCCGCCGATCGCGACCGCTCGCTGGCGATCTCGGCAGCCGAGCGAGCCGTGGCCTGGATGCCCGAATCGGAGGTGGCTGCCCAATGGCTCGAGGAGCTGCGATTGCGATGACTCCGGTATTGACCATCGTCGGTGCCTCGGGCTCGGGCAAGACGACGCTCATGGAGAGGCTGATCCCCGAGCTCCGGAGCCAGGCACTCGTCGTCGCCGCGATCAAGCACACGCATCACGACGTCGATCTCGAGGAGCCGCACAAGGACTCGTGGCGCTTTCGCGAGGCGGGAGCGGAGCGAGTGATCCTGGTCACGCGCCGCTGGCGCTTCACGGTCGAGCCGATGCCCGAGCCACCCGATCTCGGCGAGCTCGTCGCGACCGCCGGCCTGGGAGTGGACCTCGTCTTGATCGAAGGGTTCAAGCGCTTCGAGCTGCCTGCGATCGAGGTGTGGCGCTCGGCCGTCTCCGAGCGCCCCCAGCGAGCGGCGGACGATCCCCGGCTCCTGGCGCTGGTGACGGAGGAGGAGCCTCCGGCGGACTGGCGGGCGGTGCCCCGGCTTCCTCCCGAGGATACGGCCGGCATCGCGAATCGGATTCGGGCGTGGCGCGACGCGGGCCGGCTTCGCGTTTGAATGAGACATCGAGAGCTCATCAGCGGCGCCCCCGGCGCGGCCCCCGGAGCATACAGGTAGTGAAACTGAGCCCGAGGGCGATGGAGTGCCCAAGCCGAACGAGCCGGTGACCGGGTCTGTCGGTGAGGGCTTTCGCGAGCGAGCTTGGTCCGGAGGGCGGCCTGACCACGGACTTTCCGATGTGACGGGTCCTGAAGAATGGAGTGCCCAAGTCGAGCGAGCCGGTGACCAGGTCTGTCGGTGAGAGCTCTGATCGAGCGAGCTTGGGCCGGGGCATGCCGTGAACCTTCTGGAGCGGCGAGCCTGTTCCGCGATCCAAGCGGGCGGGACGCCCGCGTTCCCAGTAGTTTCAAGTCAGGGAAGCCCCCGCCGGGGCCGGAGCATACAGTGGTGAAACTGGGCCCGAGGGCAATGGAGTGCCCAAGTCGAGCGAGCCGGTGACCGAGTCTGTCGGCGAGGGCTCTGCTCGAGCGAGCTTGGGCCACTTCGAACGTCCAACGGTCCAACTTCCAACTCTCAACTTTGAAGCTGGCGGTCCGATCGCACCCGGCGGCATCGAGCCACGGAGTTTCGGATCTCAAGTCTGAGTCCTCTCCGAGGCGCTGGGATGGAGGACACCGAGACCGGCTGAAGCCGGCGGTCCGAACGACGACGTGACCATTCACTCATCCCACAATTCGCGCAGCCTTTCCCATCGCCGCGACTCTCGCAGCACTGCGTCGACCTTGGCGAGCTCGGCGTTCCGTGTGCCGAGCCCGGGAGCCAATGGGGGCTCGGAGAACTCGAACTGGTCGATTTGCCCCGGTCCCGTCGCGAGACCGATCAAGCTCACCAACGAAGCGACCCCCTCTTGGGCATGACACATGCGGCACGTGCGAAGCTCGATGGGAGCCTGCATCCCGAGCTCGTCGATGCCGTGGTGGAAGATCAAGGTGTACCGGCGATCTTCCGGGCCCAGCGGAGCCAACCCGCCTGTCTCCTCTCGCAGCAAGCGAGCCCTCGAGAGGCGGAACTCGGCGAGCCGCTGCGTCTCGTCGAATCTAGCGGCAGGCGGCTGGTGCTGCGGAGACTCGTCCACGAACTCCCGAATCTGAACGGATGAAACGATGCGAGTCGTCCGCCGCTCGCCGTTCCGGTTCACGACCGCCAGCCTACGGACGAGTGCCGCTTGGGTACCGGTCGGCACCCCGGGCAGGTCGGTCCGAAGTCGATGGCCCTTTTCCGAGGGAGCGGTGAGTCCTCGTGCGTCGAGTCTCTCGATCAGAGCGGCCGTGCCCCCTTGCTCCTCGGGAACGGCGAGCAGTACGAAAAAGGTCGACCGGGCGCCGATCGAATTGTTGTGAATGTGCGCTGCCATTCGGCCGGGTTGGCTCACGGCTCGCCAGCGGCCGCCATCCTCGAGCAGATCGGCCGGGAGGAACGGACCCGATCTCCCAATGGCCCTCGAGGGCCACGCCTCCGATCGGATCGCGGCTGCGAGGTTGCTGTCGAGCGACTCGATCTCGTGATCGTCGAGAGCAATGGCCCGCATCGTGACGACCAGGCGCCGCATCAGCGTCTCTCGAGCCTCGTCCCGCTCCGCTTGGCCCGGGCCACCTGTTCCGAGCCCCTGAGCGATCCCGTCGAAGATGGCCCACAGGTCATTCTGCAGGATCGCCCGCGATCGGACGCTGATCGGCAGATCGGTCGAAGAGACCGCGTCCAGGGCCCCGAGCACCCGATTGAGTCGCTCATCGTCGAGAAGATGGATGGAGTTTGGCCAGATCAGGGGATCGAGCGAGTCGAGCCCGATGACCTGGCCGTCCTGGTGACGTGTGAACAATGCCCGATGCAGCCGATTCGCCGGATGATCCGGCGAGAGATCGAAGTAGGTGTCGTCGTCGGCGCCGATCAACAGACAGAGCAGGCAACAGATCGTGATCGTCATGGAAAGCTCCTCCTTTCGCCGAACACGGCGTAGCTCCCATGCTAACGCTGGGCTTCGAGGGGCGAGCGTCCAACTTGGAAGCTCGTAGTGTCGGGCGCTGCTCGAATCTCGAACGCTGGGCGTTGAACCTCCAGCTTCGAAGCTCTCCTCGAGGAGGGAATCCGCGTGCGCCGGCCTTGCGGCTCGTGACGAGTCGAGGTGAGCGCGGTAGAATTCGCAGGTCGCCGAGTGCGCGAGAGAATGGTGATCCGGCGCAGCCGCGCCATAGCCCGAGAACACCGGCCGGAGCCCCTTCCCTCATGGGTGAGCACAACGTCGCCGATCAGATGAGCGAGCTTCAGCTTCGTGAGTTCACGAAGCTCCTGCTCAATGATGTCCAAGCCCTCGAGCTGATGCTCGAGCGAGACCGGATCGAGACGGGGATCCGCCGAATCGGCGCCGAGCAGGAGATGTTCCTGATCGATCGAGCCTATCAGCCAGCGCCGCGTGCGACCGAGGTGCTCGATCGCCTGAAGGATCCCGCGGTCACGACCGAGCTCGCGCGCTTCAACCTCGAGGTGAATCTCGAGCCGCGAGTCTACGGCGGCCGTTGCCTGAGCGAGATGGAGAAGGAGCTCGTGCGTCGCCTGACCCAGGTCCGGCAGGCGGCCGAGAGTGTCGATGCGCGCGTGCTCCTGACGGGCATCCTCCCGACGCTGCAGCTCAGCGATCTCTCCTTGGCCAACATGACGCCGAACCCGCGCTACTTCGCCCTCAACAAAGCGATCTGTGACATGCGGGGCGGAAGCTTCGACCTGTTGATCAAGGGCGTCGACGAGCTCCATGCGACACACGACAACGTGATGCTCGAGTCCTGCAACACCAGCTTCCAGATCCACTTTCAGGTCGCGCCGAGCGAGTTCGCTCGCCTCTACAACCTCGCGCAAGCCGTCACCGCTCCGGTCCTCGCCGCGGCCGTCAACTCCCCCATCCTCCTCGGTCGCCGCCTCTGGAAAGAGACGCGCGTCGCGCTCTTCCGCCACTCGGTCGACTCGCGCAGCCGCACCCATCAGGCCCGCGGGAGTCGCTCGCGCGTGCGCTTCGGCGATCGCTGGCTGGAGAGCTCGGTGCTCGAGATCTTCCGGGAAGACGTGGCGCGCTTCCGCATCCTGCTCGCTACCGACATCGAGGAAGACTCCCTCGCCGCCGTCGAGCGCGGCGAAGCGCCGGCGTTGACGGCACTCCGGCTGCACAACGGCACGGTGTATCGGTGGAATCGGGCCTGCTACGGCGTCCACGAGGGCATCGCCCACCTGCGAATCGAGAACCGCGTGCTGCCCGCCGGTCCCACCATTCTCGACGAAATCGCCAATGCCGCCTTCTTTTTCGGCCTGATGTCGGGTTTGGCCGAGGAGACCTCCGATATTACTCGGGTGATGGAGTTCGACGACGCGAAGACGAACTTCTTCGCGGCGGCGCGCCATGGCCTCAAGGCGCAGTTCACCTGGGAAGGACAGACCTTGACCGCGTGCGATCTCATCCGGGACAAGCTGCTGCCCACCGCCCGCGAAGGTCTCAAGTTCGCCGGGCTCGACTCGAGTGACATCGATCGCTACCTGGGCGTGCTCGAAGAGCGGATCGCGACGCGGCAGACGGGCGCGCAGTGGGTGCTCGATTCGTGGACCAAGATGGAAGGGAGCTGCCGGGCTCAAGACCGCATCCGGAACCTCACGGCCGCGATGTTCGTGCGGCAACAGACCGGTCGACCCGCGCACGAATGGGAGCTCGCCACACCGAACGAGTGTCCCGAGTGGCGTTACGGCTACCAGTCCGTTCGGCAGATCATGACCACCGACCTCTTCACCGTGCGACCCAAGGACCTCGTCGACCTCGCCGCCAGCTTGATGGACTGGGAGCACGTGCGTCACGTACCGGTCGAAGACGATCAAGGTCGCCTGGTCGGACTCGTCTCGCACCGAGCGCTGCTCCGCATCGTCGCACGCGGCAAGGGAGAGCGAACCGGGCCCGTGTCGGTCGAGGACATCATGCGGCCCGACCCCGTCACCGTCTCGCCCGACACCTCCAGCCTCGATGCGATCGAGCTGATGCGCCGCAACCGCGTCGGCTGCTTGCCCGTCGTCGAGAACGATCAGCTCGTCGGGATCGTCACCGAGCGGGACTTCATCGATGTCGCGGCACAGCTCCTCGAAGAGAAGCTGAGGGAGAGCTGACCGCGTGAACAGGACGACCTCGGTACTCGAGCCCCTCTCGGGCGCGCAGCGCATCCTCGGCCAGATCGGGTCCTCGGCCTCAGGACCGACGCTCCTCGTCTGCTGCGGCATCCATGGAAACGAGCCGGCCGGCGTCTTGGCCGTCCGCCGCGTGTTCGAGAAGCTCGGCCGCGACGATCGCGACTTGCATGGACGGTTCATCGCCGTCGCGGGCAACCTGGCTGCTCTGGAGGAGCGACGCCGGTTCGTCGATCGCGACCTCAATCGCATGTGGCTCGAGTCCGACGTCGAGAGGCTCTCCCGAACGAAGCAGCCCACCTGCTCCGAAGAGCAAGAGATGCTCGAATTGCTCGCCGTCATCGAGCAAGAGCTCGAGGACGACGCCGGGCGCGTCGTCTTCCTCGACCTCCACAGCACCTCGGCCAACGGTCCTCCCTTCTGCTGCCTTGGAGACACGCTGCCCAATCGCACGATCGCGATGGCGCTCGGCCTTCCCGTGATCCTGGGGCTCGAGGAGACGATCGACGGAGGCTTGCTCGAGTACCTCAACAACCGCGGTTGTCGAACGGTCGGCGTCGAAGGGGGTCAGCACGACGACCCGCACACGGTCGATCGACTCGAGGCCGCGATCTGGATCACCTTGGCCACCGCCGGACTGATCGACGAGAAGACCGAGCCTGCGGTCGCGGCATCTCGAGAGAGGCTCCGCCGCGATACGGCCGGGCTCCCCCCCGTCGTCGAGATCCTCCACCGTCACTCGATCACCGAAGCGGACCTGTTCCGCATGCTGCCCGGATTCGGGAGCTTCCAGCCGATCCAGGCCGGAGAGATCCTCGCGCGTGACCGCTCGGGCGAGATCCGGTCCCTCCTGACGGGGCGAGTACTCCTTCCCCTGTATCAAGGACAAGGGAACGACGGCTTCTTTCTCGGGCGAGACGTGAGGCCCTTCTGGCTCCGGCTGTCGCGGCTCCTGCGCCGCGCGCATCTGCAGTGGCTCCTCCGGGTCATGCCGGGCGTCCAGCGGCATCCGACCGTGGAGGACGCATTGCTGGTCGACCCGAAGATCGCCCGCTTTCAAGTCACCAATCTCTTCCACCTGTTCGGCTATCGGAAGTGTCGCCCGCTGGGCGAGCGCTTGATGTTCTCCAGGCGAAGGTGAGCAGCAGGGATAGCGAAGCGATAGGTCGGGAGCTGCGAGTGCGATTTTGTTGGAGTGCCCAAGTCGAGCGAGCCGAAACTCGAGTCTGTCGATGAGAGCTGAAGCCGGCGCTCCGAATGCGGCGCGTTCCCGTCACACGTCGACCGTGATCTCATTCCAGTAGACTTGCTGCCGATCCCGGGTGCGGATGAGGTGGTCGAGCAGGTAGGCTGTCTCGCCCTCGACCTTCCCCCGGTGCTTGGATCGTCCGTTGACCTTGACAATGATCGAGCGGTCCCAGTTGATCGAATCGGGGAGCCGGATCGTGAGCTGGGTGATGCCTTCGGTCTTGATCGAGTAGAAGTTGTCCTTGCGATCGCCGGTGGCGAACGCCGTCCCGTCGTAGACGGCCTCCTGGAAGGCTTCGAGCTTTCTTGAGTCCGACCAACGGTCACTGATTCCCTTGATGCGAACCTGCTTGCCAGGCGCGTAGGCATCGTCGTCGAAGGCCTCGATCTTCAGCCAAGCGCGCTCGGCATACTTCGGATCGTACCCGGCGATGACGAGGTGATCGGGATCGGGATCTCGGGTGTGGTGGAGCAGGTAGTCGGTCACGCCGGGCATCTTGTCGAGGAAGAGCACGTGACCCTGCTCCGGGTCCTCGTCGTAGACGACATCGAGCTCGAGCCGCTTCGAGAGGAGGTCGACGCCGTGGCGCGCAGCCTGGACGAGGAGCGGATCATCCTTCGCGCCGTTGAGGATCGTCACGCCGATGCCTTCGAGGTTTCGCAGGAGACCGAAATAGCGCGCCCTCGGCGCTCCGATCACCGGGTTGATCGCGGCGAATTTGTCCGGGTAGTGATCGGCGACGTCGTACGCCGCATGACCGCCTCGCGACCAGCCGTTGAGATAGACACGGTTCGTGTCGACGTGGCAGAGCCGCTTGACGTCTTCGAGGACGGAGAGCGTCAGCTCGCGCTCGTCGTCCGAGTAGCCCCAACCCTTGCCGTGCTGCTCTTCGTGCTCGGTCGGACAGGCGAGGAGGATGCCGCGCCGCTGGGTGACGGACTCGAGAAAGCTTGCGCAGTGCGAGCCGCGCCCTCCAGTCCCGTGCATCGAGATCCAAAGCGGCCACGGCTTCGAAGGATCGTAGCCTTCGGGCACGACGAGGACGTACTCCGTCTTCTTGTCGGTGCCGCGAATCGTGATCGGCTCGACAGTGCGGCCGGCTTGGCGCGGAGGCCGGCGATCCGGCTTCTCGAGCACCTCTCGCAACAGCTCGGGGGTGACGCCATCCTTCGCCAGGATCGCCTCGCGCAGCCGAGAGACCTCGCCCGGATCCCTCTCGGTGAGGAGACCCGAGATGGCCATCTCCAGCCAAAGGGGCAGGGCGCCTCCTTCCATGCGGGCGATCCGGTACTTGGCGACGCGCTTCTCGGAGCCGTCACTCGAGCGTACGAGCACGTGGTCGTCCTGGTCGACGATCGTGCCCAGAAGCGTCGTCTCGTTCTCGAGACGGAGCGTTCCCCGCTCTTGGCCGAGCGCAGTAGGGCCCGGAACCGACAAGATCACCCACAACCAAGCGATCGCTCGGACCGTCTTCCCGGCGACGATCATCGCGTCCTCCTCTGCATCGTTTCCTCGGCAGGTCCGGCCCCTCATCCTCGCCGACAGAGTCACATTTTCAACGCTGGATCCGGCTCGTTGGCTGCTCTGCCTCGGGAGCATCGGATCCCGCCCCGCCCTGCCTTCGGCGAGAGCGCTCACGTCGCGCGCGCCCGGCGTGCAGCCCTCCCAGGAAGAGAGCCGGCAAGAAGAGCAGCCCAGCCGAGACGAAGAATGTCGCTCGCAGTCCCCAAGCCGCCGAGATCTCTCCCCCGCCAACCGGGCCGAGCGAGTTCGCCAGAGCCAAGGCCGAAAACGTGAACCCGTGTGTCCGGCCTCGGCGCTCGACTGGACTGAGCTGCGTCGCCATCGCGTAGGCAGCCGGAAAGACGCCGGCGAGGAAACCGGCCGCGAGGAAGCGCATGACGATGAGGGCATCGACGCGCGTGACGAAGCCGGTGCCGATGAAGACGATGCCCGCCGCGGCCGCGCAGCCGACGAGGAGCTGGCGGTGACCGTAACGCTCTCCGAGATAAGCCCACGGCGAAGCGAACATGAGATTGGCGACGCCGGCGGCCACGAAGACGGCTCCTGTCAAGGTGGCCAGTCGATCGGGCTGGACACCGAGGTTCTCGACGAACAGGGCCAGTACCGGGTTGATCAAGATACCGGAGAAGCGCACGAGGAACACGACGACGAGGAGGCTGCGTAACGGCCCGGGCGCGAGCAGCTCGAAGAAGCTGCGGAGTGCGGTGAGGACGAGATCGCCGACCGTCGTTCGACCGCGGTCGGGGCTCACCGCGCGCTCGGGCTCGCGCACGCCGACCATGGTGACGAGCAATGCCAGGAAGCTCAGCCCGGCACACAGCGCGAACGCCGCTCGCAGACCGAACGCGTCACCGACGAGACCGCCGAGGAAGGGGCCGAACACGCTGCCCGAGAGCGCTCCAGTCTGGAGCAGGCCGGTCACTCGCCCTTGCTTCTCATCTGGCGTCTGGATCGAGACGAGAGTCATCGCCGGCGCGAGAAAGCCGCTGAAGGCGCCTTGACCGATTCGAAGCGCGAGCAGCATCCAGGGCGAGGTGACCAGGCTCATCGAACCGACGAAGAGCATGATGGCGATGTTGCAGCGCACCATCATGATCTTGAAGCCGTGCCGATCGCCGAGCTCTCCCCAGACCGGGGCCAAGAAGGCGGCGACGAACGGGGCCGAGCCGGTCACGAACCCCGACCATCGTTTGACTGCGTCGGGATCCTCGACGCCCATCTCGCGGACGTAGAGCGGCAAAACGGGCAGGAACGCCATCATGCCGGCCGCCGTGAGAAAGTTGTTCAGCCAGGTGTAGCGAAAGTTGCGGCGCCAGTCCGGCATCGGGCCGGTTTCCTTCGGAAGTGGATTCCTCCGGTATCACATGCCGGAATCGACGAGGCCCCAGATCACGATGCCCCCCAGGAGCACACCGACGAGACCGAGCCGAAACCACTCGCCGTTGACGGTGATCAGCCGCGTGCGGAAGCCTGCGTCGGCGGGCGGCCTTTGTCCCCAGAGGCGCGGCACGAAGCGCGGGACCTTGTTGCAGTAGTCGACGTACTCCTGGCCATAGACGCGAACGAACTTCTTCTCCTCGCGCAGGATGTTCGGCAGGTGCAGGGCCACGACGGCCAGGATCAGCGCGGCCGCGATCAAAGAAAACCCGAAGCCCAGCAGGCCGAAGCCGACGGTCAGGAGGAAGTTCCCGACATACAAAGGATGGCGCACGAAGCGATAGGGTCCACCCGTCGAGATGTGATCGTAGCGCTGGCCCTTGTCGAGATATCCCGAGGACCAAAGGCGAATACCGGCGCCGGTGATGACGAGCAGGAGACCGAGATCTCCGACCCCGGGGGGCCAGAGCTTCGGTAGCTCGGGCTTGGCACTCGTGAAGACGAGCACGACGGCGACAGCAGCGACGAACGTGCTCCCCAGGACTCGGAGGCGATTCCAGGCAACGGCCATGGCCGGTTCCTCGTGATGGCTTCGGGTTGGCGCGCGGGACCGCCCGGACCAGCGCGTCGAACGGCTCGGCTCGGCCGAGGCCGCGGGAAGGTGCCCACCACTTTCTGGCAAGAGGCGCGGAAAGTCAACGGTTGCGGTCGCTCCGGCGCAAGACCCGTGAGCGACATGGACGCGGAGGCAGGCTCAGCCCCAGCCGGAGGATTGGCGCTCGAGCGCAGCAGCGGAGGATTCGCGGCCTGGAGCGTCTCCGACGGTCGGTAGTGGAGCATCGACGTCTTCGAGGCCCATCAGTCGATCGGCGATCGACTCGTGGGCATTGTCGTCGGGCCTGGCGAGGAGCTCCTCGAGCGCGTCCCGTGGCTCGAAGGCGTCTTGTCGCTCCTGGATCGCGTACTCTTCTTGGCTGACGGTCGGCGGAATCCAGCGGTGGAAGAAGTCCAGGTGCCAGATGAGGAAGCGTCTTACGCGCGTGCGGCCGTGCTCGTCGTCGCCGAAGTGCTCGAGGGCGAGGGTGACGTAGCGCTCGAGGATGCTCCAACGCTCCTTCGACGACAGGTCCCGCTCACAGGGCTCGTCGAGCTCCGCGAAGATCCAAGGCTTCACGAGGGCAGCTCGAGCGATCATCACGCTTTCGCATCCCGAGCGCTCGAGCCGCTCTTTGAATCCGGTCGGTCCCGAGATGTCACCGTTCCCGATCACGGGCACCGCGACCGCGGCCCGGACCTCACCGACGAAGTCCCAGTCGGCGGGCCGGCGGTAGCGTTGCGCACGCGAGCGTCCGTGCACGATGACGGCATCCACGCCGTTGTCGACCGCCGCCTGCGCCACGGGGATCGCGGTCGGCTTGTCATCTCGCCAGCCAGTCCGCACCTTGATGCTGATCGGCACGTCGACGGTCGACCGCAGCGCCGCGACGATCTCCCCCACTCGCTTCGGGCGGTTCATCAGTGCCGCACCGCCACCCTTCTTCGTCACCACATCGATCGGGCAGCCCAGGTTGACATCGATGAAGTCGGCCCCGAGCTCGACCGCCTCGATCGCGGCCTTGGCGAAGGCGTCGGGGATCACGCCGCAGAGCTGCACACCGAAGCACTTCTCTTCGGGGTGGCGGCGCAAGAGTGCCAGCTCTCTCCGGGACCGCTTGACGACCTTGTTGGCGAGGGCCATCTCGCTGACGGTCATCTCGCAACCGAGCTCTTGGCAGAGTCGACGGAACGGCAGGTTGGATCCGACGGTCATCGGCGCGAGGATTCGACGGCGACGGAAGAAGTCACTGCGAGCGAGCTCGCCCTGGGGTGGAGCGTTCATGGAGCGCGGTTATAGGGAAGCGCGACCGAGATTGACAAGGACCTGGATCCCTGCACATTCTGCGGGTGCCCTAACGAAGCGCCCCACCTCCCACTCGAGGACCCCCATGGCCTGGATCCCGATGATCCCCGAAAGTGCCGCCGAGGGTGAGCTCGCCGAGCTCTACCGGCGCGGACGCGATCCGCGTACGGGGCAAGTGGACAACATCCTGCGCATCCACAGCCTCAACCCTCCGACTCTCCGCGCCCACCTCGATGTCTACCTGACCGCCTGCCACGGCCCGTCGCCGTTGAGCCGACGGTTGCGTGAGATGATCGCGATCGCCGTCTCGAAGGCGAACGAGTGTCACTACTGACTCCGTCACCACGCCGAGGGTCTCCGTCGGATGACCCGCGATGATTCCCTGGTGGACGCACTGCTGGCGGATCCGGTCACGGCTCCGCTCGAGCCGCCGGAGCGAGCGGCGCTGATCTACGCGATCAAGCTGACGCGGACGCCTTCGGCGATGGAGGCACTCGACGTCGACCGATTACGCGAAGCGGGATTCGAAGACCGTGCGATCTTCGACGTCAACCACGTGGCTGCTTACTACAACTACGTCAATCGCATCGCCGACGGCCTGGGCGTCGAAATGGAGAGCTTCTGGGCCGGCGGAGAGTGAAGGGGTGTTCAGGTGGAGCCGAGGGCGGCCCTCACATCCAAGATGGGGTGAGCCGCGAGCGCAGCGACCGGTCCACGCCCCGCCCGGGGAAGGTCCCTGCCGGTAATCGCCAGGGCGGAGATCGAGTCCGTCTGGTGATCTGAAACTAGTCACGTTGTCGTTCGGACCGCCGGCTTCAGCCGGTCTCCGTGTCCTCCATCCAAGCGCCTCGGAGAGGGCCCAAACCTCACATCCGAAGCTCCGTGGCAAGATGTGGCCCCGTGTCGAAGCGCCGGCTTCACGACGGGCGACCGAAACCAGATCCCGCGCGACCAAAAACAGAGCCCGCGCGACCGAAACCAGAGCCCGCGCGACCGAAACGGGGAGCGGCTGCTGAGCGGGGAGCTGCTTCCTCGACGGTGCCACCGATCGAATTGGGAGGCGCAGAGCAAGGGGCCATTCGGAGTGCGCTGTCGTGGCGGCACGGTGCGCCCCGGCCCAAGTTCGCTTGCGCAGCGCCCTCGCCGACAGACTCGGTCGCCGGCTCGCTCGGCTTGGGCACTCCAACGCACTCGAGCTTCACCCCCTGGATGCTCCGGCGGTCCACCGCAACGATCTTGCTGATCTGAAACTAGATCCCGCGCGACCGAAAACAGAGCCCGCGCGACCGAAACGGGGAGCGGCTGCTGAGCGGGGAGCTGCTTCCTCGACGGTGCCACCGATCGAATTGGGAGGCGCGGAGCAAGGGGCCGCTCGG
>JAVJTD010000153.1:0-6719 GCA_040219065.1 Planctomycetota bacterium
CGGGTCCCTGACACGGAGCCGTTGCCGTTGGGACGGCGTGGATCACGGAGAGGACCTCATCCGTCTGGCGATGAGTAAGGGACGATTCGACATGCCCGTCGGTCTGCGCGTCGGAACGTCTCCTTACATTCGTCTGCGGGATCCGGTCCCGTCGTCCCTCACGAAGCCCCACTGAATCGATCATGAGCTCTGTGCGTGTCAGCGTGTTCCCAACCCTGCGCTAGGGACCTGTTCGGGCTCTGGTTTGACGGTCGCGCGGGCTCTGGTTCAGGTCACCGCGGCACGCGGCGGTGCCTTCGGTAGTAGGCCCAATCTTCCATGCTGCGGATGCCGCTGACGGCGCGTTGTTGCTCGCTGGCGAGGTCGTACTCGAAGTAGCGGGTCACTCCGTCGAGGACGCTTCGGAAGTAGACGTAGTCGTGGGCCTTGATGAAAGAGAAGGGGAGCTCGAGCTGGAGGTAGTCGGCTTCCACGCTCGGGTCGGGGAGCGGTGCTGGGCGAGGCCCGTCGATCAGGATGCGGGCGCCGGGTGGGTCGGGGCGGATGCGGAGGATCGCGTTCGTCTCGACCTTCGCGTCCGTGCTGCCGTACGCCAAGACCAGCGTCGTCCCGATGCTCTCGGCGATCTGACCGCGCGTCTCCGGTGCCAAGCGCACGATGACGTCGTGCCACTCGTTCGCGGCCTCACCCAAGTCGTCCAAAGTGAAGTCCCGCGGGAGCTGCACCGGCAGCTCGAACCCGAAGGCGTCCTCGGAGCCCAGCTCCTCGGCCGTCAGCGCGCGCGCTCCGCGCCGCTCGAGACCCCGCCGCAAGACGGCCGCGTCCTCTTCCGAGGCCGACGCGAACGTCACCCGAATCCCGGGTGCCCGATAGGCGCGCTGCCGCGGCTTCAGGCAAGCCGTGAGCATCACCAAGAACATCACGCAACAACCGAGACGCACGAGCGACATCGCCGAATCCCTCCCTTCGGCACACGCGTCGCCGGCCGCCCTGCCGGGGCTGCGGATGCCACCGGCTCGACTTTGCCCGCTCGGATCCTCGAGCGCAATGCCCGACTGCTCTCCTCACGCACCTCCGAACGCGACGCCCGCCTTTCTCAGCATGGGGTACGGAGGCTCGCCGCCGGCGAAGATGAAGACGAAGTCGTTGTCGATCGTCCTCGGCGCGCCACCGATGTCGATCACCACCTCGCCGGAGCGGATCTCCCGCACGTTGCTCTGAAAGATCACCTCGACGCGGCCCGAGCGGCGCGCCTTCTCGATGCGCTCTTCGTTGCGGCTCTTGACGCGGAAGAAGGCTTCCTTGCGGTAGGAGAGCGTGACGGTGTTGCCCGGCTGGGACGCCAGGCCGAGCGCTGCCTCTATCGCGCTGTCGCCGCCGCCGACGATCAGGATGTGGAAGTCGCGGTAGCGCGTGGCATCGATCAACCGGTACGCCACTTTCGCCAGATCTTCGCCCGGCACACCCAGCTTCCTCGGCGTTCCGCGCCGACCGAGCGCCAAGAGGACTTGACGCGCCTGGATCGGCTCGCGGTTGGTCTGGATCCGAAAGCGCTCGCCGTCCTGCTCGAGCCCGGCCACGCGGATGCCGCAGCGGACGTCGAGATCATGCTCATGGACGACCTGCTCCCAGAGCTCCTCGAGCTCCTCTTTCACGTACTCGTGCCGCTTCAGCTTGCCGTAGAGCGGCAGCTCGACGGGCTGCGTCATGACCAGCTTCTGCCGCGGATAATGACGAATCGTTCCGCCGAGCTGATCTTGCTCGACGGTCAACGCCCTCAAGCCGAGCTCCTTCGCTTTCAGAGCGGCGGCGAGGCCAGCCGGTCCGGCTCCGACGATCGCGACATCGTATTCGCCGTTCTTGCGCGCTCGCCTCTTCTCGCGCTCGGCGATCTCCTCGATCGCCCGCACGCCGTGCCGGATCGCGTGCCGGATCAAGGCCACGCCCGTCACCTCGCCGGCCAGGAAGAGCCCGTTCACCGAGGACTCGTAGCTATCGCTCAGGCGCGGAAAATCGTCGCGCTCGGCGAGGGCGCCGAGACCCACGCGGATGGCGCCGACCGGGCAGGCGATGGCGCACCGCTCGTGACCCAGGCAGCGCGAGCCGTTCACGATCACCGCGACGCCGCCTTGCAGGCCGAGCACCTGGTCTTCTGGGCAAGCGCGGATGCAGGCGCTGCAGCCGACGCATTGGGACACGTCGATCTGAGGGTGCTGGGTGAGTGGCGCGTCCTTGCCGTGCGCCTTGGCGCTCTCGATGGCTTCGCCGGTGGCCGCGTCCCTTCGCGCGGCTTCGCGTTGCGAGACGATCCAGAGCACGACGAGCAGTATCAAGATGGCGACGCCGAATCCGATCAGGGGGCCGGTCATGGCTGCGTCAGAATCTCCACATGAGCGAGAAGAAGAGCGTCGTCGCCTCGGCCGACTCGCCGAAGGAGCGGGCGAGCTGCAAGGAGGCGGTCCAGTCGTCGGCGATCTGCGCGTCGACGTCGAAGGTGAGCTGGGTCGTGTCGAACCTCGGGGCCGTCGAGTCGTCGATCTCGATGCTCTGGTGGAACACGCCGAGGCGAGTCCATATCTCGGGCAAGGGCTGCGCCGAGAGGCCACCGTTGATCGAGTAGCCTTCGTTGCCAAAGCCTTGGAGGCTCGAATAGCCCAGATCGATCGAGCCACCGAGCGGCAGACGGCTCTTGCGGCCTCGCACCGTCCAACGCAAGTCGGTCCCGGTCCCCGACGCGCGAGTCTCGGCGATCTCCTGCTCGAAGCTCCAGCCCTCGCCGAGGTCTTCGCGGACTCCGAAGTCCATCCGCCGGTGTCCCCAGTCGTAGCGGTCCCGGTCACCGATGATCGAGCGCCGCGAGAGCGTCTCGGGGATCTGGTACTGATGCCAGCCGCCGCGCACCGAGAAGACATCGGTCAGGCGCACGCTGGCGCGGGCGGTCAAGCGCGTGAGCGAGAGGCCCGAGCGGAAGTCGTCGCGGCCGGTGTAGCCATCGACCTCGGACGACAAGAAGAAAGACGTGCCCGGGGCGATCGACAGCCGCAGGTCGTTCAGGAGTGCCTGCCGATCGGCCTTGCCCTCGAACCAGCTCGCCAGCGCCCCATTGGTCAGGATGAGGTCGCCAGCAGCCGTCTCCGCCTCGAGCGCCGAGTAGGCCGCGATGGTCGGCTCCTGAGCGGAGAGCCCCAGATCGTCGGGATCGGGCCGGAAGCCGACGATCGCACCGACGCGCCAGTTCTCCTCGATCACCCATTCGCCATCGACCCCATCCATCGGACCGATCGACGGCAAGGCCAGAGGCGCGAGGCGACCGAAGCCGATCGACGAGTCGTCCTTGAAATGCCGACGGAAGACGAACAGGTCGGGACGGACCTCGACGTCGCGCTGATCGGGATGATTGCGGTAGCCGTCGCCGTCTCGATAGAGGAAGTCGACGTCCCATTGGAACGACCACGACTCTCCGAAGAGCCGCTCGGCGGAGCCGGTCGTGCCGAATCGGTGTAGGATCGAGTCCCGGCCGCGCTCCTGATCGTGGATCCAGCTCATGCCGTACCGCAGCCGACCGTGAACGATCGTGTTCGGACGGTCATCGGGACCCGGCGCGAGCAGCGGCCGGAAGGCCTCCTCGCCTTGGATCGTCTCGCCCGGTTGCTCGTCCGGTGAGCCTTCCTCCGAGGGCTTCTCCTCTGTCGGGACGGCTACCTGGAACACGATCTCGTCGCCGACCTGCGGCGCGGGCTCCCGGTCGGGATCGTCGAGCTCGATCTGTGCAGTCGACCGCGCGACCCGGAGGACCGTCGCCCCGCCGATGTCCTCGCCGTTGCGACGCAATCGTCCGGGCAAGCCGGCCTCGAGCCCGTCGCCGCGTCCTTTGTCGATGAACCAGCCTTCGGCCGACTCATACAGCAGACGCGCGGTGACGTCTCGGGTATCGCCGTCCGCGGCAGCTTCAGCGCAGAGGGCCAGGATCAATCCGAGCGTCAGGCCGGCGAAGTGCCACCGGCGGTTCTTGGAGGAGGCTGGCATGCTCAATCGTCCTCCCGGCCGCGCGGATGACACGAATAGCAAGCCGGCGAGCTGTAGACGTAGCCGCCCACGTCGTCGTGCTCATCGTCCATCTCGTTCTTGGTGTGCGCATGGCAGTCGATGCAGGTGAACGTGTTGAGGCCGCCCGTGTGGCAGCTATTGCAGCTCAGGCCCGAGTGGTCGCCTTGATCGATGGGGAAGAAGGCTTCGTGGTCGAAGTTGGCATCGTCCCAACTGAAGATGTTGTGGCAGAGCTCACAGTTGGTCGGGAAGCCGGCGGACTCGTGGTCGGGGTCGTTGGCGGCCGAATAGTCGTCGGCGTGGCAGGCGAAGCAATCGCGCGGTGTGCCTTGGTAGCCGTCTGCGTGACAGGCCTGGCAATCGAGCCCACCGTGGCCGCCATTCAGTGGGAAGAAGGTGTGGCTGAACTCGGCGGGCTCCCAGGCAGACGTCGTGTGGCAGATCTGGCACTCGGTCGGGAAGTCGGCGGCGACGTGATCGGGGTCCCGCGTGCTCCGGTACTCGTCTTCGTGACAAGCGAAGCAATCGGTCGGCGTGCCGGTGTAGCCGTCGGCATGACACGCCTGGCAGTCTTGTCCGATGTGGGCGCCGGTGAGCGGGAAGCGCGTCTGATTGTGATTGAACGCGGCCGGTTCCCACGCGAACGAGTTGTGGCAGACCTCGCAGGTGGTCGGGAATCCGGCAGCGGCATGATCGGGATCGCGCGTGCGGTCGTAGTCGTCCTGGTGACAGGCGACGCAGTCGCGCGGCGTCCCCGAGAAGCCGGCTTGGTGACACGAGACGCAATCGATGACGCCGTGTACACCGATCAAGGGGAACGTCTCGTGCGAGAAGAAGCTGCGATCGAATCCGCCGGCCGTGTGACAACGCTCGCAGTTGCGGTCCCACCCGTTCGCCGAGTGATCGGGATCCCGCACACGCAAGGCATCCTCGAGATGGCACAGGTGACAGTCGACCGGCGCGCCTTCGTAATCACCCAGCCGCGCTTGCGGATGGCAGAGCTCGCACGGCGTGCCGATGTGCTGGCCGAAGAGCGGAAAGCGGGTCTCGGCGTGCTTGGCGATCTGACCGACCGGGCTCCATGTCCGCTGGTTGTGGCAAGCGGTGCAATCGTCGCCCAGCGTCTCTTCGTGCGGGTCGACATGACAGCCGCCGCAGCCGCGGGCGACGAACATTCCGACCGGGCCACGATCGTTGTGGCAGCGGAGACACAAGGCGTCCGAGTGCGCGCCCTCGAGCGGGAAGCCGGTCTCCTCCTCGTGATCGAAGGAGAAGTCATCGCGCAGGGTCGTCCAGCCTTCGGTCACGTGACAGAGGCTGCAGTCCTTGGGGAAGGTCTCGTGGGGGACCAGCGGCCCGTACGCGTTCTCGTCCCACTCGTTCTGGGCGACGTCGAGCGACTGACACGCGGCGACCAGCCACAGGCCGACGAGGAGCGGGGGGCCTGCCAGCAAGGCGAGCCCTTTGAAAGTCTCAGCGGTCGAAGTCATGACAATCCTGGCAACGCTGGCCGATCGGCTTGTATCGAATGAACGCCTCGCCGCTGTCCGTCTCCTCCTCGGGGTGACAGCCGCGGCACGGTACTCGGACGTGCTTGCCATCGAGGGCGAAGCGCGCGTCCTTCTGGTGATCGAATGTCGAGGCAGTCCAGCGCCGGGAGACGCCGTGACAGTGAGTGCAGTCCTTTTGCGCGCTCGTGAGCTGTCCTCGGTGCGGATCCGCATGGCAGGACGCGCAGTCGCTCGGAAGACCACGGTAGCGCCGGATACCGGAGTCGTCCTTCGTGTGACAGCTCTCGCAGCTCACGTCCGCGTGGAATCCTTCCAGCCGGAAGCGCGTCCTCTCGTGATCGAAGGGCGGATCGTCCCAGCCCTCGAAGGACTGGTGGCAAGCTTCACAGCTTCCTTGCTTCATCTCGCGGTCGAACTGGACGCCGTGTGGGTTGTCGTGGCAGCTCGCGCAGGCGTGACCCAGCCCGATGAAGCGGCGAGCGCCGAGGGCGTCGTCCTGGGCGTGACACGACACACATGGCACGGCCAGATGGCCGCCTTCGAGAGGGAAGCTTTGATGGTCTGCGCTCGTGACGAGTGACGGTCGGAAGTGATCGGGAGCATGGCAGTCGGTACACCGCTCGAACCGCTCTTCGAATTGCCCGGCATGGGGATCGCCGTGGCAGCTCGCGCACTGCTCGGGCTCGCGGCCCGGAAACCGCGCGTCGAATGGATCGGGCACCGGCGGATGGCACGAGCGGCATTCGAGATCCACGTGGGGCGGCTCGAAAACAAAGCCCGCCCGGGCGTGCTCGTCGGCGGTCAGACGCGAGGCCGCCTCTCGCCAGTGCGAGTCCTCCAGCGGATGGCAGGCGGCGCAGGGCTCGTTCCAGCTCGCCTCATGGGGCGATGCATGGCAGAGGGTGCACTCGACAGGCGGCGCAACCTCGAGGGTCCGGCCCAGCCCGTGGCAAGACTCGCAGCTCGAGCCCTCGTGCGCGCCGATCAACGGGAAGTCGGTCGTCGCGTGCTGCCGGCGGGCGGCCGTCAGCTCGGGATTCCAAGAGCTCTCGTCGTGGCAGGAGGCGCAGTCGGGATTCGGGGCGAGCTGCACCGGAGCGGTCGCGGGCAGGTGCGGGTTCTCATGACAAGAGGCACAGTCGTCGGGGCGGCGATCGGCGA
>JAVJTD010000157.1:0-21904 GCA_040219065.1 Planctomycetota bacterium
ACGTTCAACGCATAGGGTTCTAGCCGTCCTGGCTCCGCAGAAAGACGCTACCTCCCCGGTCTTGGCCACGCCGGAGCCAGGACGGCTAGAACTTGTTGGACGATGCCGCTTCGGGCTCGAGGGCTATGGGGTTTTCAAGCGCTGCCGGACGTCCCGACAGGAGGTTTGATGGGGGGAGACGATCGTGAAGTGGGCGGTGGGAGGGGGTGTGCGTGGTGATAAGCGGGGACCGCTTGGGGGTGATGGGGTGTTCTTAGGGTGCGGGCAGATCATCGGGGTTGCCTGCTGACGGACGGAGAGCGTGAGATGGCCGGTAAGGGCCATCCGGACGATGAAAAGGTTGGTTTCAGGGAGCCGAGGCGACGAGGGGTGGCGAGCGGATCGAGGGAACGCCCAGGGAGAGCAGGCGGGATGGTCGTGCGGCGTGTCTCTGGGGCTCGACGTCATAGGGCGAGATGGGCAGGGTGCGAAGCCGGCCCGTGTGACATTTGGGGCAGCGGCGGTCTTCGAGGTCCTCGGGTGCGAGCGCTTCCGCGACGGGTGGCTGAGGTCGGTGGACTCCGAGGAGCTTTTGGCAGCGCTCGAAGTCCGTTGATCGGTTGGCCAGAAACCCGTAGTGGCGGATCCGATGGAAGCCCTTGGGGAGGACGTGGAGAAGGAAGCGCCGGATGAACTCGAGCACGCAGAGCGTCATGACCTTGCAACGGTTGCCGTCGCGGTAGTCCTTCCATCGAAAGCTCACCTTCCCGTCCGCGTGCGTGAGGAGACGGCTGTTCGAGATCGCCACGCGGTGGGTGTAGCGCGCCAGATAGCGAAGGACCTTCTTGGGGCCGCCGAAAGGCTTCTTGGCGTAGACCACCCACTCGGTCCGGTAGGTCGAGGCCAGGAGGGACTCGAATGCTCGGGGTTCGTTGAGATGGGCGAGCTTGCCTTGGAAGGAGAGGCGCCCTTCTTGAAAGTCCATTCGAGCCTTCTGGATGAACTTGCCACGGAAGACGCTGCCCAAGATGTTGACCGGAAACAGGTAGTCCTTGGGGCAGGAGATCCAGCGCTCTCGATCAGGAGAGAGACCGCCGCCGGTCACCACGCAGTGGACGTGGGGGTGGTGAAGCAGATTCTGCCCCCAGGTGTGGAGGACAGAGAGAAAGCCGATCTTGGCACCCAGGTGCTTGGGGTCTTGGGCGATCGTTTGGAGCGTCTCCGCCGACGCTCGCATCAGGTTGTTGTAGACGACCTTCTTGTTCTGAAGAGCCATCTGAGCGATCGGCTCGGGTAGGGTGAAGACGACGTGGAAGTAGTGGACGGGCAGTAGACGAGCCTCCTGCGCTTCGAGCCACTCGCCTCGGGCCGCAGCCTGGCACTTGGGACAGTGCCGGTCGCGGCAGGAGTTGTAGGCTCTCCGCTCGTAGTCGCATTGATCGCATCGCTGGACATGCGCACCGAGTGCACCCGTGCGGCAATCAATGATGCGTCGGAGGACCTTCTGCTTGGCTATCGACACCAGCCCTCCGCACGCCTCGAGAAAGGAGTCGGCATGGGCGGCGAAGATGTCGGCCACTTCGAGGGCAGGCCGGACCACGATGGGCTAGGCCTTCGAGGAGTCGACGAGCACGTCGAGGGGAGACTGAGTGGCGCGGATCCTCTCCGCCGACACATGAAGGTAGCGGCTCGTGGTCCGAAGACTGGCGTGCCCCAAGAGCTCTTGGAGCAGTCGAAGGTCACCGCCTTGCTCGAGGACGTGGGTGGCGAAGGTGTGACGCAGGGTGTGGGGCGTGACCTTCTTCTTGAGCCCGGCCTTGCGAGCGGCGTCGCGGCAGACATGCTGGATCGTCACGGCGCTGAGCGCCTTCTTCCCACCGAGCCCAGGGAAGAGGAACTCCTTGGGGCGATCCACCAGCCAGTATTCGCGAAGGGCATGCAGCAGGTGAGGGGAGAGCATGACGAAACGCTCCTTGGCCCCCTTGCCAGAGCGAACACGGATCAGCATGCGCTCGCTGTCGATGTCATCGATGAGCAGGGCGATCACCTCGGAGACTCGCAGGCCAGCGGAGTAGGCTGTCATGAGGATCATGCGATGCTTGAGATTCTCGACGCTCTCGAAGAGATGCTGCACCTCCGAGGCGCTCAGGACGGTGGGCAGAGTGCGCTGGCGCCGGGCATAGGGAATCTGCTCGACCCGCCAGCTCACCTCGAGGACCTTCCTGTAGAGGAACTTCAGGGCGCAGACGGCCTGGTTGAAGTAGCCCCACGAGACCTTCTTCGAATCGACCAGGTAGAGCTGGTAGGCACGCAGGTCATCGGGACCCAGGAGCGCGGGAGACTTCCCGTAGTGCTCGGCGAACTTCTGGACGTGCCAGAGGTAACTCGACTGAGTGCGCGGCGAGAGGTTGCGGATCCGCAGCTCTTCGATCATCCTCTGACGTAGTTTCGTACTCATCATGGGCTCCATCAACTCTAGCTGAGGCGCATACGTGCGCCCCGGAATGGAGCCCATGATGTCTCTCTCTCCAAGTTGTCCGCACGCCCCAAAGTGCCTCCAGGGGCCGAAGGCCCAGGCCCGCGAGCCAAGAGCGTGACTCGTCACTGGGGTCGAGACGAAGCGGGCGGTCCTCGCCTTCGAGCGCACACCTCCCGGGGGCCGAAGGCCCTCGCCCGCGAGCCAAGGATGTCCCTCGTGAATGGGTCGAGACGAAGCGGGCTGTCCTCACCTTCGAGCGCACACCTCGGGGGCCCAAGGCCCCGGCCGCCGCGAGCCAACGACGTCCCTCGTGGATGGGGCGTTGATCTGGCGGCAGCTCTACCGCGAAGCGGTTTCGTCCAACTTCCAACTTTGAAAGTCCCCAGGGTGGCGCCTCCGACGGGAGGCGGTCGGCTCGAACGCTCAACGTCCGACGTTCAACTCTCAACTTTGAAGTTTTGAGGGTCGCGCGCTTGCCGGACGCGGAGCTCTGTTGCTCAGAGGCGGTCGCTGCTGCCGTGGTAGTGATGGGAGACGCTTTGGGACCAGCGGAGCTTCCAGCCGAAGAGGACCAAGGTGATCGGTAGGACGAACACCAGAGACACCCACTGCACCCAGCCGTTGGCGAAGAGGAACACGTCGTACAGGCCGTGCAGGAACAGCGCGACCAAGAAGCCAGAGGCGATCCAGCGCACCGGCCGATGCGCCGTGAACTTGGCTCGGCCCAAGAAGTACCCGAGCGAACCCGTGAAGGCGATGTGGCCCAAGGTCGCGGTGAAGGCCCGTTGCAAGATCAGCATCGTCGAGTCGGTGTAGATCAGGTAGATCACGTTCTCGACGGAGGCGAAGCCGAGCGCAGCGGCGACACCGTACACGATCCCGTCGAGAGGCTCGTCGAGCTCTTTGTGGAAGTAGGCACCGAAGAACACCGCCAAGAACTTCGAGCCCTCCTCGAGCAAGGCCGTCACCAGAAACGCGTCGACGATCCATGCGGACCAGCCATCCGTGGCGGGCACCATCGGCTCGAGGAAGCCGCGCAGTAGCAGCACCGGCACCGTCGACAGGCAACCCAGACCGAAGACGCGCAGCAACATGAGCCGCGGCTCGGGCTCGAGCTGGTCCTTGTGGCGAAGCCAAGCCATCCAGAACAGGCCGGGGGCGAAGCCGATCAGGATGTACTGCAGGATCAAGGCGACCTCCGGCTCTCGGCTTCGAAGAGGGGCCGCCGGAGCCTCAGGGCCCCTCTCGGCGGCAGAGCTCGGCCTCGGCGGCGAGGTACCCGAACGCTGGCCAGTATCGACCAGACGTGACTCGCCGCATGAGCGCGAGGGCCTCCTCCTCGCGGCCAACGCTCAGCCAATACTCGGCGACGCCGTATCCGTACGTCGCAATGGCGAGGTCCCCGTCCCCACGCGACAGGAGATCTTCGGGCTCTAGCCGGCCCTGGTACATGCGCAGGCGATCGAGATAGGCGTGATTCTCGAGGATCTCGCGATCCTCCCCGACCGCCTCGAGCATCTCGCGGACAGCCGCCTCCTTCCCCGCGCGTCTCAGCGTCATCACCAGCCAATCGCAGGTCGCCACCCACATGTCATCGGTGGTCGCGTACTCGAGGCAACGGCGATAGCTCGCCTCGGCCGCTTCGAACTCACCTCGCAAGTAATGCGCGAGCCCGAGGTGGTAGAAGATGTTCGAGCCCAGTGTCGACGTGGGTACGCCCGCCGCGTTCGGCAGTCCGTCCGGCTCGACCTCGTCCGCACGCCCCTTCATCAGCTCGGCGGCGTGCGAGAGATCCGCGACCGCCCGATCGAGCTCGCGAATCGTCAGGTACCGATGTCCCCGGTGCCGGTAGAGCCTGGGATCGCCGGGGAACCGCTCGATCGCATCCGTGAGCGCCGCAATGGCCTCCCGATAACGCCACAAGTACCCGAGTCGACGCCCGACCCAGATGTGGGCCTCCACCGAGCTCGGATCATTCGCCAGCTCGGCCCGAGCCTCTTCGAGCTTGGTCGTCTGCTCGACTCGTTGCTCCTCCGAGAGCGCGATCTCCCCCAGCGGCTCACCGCACAAGCTGAGCACGGGCCTCGCCGGATCGACCATCTCCCGAGGCGGCGCGGACGGAGCCGTCGCACATTGCGGAAGCACCAGCAGAAGCACCGACAACAGCAGCGCAGCCCTCATCCCGTCACCTTCCTCGCCACGCCGGTCTCGACCGCCGCTTGGCGCACCGCGGTCGCGACCTTCTGATGGACCTCGAGATCGAGCATGTCCGGCAGGAGCTCACCGACCGGCGCGAGCTCGGCGAGCCGATGAGCCGCGGCGAGCATCATCTCGCGGTTGATACTGCGGGCGTGGACATCGAGGGCACCTCGGAACAGTCCAGGATAGGCCAAGGCGTTGTTCATGCCGCGCCCATCGAGCGCGATCGCCGCCCCCGCTTCGAGCGCGTCGTCGACTCGAATCTCGCTGACGGGGTTGGCGAGCGCGAACACGATCGGATCGTCACTCATGGACCGGACCATCTCCTTCGTCACGAGGTCGGGGCGCGAGACGCCGATGAACAGGTTTCGTCCTTTCATGACATCGGCGAGGCTGCCCGTGACGCCGTTCGGGTTGGTGACTTCGGCGAGCTCCTTCTTCCAGCGATTCAAGCCGCTCTCCCGATTCGGGGTCAAGGCACCAGTCGAGTCGCAGACGACGACGTCCTCGATGCCGAAGTCGATCAGGAACCGGGCGATGGCCGAGCCCGCGGCTCCCGCGCCCGAGAGCACGGCGCGGCACTCGCCGGGACTGCGATCGAGCTTCCGCAGCGCGCTGATCAAACCGGCGATGCATACGGTCGCCGTGCCGTGCTGATCGTCGTGGAAAACGGGGACGTCGAGTCGATCCTGGAGGCCGCGCTCGACGAGGAAGCAGACCGGGGCGGCGATGTCTTCGAGCTGGATCGCGCCGAAGCTCTTCGCGCACCGCGCCACGGTCTCGATGATCTCGTCGGGGTCGCGGCTGTCGATCAGGAACGGCTCCGCCCAGACACCGACGAAGTGCGCAAGGATTGCGGCCTTTCCCTCCATGACGGGCAACGACGCCAAGGGACCGATGTCACCCAGCCCCAACACCGCCGTCCCATTCGTGACGATCGCGATGCGATTGCCCACGCCCGTGAACTCCCAGGCGCACTCGGGCTCGCGCGCGATCTTCTCGCACACGCTCGCGACGCCGGGCGTGTAGATCATCCGCAGATCCATGATCGAGTCGAGGGCATGGCGCGAGCGCGTCTCGATCGCGCCGCCGCGATGGATCTCCAGCACCTCGTCCGTGACCGAGCAGATCTCCGCGACCTCTGAGCCGCGAAGCACCTCGAGCGTGCGCTCGAGGTGAGCGCTGTCCATGAAGAAGACCTGGAGGTCCCGCGTCTTGTGGGCGCTGCCGGCATCGATCATGCGAATGTCGCCGATCGGAGCGCCTTGCCCGGCGATGTCGGACAGCACTCGCGCCAAGTTGCCCGGCCTGTCGACGATCCGCAGGCGCAACGTCACGATCAACGCGGCGTGATACCGCTCTTGCCAGTTGATGTCCTGCTTCATGTGTCTCGCCACCGCCCTTCGTTCGATCCGCCCGTCGACGCCCTGGCCCGAGGCACTGCGCCGAGAAACCGCCGCCTCCAAAGACTGGAGCTCGGATCGGTCCAAGGTACAACGTTCGAGGCCCGAAGCCGACGAGCTCTCGATCGGAACCTGTCGCTCGCGCTGCCGAACCCTTGTGCCGCGTCAGTCGTTGTCGCCGAGGAACATGTCCCCGAGGACCGAGCCCTCGCCCTTGCGGCCACCGATGTGTTTGGCGGCGGCGGCGATGCGATCGGCGAGTCGGCTGAAGGGCAAGGTCTGGAGATAGACGCGTCCGGGTCCCCGGAGCGTGGCGAGGAACAGCCCCTCCCCACCGAAGAGCGCGTTCTTGAATCCGCCGACGAACTGGATGTCGTAATCGACTCCCGAGTCGAAGGCGACGAGGCAGCCGGTATCGAGGCGCAGGACCTGACCGTGGTGCAGGTCCATCTCCATGATGGTGCCGCCCGCGTGCACGAAGGCGTAGCCGTCGCCGCGCAGCCTTTGGAGGATGAAGCCCTCGCCGCCGAACAGGCCGGCTCCGAGCCGCTTCTGGAAGGCGATGCTCACGTCGGTCCCCCGCGCCGCACACAAGAAGGCATCCTTCTGACAGAGCACTTCGCCGCCGATATCGGCGAGGTCCATCGGGATGATCTTGCCCGGATAGGGAGCCGCGAAGGCGACGTCGGCGCTCTCACCGCCCAGGTTGGAGAACGTCGTGATGAAGAAGCTCTCGCCGGTGAGCATGCGACCGGCGGCCTTGAAGAGATTGCCGAAGAAGCCCTGAGACTTGTTCATCGACATCGACGTCTGCATGTCGATGCCTTCGGTCATGTACAGCATGCTCCCGGCTTCAGCGATCACCTCCTCCTCGGGATCGAGGGTGATGATGACGGCCTGCATGTCGTCTCCGACCAGCCGATAGTCGATCTCGTCGCATTGTCTCATGGCTGCCTCCTCCTCTTTGGCCGCCGCCTCGATTCGGCCTCTCGTCACTTCAGAATGGTGAGCACCTGGTCGACCGGGACCTGGAAGCTATCGCGGGTCGTGCCGTCCGCAAAGGTCACGTGCACGCGATCGACGAGGGTCGCGTCGCCCAGTCCGAAGAACGCCTCGGCCGGCTCCTGGCTCAGGAAGCTCGTGCCGGCGGTGATCACGCGACACTGTATATCGGCCCCGACTTGAATGAGCACCTTGGCGCCGATGCCGAAGCGATTGCCGCTCGCGGCTCTCGGCTTGACGACCAGGTAGTGCGGCGTGCGGACACCCTTGGAGGGGAAGACGCTCGGCTGATTCTCCATCAGCCGCAGCGTGCCGTTCATGCATGTCTGAGCGACGTCGAGGTCGCCGTCCCGATCGAAGTCGAATGCGATGAGACCACTGCCCCAATCGTTGTCGGCCAGACCGACGGCGCGCGCGGACTCCTGGACCTGCAGACGCGGCTGGTTCCCGAAGAAGAAGCAGGTCGGGTCCCGGTCCCATGGCTCGGATTCGAAGCCGTTCGTCGACGCCCAATCGACGCGCCCGTCGCGGTCGGCGTCGAAGAACGTCATGCCCCAGCCCCAGCCGCCGTCGGCGACACCGGCCTCGACCGAGATCTCGGCGAACTTGGGCTGACCGGGCGTCGACAGGTTGATCTGGAGCAGGTTGCGCTTGTCGAAGAACGTGTGCTGGAAGATATTGGTGACGCCGATGTCGAGCTTGCCGTCGTTGTTGACGTCGCTGACGGCGGCCCCCATGCCGTTCATCACGTAGTTGACGCCGGCCTCCTTGGCCTTGTCGACGAACGTCCCGTCCTTTTGGTTGATCCAGAGCTGGTTATCGAAGAAGTCGACGGCCATGAAGATGTCCTGCCAGCCGTCCCCGTCGAAGTCGCCCATCAAGGGCTGCCAGTGCGTCACCGGGAACTCGGTGAAGACGCCGCTCGAAGTGCTGATGTCGGTGAAAGTCCCATCGCCCTCGTTGCGGAAGAGCTGCGACTGCCCGTTCCACATGGTGGCGCACAGGTCCAGGTCGCCGTCACGGTCGAGGTCGCCTGCGCAGAATCCGCCGCGATGCGGCCTCAGCCCCGTCATGCGCGCATGGACGAACAAGCCGGCCTCGCGCGTGACGTCCGTGAAGGATTCGGGACCGTCTTGCCGGAAGAGGTGGAACGAGCTGGCGGCCACCGGATCGATCGCCTGATCGTCATTGCCGACGATCAAGTCGAGATCCCCGTCGCCGTCGTAGTCGAAGAACAAAGACGCGCGATGCCGCTGGAGGGAATCGAGACCCGCGCGGGCCGCGATCTCCTCGAAGGTGCCATCACCCCGATTTCGATAGAGCTGGTCGGGAACGCCCTCGCCATTGGGGACGAAGAGGTCGATGTCTCCATCATCGTCGTAGTCGGCGGCGAGCACACCGGACCCCATGCCGTTCGCGGCGTCATACGACAGGATCCCGCATTGGGTCGCTCGATCGGTGAAGCGGATCGGAGCGGGCCTGACTTGCGCAGTGGCCAAGGGAGCGACGAACAGCAAGGAGACGACGAGGAGCGAGCGAACGATTGGCAGCTTCATCATGTCTCACCGGGGGCAGGGGCCATGAAGGGGTCATATCGCGGCAACCGCCTCAGACTACGGGGAGGACGAGCCCGCCGCAAGCGAGCGAACGCCTCCTGGCCGCACCTTCATCGAGGATTCATCGTTCGGACAGATAAGCCGCGATCGCGTCCTCGAGCTGCTTCGGCTTGAACCCGAAAGGCCCCGGCTCGCCCGCATACACCAGCCGGCCGTCGGTGCCGATGAGATACAGTCGATCCGGCCAGGCCTGATACGCTTGATTGACCGCATCGTCAAGCTCGTCGACCAGAGCCGGCATCGGCTCGAGGGCGAGGCGCGTCATGCAAACCTGGGCGACCTCCTGCCGCTCGTGCAAGCTCCGCGGATCCTCGACCAAGGGCGCGCCGTCGCCGCCCATCGGTGCCGGGCTGTCGACCGCATGGGCCTCGCGAATGTACACGACGTAGAACTGCACACGATCCCCGTAGGTCTCGAAGAGCTGCTTCAGCCGACCGGCCGAGCTTCGGAACGGGGGTCAGGTGTAGCTCCCGAAGATCAGCGCGACCGGACGATCCCCTCGAAAGGACGAGAGCGTGACCGGATCGCCACCCTTCGGGGGCGAGAGGGTGAAGTCTGGCGCCAGCTCCCCGACCTTGGGTGCCTCGGCGCGCCGAGCGGGAACGAGGCGGCCGTCTCCGTCCTTGTCTTGGGAGACGAAGTAGGCGCGCACGTTCTCCATCGTGAGCTGATCGTCTCCGCGGGCGATCTCCGCGCGGAACAACGGGAAGGGATTGAATCCCGGTGGCGCCCCTCGGGGGGGCTCGATGTTCAAGGTCGCGAAATGCCGCGCGAACTCTCGAACGACGATCGCGCCGTCCCCGTCGGCGTCGTAGTCCCGGAAGCTCGCCTCGACTTCCTCGAGCCCCAGCTCGAGGTCGTCGTCTTGCTGGAAGGACTTGGCAAAGAGCTCGGCGGCGAGTCGGCGGCGCCGCTCGTTGCGCTGGCTCGGTGAGAGCAGCGGCTGACCCTCGGCGAAGTCCTCGGCCGTGAGGACGCCATCCTCGTCGCGATCCATCCGAGCGAAGGTCTCGGGCTCGCGCCCGTACTCCTCCGCCGTCACTCGCCCGTCCTCATCGGCGTCATAGAGTCGAGTGAGGAACTCGAACCGCGACTCGGGCGTCGGCTCGTCCGCCGAGCGGTTTTTGCCGGTCTCCCACACCGGGAACGGCGCGGGCTCGTTCGAATCCGTAGCGACCTGCGTGCCGCTCGGCGTCTCATCGGGCGTCGTGCGACACCCGGCAGCGAGGGTGATCCAGAGGGCGAGCCAACCGAAGCGACTCCTCATGTGTGAGCGCTTTCCTTCTCAGGTTCAGTCTCCTGCTACCCCGGCGGCCACATTGTCCTGCTCGGGTCCCCTCATGTCCAGGAAGCGATGGTTCGATGCAGGTCCATGGAGTGCCCAAGTCGAGCGAGCCAAAGGCCAAATTTCTTAGGAAAGGCATCCACGAGCGAGCTTGGGCCGGGGCGCACCGTTGCGGCGAGACGGCCCACTCCGAGCGGCCCCTTGCTCGGCACCTCTCTGCTCGAACGTCAGCGTCGTCGAGAAAGCGGCTTTCTGCTCGATGGCCCCTTTCCGTCTCAGTCGCGCGGACTCTGGTTTCCAGATCAGCCACGCCCCCGGCGCGGCGCCGGAGCATACAGTGGTGAAACTGGGCGCTTCGTACCACCTCCCGGCTGAAGCCGGGGAAACAACCCGACTGAAGTCGGGGGATACAGGGATTCCCGCTGAGCCTGTTCCCAGTCAGGCGCACGGGTGAAGTCCGGCGGTTTCGCCCCTTGAAAGGTGCGGTCGGTGAGAGAGTATCTTGTGTCTCGTGACGTCGGAGGATGTCTCCTTGTCCGCCTGCCGCCGGAGGAAAGACCGCCCATGATCACCCGGATCGCCATCTGCTCGGCTCTCCTGCTCGCCCTCTCCCAAGCGTCCTTCGCCGAGGATGACGTTCGCCCCCACGCCGGCATGCTCCGCTATCCGGACGTCGGCGAGTCCCACATCGTCTTCGTCTACGCCAACGACCTTTGGCTCGCACCGCGTGACGGCGGCCAAGCCAGCCCGCTCGCCAGCCCGCCCGGACGCGAGGCCTACCCGCGCTTCAGCCCCGATGGCAGCGAGATCGCGTTCCTGGGCAACTACGAAGGCAATCCGGATCTGTACGTCATCTCGGCGCGAGGCGGCGGCATTCCGAGACGCGTCACGCACCATCCATCGACCGAGGTGCTGTGCGACTGGACGCCCGACGGGAAGGAGCTCGTGTTCTGGACGGCAGGCTTCTCCTTCGATCGTCGCGCGTCGCAGCTCTTCCGGGTTCCGGCGACGGGCGGTCTGCCGGTGGAGCTGCCAGTGCCCTACGGAGCGGCGGCGGCGATCAGCTCCGATGGAGCATGGATGGCCTACACGCCACACAATCGCGACACGGCCACCTGGAAGCGCTACCGCGGCGGTGATGCCAGCGACATCTGGCTCTACCACCTCGAGGACGATGTCTCCAAGCAGATGACCGACTGGGAAGGCACGGACACCCAGCCGATGTGGCACGGGAGCGACGTCTACTACCTCTCCGACGCAGGTCCTGCCCACCGCCTCAACATTTGGGTCTACGATACCGAGACCGAGCAAAGGCGGCAGGTCACGAAGTTCGAGAGCTACGACGTGAAGTGGCCGTCGATGGGTCCGGGCAAGTCGGGCCAGGGCGAGATCGTCTTCGAGAACGGCGGTCAGCTCTACCTTCTGGACCTCGCGAGTGGCGAGTCCCGCACCGTCGAGATCCGGGTGCCGGGTGATCGCCCGAAGGTGGCGGCCCGCTCGGTCGATACCGGTGAGAACATCCAGTCCTGGTCGATCTCTTCGACGGGGCAGCGCGCCGTCATCGAGGCTCGCGGCGAGGTCTGGACCATCCCGGCCGAGCACGGACTGCCCAGGAACCTGACGCGCACGAGCGGCGCCGCCGAGCGGACCCCGACCTGGAGCCCCGACGGTCGTTGGATCGCCTACTTCTCCGATGAGTCCGGGGAGTACGAGCTCTACGTCACCCAGTCGGACGGACGCGGCGAGACGCGCCAGCTCACGAGCGGCAGCCACACCTACTACTACCAGCCTCGCTGGTCCCCCGACTCCCAGCACATCTACTTCGCTGACAAGAGCGGCAACATGCTGCTTTACTCATTTGAGACCGGCGAAGCCGAAGTCTTCGATCGCGACCCCGTCGCATTCGGCGGCACGACCGTGAGCTGGTCACCCGACAGCCGCTGGCTGACTTACGCCTTGAGCGAGGACGTCTTCCGCGGCTCGTCGATCTTCCTCTACGACATCGAGTCGAAGGAGCGCCACCGCGTCACGAGCGAGATGTTCGCCGACAGCAGCCCGGTCTTCGATCGCAAGGGCGACTGGCTCTACTTCACCAGCACCCGCTCGTTCGAGAACCCGATCTACGGGGACCTCGATCAATCCTTCGTATACCCCGGCACGCAAGTCCTCCTCGCCGTACCGCTCCGAGAGGACATCGCCTCGCCATGGTTACCCGAGGTGGACGAGGTGACCTGGAAGGACGAGAAGCCCGAGGCGGAGGAGAAGGCGGAAGCCGCCGACTCCGAAGAGAGCGAGAAGAAAGAAGAGAAGGACGAGCCCAAAGCAACCGCCGACGACGGCCTCTCGGGAACTTGGAAAGGCCGGGCGCAGATCCCGGTCCAGATCGATCCGAGCGGCGAGTTGGACGTCGTCATGGTCATCCGACTGGGTCAGGACGGCAGTGTCTCCGGCTCGGCAGATCTGACGATCGCCTCGGTCACGATCACGAGCGGTACTTTCGATCGCGCCTCCGGTCGACTCGAGGCCGAGCTCGAGGACCCCGACGGCATGGAGTGGGAGGTCCAAGCGACGGTCACGGGGAGCGAGATGTCGGGGCGTGCCACGATGAAGCTCTTGGGGCTGGGCGCCACTTTCAAGCTCACTCGGCAAGAAGTCGCCATCGCCCAGAGCGACGAGACCGAAGACGATGAGAAGAAGACTGCGAAGAAGGACGTGAAGCCGGTCGAGATCGACATCGAGGGCTTCGAGGCGCGCGCGATCCGATTGCCGGTGGCGCCGGGCAACTTCGCCAGCCTGGCGGTCAATGACAAGGGTGCCCTCTTGTACGCGCGGCGACCGTTCCAGGGTCAGCAAGGCACGCCGCCGAAGATTCAGATCTACGACATCCACGCCGATCAGAAGTCCGAGAAAGACGTCGCCACTGGCGCGGGCGCCTTTGCGATCTCTTCCGACGGCAAGAAGATCCTCTACGTCCAGGGCAACCGAGGTGCGATCCAGGACGCCGGTGCCGGCTCATCGCCGAAGTCCCTGAACACCTCGGGCCTGATGGCCACCATCGAGCCGCGTGAGGAGTGGGCGCAGATCTTCAACGAGGCGTGGCGCCTCCAGCGCGACTTCTTCTACGACGCGAGCATGCACGGCGTGGACTGGGAGAAGGAGCGCATCCGCTACTCGAAGATGCTGCCCGATTGTGCCGATCGTGAAGACGTCGGCACCGTCATCGCCGAGCTCATCTCCGAGCTCAATGCCGGCCATGCCTATTACCAGGGCGGAGACGTCGAAGAAGGTCCGAGCGTCGACGTCGGGCTGTTGGGCTGTGACTTCGAGATCGACAGTGGTGCCTATCGCATCGCGCGGATCCACCACGGAGGTCCGTGGGACGATGACGCGCGCGGTCCGCTCTCGCAGCCGGGCGTCGACGTGAAGGAAGGCGATTATCTGCTCGAGATCAACGACCGAGAGCTGCGCCTCGATCAGGATCCTTGGGCGCTGCTCCAAGGCATGGCGGGCAAGACCGTGACTTTGACGGTCAGCGCCAAGCCCTCTCTCGACGACGACGCGCGGCGAGTGCCCGTGAAGGCGCTCGGTGACGAGTCGGGCTTGCGCTACCGCGCCTGGGTCGAGCGGAACCGAAAGACCGTCGAGGAGAAGTCGGACGGTCGCGTCGGCTACGTCCATGTCCCCGATACCGGCGTCAACGGCCAGAACAACCTCGTGCGTCAATTCTATGGCCAGCTCGGCAAGCAGGCCTTGATCATCGACGAGCGCTGGAACGCCGGCGGACAGATCCCCACACGCTTCATCGAGATGCTCAATCGCCCGCGGACCAACTACTGGGCGCGGCGAGACGGCGCGACGCTGCCGTGGCCACCGGACTCGCATCAGGGTCCCAAGTGCATGCTGATCAACGGCAAGTCCGGATCGGGCGGCGATGCCTTCCCCCACTACTTTCGTTGGTCGGGCATCGGCAAGCTGATCGGCCGGCGCACCTGGGGTGGCCTCATCGGGATCTCGGGCAACCCGTCCTTGATCGACGGAGCCTTCCTCTCGGTGCCGACCTTCGGGTTCTACGAAAACGACGGGACCTGGGCGATCGAAGGCCATGGCGTTGAGCCCGACATCGAGGTCGTCGACGACCCCGCCTTGATGACCGGCGGCAAGGATCCTCAGCTCCAGGCCGCGATCGACCTGATGATCCAGGAGCTGGAGAAGAATCCCTACGTCCCGGTGCCCAAGCCGAAGTCACCCGACCGAGCGGGCATGGGCCTGCCCGACGAGGATCATTGAGGCGGTACGAGCCCGAGACCACGAAGGAACGTGCTCGGGCCGGCTCCGCGCACCGGGCTTGAAGCCAGAGCCCGCACGGGTCCCTGACACGAAGCCCTTGCCGTTGGGGCAGCGCGGTTCACCGCGAGGACTCCATCAGTCTTGCGATGAGTGAGGGACGAAGTGACATGCCCGTCACTCAAGGCGGTCAGAACGTTCCCTGCCCTTCATCTGCGGGATCCGGTCCCGTCGTCCCTCACGAGGCCCCACTGAATCGATCATGAGCTCTGTGCACGCCAGCGGGTTCCCAACCCCTCGCCAGGGACCTGTTCGGGCTCCGATCGTTTCACCGCCTGCATGCTCCGCCAGCGCATCGGCTGGACTACTGCTTCCGCAGTGACTTGTAATGATCGATCAAGGCGTTGGTCGAGGCGTCGTGAGTGCGGACCGCATCGTCGCTCTCCAGCTCGGGGAGGATCTTCTTCGCGAGCTGTTTGCCGAGCTCGACGCCCCACTGATCGAAGGAGTTGATGTCCCAGAGCGCGCCCATCGTGAAGATCTTGTGCTCGTAGAGTGCGATCAGCTTCCCGAGCGTCCTGGGATCGAGGCGCCGGTAGAGCAGGCTGGTCGTCGGACGGTTCCCCGGAAACACCTTGTGCGGCAAGAGCCGCTCGAGTGCTTCGCCGGAGAGTCCCTGCGCCTTCAGCTCGGCACGCGCCTCGTCCTGCGTCTTGCCCCTCATCAGCGCCTCGGTCTGGGCGAAGAAGTTCGAGAGCAGGATGCGGTGGTGCTCCTCCCAAGGGTGATGCGGCT
This sequence comes from Planctomycetota bacterium, assembly GCA_040219065.1. Taxonomy (GTDB): domain Bacteria; phylum Planctomycetota; class OFTM77; order OFTM77; family OFTM77; genus OFTM77. The sequence continues at coordinate 15,043 of JAVJTD010000157.1, forward strand.
GGGCCGCGGCGAGGAAGTCGCAGGGGATGATCTTCGTGCCTTGGTGGATGAGCTGGTAGAAGGCGTGTTGCCCATTCGTGCCGGGCTCGCCCCAGACGATCGGACCGGTCTGGAACTCCACCACCCGGCCATCGCGCGTCACACGCTTGCCGTTGCTCTCCATGTCGCCTTGCTGGAAGTAGGCGGCGAAGCGATGGAGGTTCTGGTCGTAGGGCAGGATCGCCTGGCTCTCGCAGTCGAGGAAGTTGCCGTACCAGACGCCGATGAGCCCGAGCGTGATCGGCAGGTTCTCCTCGAGCGGCGCGGTTCGGAAGTGCTCGTCCATCGCGTGGGCGCCTTCGAGCAGCTCGACGAAGCGCTCGGGACCGACGGCAATAGCGATCGAGAGGCCGATGGAGGACCACAGCGAGTACCGTCCGCCGACCCAGTCCCAAAAGACGAACATGTTCTCGGGAGCGATGCCGAACTCGCGGACCGCGGACTCGTTGGTCGAGAGCGCCACGAAGTGCTTGGCGATGTGCGCCTCGTCCTGGCTCGCGTCGAGGAACCACCGCCGCGCGGAGTGCGCGTTCGTCATGGTCTCTTGCGTGGTGAACGTCTTCGAGGCGATGAGGAAGAGAGTCGTCTCGGGACGGAGCCCCTTGAGGGTCTTGTAGAGATGCGCACCATCGACGTTCGAGACGAAGTGCACGCGCGGTCCGTCGTGATAGGGCTCGAGTGCCTCGGTCACCATGACCGGGCCGAGGTCCGACCCACCGATCCCGATGTTCACGACGTCCGAGATCTCCTCGCCGGTATGGCCACGCCAGTCCCCGGAGCGCACCGACGATGCGAAGTCTCGGAGATGATCCAAGGCGGCCTCGACTTCGGGCATGACGTCTTGGCCGTCCACCTCGATCGGGCGACCCGACCGGTTCCTCAGCGCGACGTGCAGCACCGCTCGTTTCTCGGTGATGTTGATCGGGTCGCCGCGGAACATCGCGTCTCGGAGCGCCTCGACCCCTCGCTCCCTCGCCAGCCGTCTGAGCAGCCCGAGGGTCTCTTCGGTGAGCTGGTGCTTGGAGAAGTCGACGAGGAGATCGTCCAGCCGGAGCGAAAGCTTCTCGAAGCGCTTCGGATCGGCTTCGAAGAGATCGCGCAGGCGGACCGGCATCAAGGCGTCCCGGTGGAGCTCGAGATCTCGATGGGCCGGGGACTGGGAGAACGTCGGATACGGGCTGGGGAGAGTCATCGGGGGTCTCGGTTGGTTCGAGTGACTGAGGTTCGAGGTCGCGATTATGGGCTCGGATCCCGACCGACTGCAAGCCGGGCCGAATCTCCCGGCCGAGGCCATGGGAAAGAGCCTGGACAGGCCTGACAGAAAGCGTTTAAGCTTGGCCCGTTAACGTTCCAAAGCCGCAACTTCCCGTTATGAGCCCGAAGTCGACGATCTGCCACTGGATCCACCACCGTCTCGGGTCGGGGAGTCCGTCGATATATTTCCGGACCACACCATGATCGCTCTGCGGATTCTCCTCGGTCTGGCGATCGCCGCCCCTCTGGCCTCGGCGGCGCCAGCGGACCCGCCTCAACCGAGCGACCTGACCGTCGTTCATCGAGACGGCCAGTCCTTCATCACCTGGACCGAGCTCCTGGCCGATCAGCAGGAGAGCTATCGGATCTACCGGCACGATCAGCCGATCACACAGGGGACGATCGCGCAGGCGACGCTCCTCTACGAGGTACCGCGCGACTCAGGACGCTTCTACTCCGATCGGTACGACGTGAGTGGCACCGGGGTGTGGGCGGCGAGGTACTTCGACCGGTACGTGATTCAGGATGGCGGCTTCGAGCTGACAGCCGGCACGGGACTCCTGGTCTGGACCGTCGATTCGACCGACCTGGGGGGCAACTCGAGCGGCGATACCTATTATGCCGTCACCACCGTCGACTCCGGCAGCACCGAGAACCTGACGGACTTCGGCCCTGGCAATGCCATCGGTCCGATCAGCGAGTCAGTCGACGAGCCCAGCCCGGTCGAGGTCGCGCAGGTGGGCAACATCAGGATCTTCATCCAGTACATGGACCTGCATGACTGGAATCCGACCTTCCACGCGCCCAACCCTTCCAACGGTTATTACGGCCTCTCCCCCGCCGACCCGGCCGTGGCCAATGCTGTTCAGTATGCCTACTCGTACACGCTCGTCGTGCCGGACGCCTCGCAATGCGGCGGTCAAGCTCCCAGCCCGATGCCGATGATCTTGTTCTTACATCCTTGGCAGGACAACGCGTACCCGCCGCAGACCAGCCCGACCAACTACTGCGCGGCCGAGCTTCGCCCGGTCGATACCAGCGAGACTTGGTGGTTCGGCTTCTCGAAAGATCACGATTACCGGCTCAGCAGCGTGCCGACCAGCGGTGAGACGATCCGCAATTACACCGAGCAGCGCGTGCTCCGCATGGTGTACGACATGCAGCGCCATCCGGTGCTGAAGGACGCCATCGACTGGAACCGCGTCTACCTCGTCGGTCACTCCATGGGAGGATCGGGGGTGCTCGGGATGTCGCTCCGCTATCCCCAGGTGTTCGCCGCGTCCTACGCCAGCGAGCCAATGACCAGCTACAAGACCGCGGGAGATGGCGGCGGCACGAATTGGGACCCGAACCTCGAGATCAAGTGGGGACCCGAAGCGCTGAACCTCCCCGTCGAGCTCGACGCGCCCGGCGATTGGGGTCAACCCCTCGCGACCTACTCGGGCACGGGCATCTGGGACTGGCAAGATCATCAGACCCAGCTCATCAGTCGCCGCGCCGAAGGCACGGTCCCGATCGGCATCGGCTTCGGGCGCAATGACACGACCATCGAGTGGGTCACGCAGGGGCGCCCTTCTTACGGCCCCCTCCACAATGCGTGGCAGCCCTTCGGCGTGCACATCAGCGGTGATGGCCACGTCTGGCAGGACTTCCAAGGGCTCCCCCCCACCCTCGGGCTCTCGGGGCTCGAGCCGTTCCTCGGCTTCACGGCTCGACTGAACGAGTCGATCCCGGCGCTCACCGAAGACGTCGCTCCGCTTTCCGACTTCCCGTTCGGCTCTCTCGGAGTGAATGAGAACATCGCGTGGTCGTCGACCTGGGACCCGTGGGGCGGCTACCCGGTGGACCTCCCCCATGTCTGGCGCATGGCTCTGCGCACGACCGATGGCACCACGCTGTCCCGGCGCGTCACCCTCAGGCGCGTACAGCGGCTGATCCTCGATCCCATGGCGAGATACGCTTGGGAGAATCGACGCTTCGACGGCACGTTGGTCTCCAGCGGCGTGACCACGCTCATGGCCGAGGGGCTGCTCAGCCTGCCCGCCCAGGAGATCACTTCGCAAGGCAATCGCGTCACGGTCGTCCTGCGCGCTCGCCCGACGAAGTGATCCTGAGGCTGGTCTGAAACCAGAGCCCGCGCGACCGTCAAACCAGAGCCCGCGCGACCGAAACGGGAAGCGGCTGTTGAGCTGGAAGCCGCCTCCTCGATGTCGCTGACCATCGAGCGAAAAGGTGCCGAGCAAGGGGCCGCTCGGAATGCGCGTTCCGTCAGCACGATGACCCCGGCCCAAGCTCGCTCGCAATAGCTCTCAGCGACAGACTCAGTCACCGGCTCGCTCGGCTTGGGCACTCCAACGAATTCGGTATGTTTTACCTTCTGCATGCTCCGGCCTGGCACGATGCTGCCGGGGGCAATGGGACCGCACCTGTAAGACGCCCGCGCTTCCGGTGCGCGGGCTTCCGGGTCACGCCGCCTTCTTCGCTTTCCGCTTGTTCCAGAGCCACGCGTCGACCGAGAAACGGCCGGCGCCTGTGAAGACGAGCGAGAGGAATGCGGTCATGAAGAGGAGCGCGGGCTCCTTTCCGTTACCCGCCGCCGACATCGTCCACGGGTCGTTGGCATGGACGACGAACGCCGCGACGCCCATCGTGAACGCGACGGCGGCTGCACCGAAGCGAGTGCCGAGGCCGAGGACGACGAGCAATGCTCCGCCGAACTCCGCAGCGGCGGCGAAGATCATGCTCATCTTGGGGCCCAGCCCGATCGGGTCCATCTCGCCGAATTCACCGTCCATCACCATCTGCACTTTGCCCCAGCCGTGGGTCATCATGTAGACCCCGAATCCGACCCGGAGGATCAAGAGTCCGAGAGAAGTCACCGTGCCTTGCTTTGTCGACATGTCTTTTTGGCTCACTACCTTTTGGGAACGAGTGGATTGCCGCGAGGACATCGATCGCCGGGTGGCACGGCGCCTCGCACGGGCTGCCTTCTAACGCGGATGGTCCTGGCTTGCAGCGGCAGAGTCGAGCGCCCGGTCAGCGCCGATCGGAGCGAAGGATCGCGTAGAGCTCGATGTCGAGATACTGCCCATCCTTCTTGATCGCCTGCCGGACATGCCCCTCATGCTGCATGCCGATCTTGAGCAGCACTCGCCCCGAAGCGATGTTCTCGGAGAAGTGGTGTGCGCTGATTCGATTGCAGCCCAGCTCCTCGAAGCCCCAGGCGACGACCGCGCGGCCGGCTTCCGTCGCCAGGCCCTGGCCCCAGTAGTCCGGACCGATCCAGTACCCGAGCTCGGCGGTGTCGTGATCGAAGTTGAGCTGGAGGCCGATGCTGCCCCGCAGCTCGTCGGACTCGAGATCGACGATGGCGAACTGGGCCAAGACCTTGGCATCGAAGGCAGGCTCGAGCGTGGCGATCCAGCGCTCCGCCTCTCCATCGGGGTATGGATGCGGGACGTGCAGCGTGCCGTCGGCGACTCGCCGATCGCCGGCCAACCGCTGAACCTCGGGAGCATCTTCGGAGCGAAACGGCCGAAGACGCAGCCGAGAGGTCATCAATGTCGGGGGATGGCTCACGGGAACTCCATCAGTCGGTACGCCGGGGCACCATCTCAGCTCACGAGCGAACGACCCAGCGGCTCCGTCTCACCGCTTGGCGGGCTCTCGGTCTTCGTCGACCTCGTAGAAGACGAGATGCTGCCAGGGGAGATCGTCGAAAGAACGGGCCAGCCGGAATCCGTTGGCTCTCATCTCCTTGTCGATCTGCTCCTTGCTCATCTTGTGGAGGAGCTTGATCGGGACCTCGGGGTCCTCCAGCCGGAACTCGGCGAGCACGAGCAGGCCGCCGGGCTTGAGTGCGCTCCGAATCTTCGCGAGGATCTGCTCGGGGTACGCGAGCTCGTGGTACACGTCGATGAAGAGGACGAGGTCGACCGAGTCGTCGGGCAGCTTGGGGTCGGCGACGGTGCCGAGGATCGGTTGGATGCGCTCTGTGAGATCCTCTTCCTCGGCACGCTTCTTCAGGAGCTCGAGCATCTCGGGCTGGATATCGACGGCCAGGACCTTCCCTTTCTCGCCGACCCGCTCGGCGAGCTGGAGCGTGTAGAAGCCGTTGCCGCAGCCCAGATCGCAGACGCGCTGGCCGGGCTTCACTCGAAGCTCACGTAGGAGGGTCTGGCAGTCCTCCTCGCGCTCGCGCGACTCACGGGTCAGCCAAGGCGCACCCGTATAGTGCATCGTCTGGGCGATCTTGCGGCCGAAGTACTCGGTGAGAGGCGGCGGAAGCTTCGTCTCTTCCTGCTCGGCCTCTCGAGCAGTCTCTTGCGCGAAGATCGGGGCGGGCGACCACCAGCCGATCAGGATGAGCGACAGAAGGAGCAAGCGACAACGGTGGTGCAGCGTCGACACGGAAGCCTCCCTTTGGAATGGTCAGGTCCTCGGTCGACCAGATTGACAGACCGTGCCTCGAGTGCAAAGCCCCGCCTCGGCGATCGGGAGGGTCCTAACCCGGATATCTCACGAGACATCGTCGCGAGGCGTCGAAGATGCCCATGGATGCAAGGAAAGCGACCGAGCACGCCGCAGTCGACCTCTCTGCAGGTCGTCTAGGCGGCGCAGGGAGCTTGACGTAGCAGGCGTGGGTAGATTCGGCGCCGCAGTAGATGGCTCGTGAGATATCCGGGCTAAGAGCGCGAAGGACAGATCCGCGAGGAGAGAGCCGGTACACCGGATCACCGGTGCACCGGAGCATCGTGAGATTTACTGCACGGTCGCGGAGACCGCGGTGCTGACGTCGGACTGGCGTCCGGGGACGTAGCCTGCGAAGGCTTGCAGGTAAGCGGTCAAGCCGATCGGCGCGTTGGCGGGGATCGGGATGAGGAAGCTCGCGGTGCCTGCACCATTGGCGTTGATCGTCACGAGCGGGAAGATCCCGCCGAGCAAGTCGAAGCAGACGTCCTGGAAGAAACACGGACCCGATCCGATGCCGGTGAACGAGTAGAACAGCGTCACCGATTGACCCGGGAGCAGACCCGTGACGTCGGCGCGCGCTGTCTGCCCGGGCGACGGCGGCGTGACGAGAGTCATCTCGGGCTGCTTACCGAGCTTGACGCTGTCGACGAACCAGAAGTCGAAGATGTCGTCGACATCGGTCCGGAAGCGGAATCGGAAGCCATCGTGATAAGCATTGGCCGGGAGCGAGAAGCGGCTGAACAGGAAGCTCGACTCGATGGTCCCGTCCGAATTCACCCGACCGAGCTCGACCCAGTCACCGCTGCTGTTGACGTAATCGCAGATGAGGGACTCCCCATTCTCCGGTCCACGCGCTTCGGTGTAGAAGGACAGCGTCACGCCCGACTCACCCTGGAGGGCAAAGGTCTTGCTGCGAATCTCCTCCTTGTCGTTCTCGAGGCCACCGGCGGTGCTCATCTGGATCGACTTGGGCGCATTGGGCTCAGCGACGGCCGTCGTGAGGACGAAAGCGCCCTGGTTGAACGTCCAGTCCGTGCCGTCGGGCTGGCTGACGTCGTCCCACGTCTCGAAGAACGGCGTGGCGATCGAGGCCGGC
>JAVJTD010000097.1:0-7288 GCA_040219065.1 Planctomycetota bacterium
CGCAGGAATAGTCCGGATAGCGGGACAGGAAGTGCTTGACCGAGCAATCCGAGCCGCTGCGGCGGCGATAGTCGGCGTCCAGCTCGAGGAGATGCTTGAAGAGCACGCGGCGCGACTCGGGCTCCCAGTCACCCGGCAGCCAGTCCACGATCGAAGGCTGCTGGCCCGATTGCAGCAGGTCCTCGAAGCGCTCGCACGTGTCGTCGATGGCTTGCAGGATGTCGAAGTCGAGGTCGATGAGTCTCTCTCCTGGGAACCGCCTTCGAGGATAGCCTTCGGGCAACCCTGCGTCAGCGGCAAGCCACATCGCGTTTGACGGCACGGCCCTCTCGGCAGGACACGAAGAGAGCCCGGCCGGTTGGCCGGGCTCTGGAGGAATCTGATTCGGAGAGGACGCTCGCTACTTCGAGAAGACGGCGCGGTCGCCGCTCTCGAGGTCGATGACGAAGATCGCGTTCAGTCGCTGATCGGAGACGAACGCGCGACCATTCTCCGCCTCGACCACCAGGCCCGAGATCAAGAACGGCAGCGTGCCCTCGCCGCGATTCGCGCCAGAGATCTCCTCGCGCGCACCGGTCTCGAGATCCACCGAGATCAGCGAGTCCTGGCTCGAGAATGCCGTGCCGGCAGCGATCAGTCGGCCATTGGCGGAATCGAGCGCCAGACCGGGGAAGAACTCGAGGGTCGGGCCGCCAGCGTTCCCGTCGGACAGGACGGTGCGGTCGCCGGTCGCGAGGTCGACGGCGAGGATGTCGACGCGGAAGGCGACCAGGAGCCGATTGCGAGCCTCGTCGAGCACGAGCGCTCCGGGAATGGTGTCGAACACGGGCCCGGTGCCGCGATCGTCGCCCGTGAGCTGGAACCGATCACCCGTCGCCGTGTCGATCTCCATCACGCGGCGGAAGTCGGACACCCAGATCTTCGAGCCGTCGGCGTTGGTCGCCAGGCGATCGGGGAAGGAGAGATCCTGGCCCCCTCCGACTCCATCGCCCGAGACGATGCGGCGCTCACCGGTCGTCAGGTTCAGGCCCATGATCTTGGCCAGACCGAAGGTGCTGATGATGAAGGCTTCATCGCCAGACGGAGCAACGGCGACGGTACGGAGGTCGACGAGCTCGGGCCCCGATCCCGGCCCGAAGGCCTCTTCGCTCGTGACACGATCACCGTCATTCGCGTCGATCACGAGGACGTCGGTGTCGATGCCCACCTTCTTGACGGTCAGGAGCTGGCCGTCCGCAGTGGCGTTCAGGGAGCGAGCATCGCGCAGGCGCGGGCCACTACCGATGGCCGTCTTCGTGAGCTCGGAGCGCCCGGTGCTGCCGACGAACAGCGCGGCGTTGAGCTGCGGGTCACCCATGAAGAGGCTGTCCCGGCCGCGATCGTAGTCGAGGCCGCCGATCGCCTCGAGCGGACCTTCGCCGTCGCCGATCTCGCCGAGGACCGTGCGCGCCCCGCTGAGCTCCACCTGCACCACGGCTCCGAGACCGACGTCGCTCAGGTAGAGGCGATCGCGCAGGCTGTCGTAGGTCATGGCGATCGGCTCGATGAGGTCCGGGCCCGGATCGTTGTCATCCGAGGTGACGCCGTTGTTGCTGCTGTCGTTGCTGTCGAAGACGTGGACCTGCCCGGTGGCTTGGTCGGCGATGTAGAGGAAGCGGGTCGCGAGGTCGTAGGCGATCCCGCGCGGGTTGGTGAGCAGCGTCGTGAACACGGAGCGGTCGCCCGTGTCGCGCTCCACGGCGAAGACGACACCGTTGAAGGTATCCGTCGCGAACAAGCGGTCCCCGAGCGGATCGTAGGTGATCTGGTTGATCCCGTTCATGCGCGGGCCGTTGCCGACGTTCTGTCCCGAGATCTCGACGCGGTTGCCCGAGACCAAGTCGATCTCGTAGATGGCGTCATTGCTGAAGTCCGTGACCCAGGCGTCGTTGTTGTTTCCGGAGACGAAGATGCCTCCGATGATGGCGATCTCGGGACCACTGCCGCGCACACCGAACTGCGAGAGCAGCTTCGTCACGCCGGTCTGGAAGTCGACCGTGAAAAGCGCGACCTCTTCGATCGTCGTCACGGGTGACGAGGCCACCACGAGACGGTCGTTGCGGCTGTCGAAGCCGACATCGGTGACCGAGGTCAGCAGGATATCGTTACGGACCGTCAGGTTGATCTCGGAGGCGTTGCCCGCCGCGTCCTGGCCGACGATGCGCACCGAGTTGTCACCTTCGAACAGGTTGAGCCGCGTCCGCCAGCTCGCGAAGTCATCGTCGGTCTGCACCGAGAAGCCGTTGGTCTCGACGCGATCGATCCGGCTGAAGTCCCGAGCCGCGCCGGCGAACGCCAAGGAGCTCGCGGTCGTGAAGGGCGTGTTGCCCGGGAAGCTGACCTGCAGAACCGGAGCCGTCAGATCAATCGTGCTGAACTCGAAGTTGCGCTGCCCGTCCAGGCGATTGCTGGCGAGGTCGGTCGCGTCCGCCAGCACTCGAATCGTGAGCGCCTGGCCGTCGGGCAGGCCGCCGTCCGCCACGAACGTCGCCTGCGGAGCGGGCGAGTCGACGTAGGTAACGCTCCCGGAGAGAGCCTGCCCGTCGGCGAGGACGCGCACGGTGTTCTCGTTCACGGTCGCCGCATTCATTGGCTCGGAGAACGTCACGATCACGGCACTCGCGGTCCCGACATTGGCCTCGCCGGCCGCCGGGCTCGTCGAAGCGACGGTCGGCGCGATTTGATCGGCCTGGCCGATGGCGCCGCCGACGCCACCCCCACCGCCGCCGCCGCCACATGCGGTCAGTGCCACGAGAAAGCCGGTCATGAAGAGGAACGTGAGCATCTTGTTCGGGATCATGGTGTCTGTCGTCTCCAAAGGTCGAACCCGTTCGGGCGTGTCGTGTCTTTCTCTCTGCAGTCCCCGGCTTCGAGTGCTCGAGGACCTCGTCCGGAAGGGGAAGGCCCACTTCGGAGCCGGACCGAACGACAAAGTCCCCGAAAGAGTCGGATTCGTCCGACGGTCCCCGCCGACGAAGCCATCACCGCGGACGGGCTTTACCCCTCAGGGAAATCTGAAGAGAGGGAGTGCAACCCCAGCGCGCGGCACCGAGCTGCCTGGGACTTGACGACCTCGGAACTTTGCATACATTGTCAGTACAATGTTTCACCCCTTCTCCGCCGAAAGGACCCTCATGATCAAGCAGCTCACCAAGCACGGGAACAGCTTGGCCCTCGTCATCGACAAGGCGATCCTGGAGCTCCTTGGGATCGGCCCGGACACCCCCGTCGAGCTCTCGACCGATGGCGAGTCCCTGATCGTGACTCCGGCGCGCGACCCGAAGCACCGCGAGGAGTTCCGAAAGACACTCGAAGAGGTCAATCGTCGTCACGGCAAGGCCCTCAAGCGGCTCGCCGAGTAAGCGATGACTCCTCGATTCCTCGAGCTCGCCGAAGTGATCGAGGTTCATCGAGACCAAATCGAGCGCTACGGAGGACCTCCGGGCGTCCGAGATCTCCGTGTACTCCTGTCAGCAGTCGGGATGCCGCAGGTCGGGTTCGCCGAGACGTATGCTCACGTCGACATCTACGAGATGGCGGCAGCCTATCTGTTCCACATCACGCGAAATCACCCATTCGTCGATGGCAACAAGCGGACCGGACTCGCCAGCGCGCTGATCTTCCTCTCTCTCAATGGCATCGAGCTCGAAGTCCGCACGAAGTCATTGGTCGAGATGGTCGAGTCCGTCGCCCGAGGAGACCTCTCGAAGAGCGGAATCGCCGAGTTCCTTCGGCGCCATGAGGTCCGATGACCGCTCTTGCAATTTGCAAAGGCCAGGCTTCATTTCAGCCGGCGTGACGGCGCGTGATCGGCACGAGACGCGGCCCGGGCTACCAATGAACTTCGAATCGGATCGACTCGAGGTTGGTCGCCCTTGTTCTTCCTTCGTCGTCGCTCCGGCATGACCACCGAACCTGGAGCCTGCCGCCCATTCAGGGCTCGATTCGTTGATGCTCCCGGTCGTCCTCCACCCCAGGCTCGTCCGTCGCTGCGCTCCGGTCGTGCTTGGGGCTCGAGGAGAGTCGCCCCTTTTGGGGCTGCAACGTCGTTGCCTTCTCACAAGGCTCACTCCCGAGTGGGCTGGAAGCCCTTCGCCTGTGAGAAAAGAGAATGGCTTGCGGCATTGTCATTTGAACGTTCGGTGTTGAACGTTGGACGTCGTTCGGCTCACCCTCGCTGCGACGTCAGCGGCGCGTGCAGCGACCTCGCTTGTCGATACACTCCGTCCCCGGCCGTCTCGATTTGCAACCCTGGACTTCAGCCCCTCGCCGGATGACCGCTGACGACTGACCGGCCTTCACTCACCGCTCGGCCGCGTAGGCTTCGGCCGCACTGAAGAGACGGACGACGCCCGCCTGGTCGACGGACGCCAGCCGCTGTCCGTCTGGGCTCCAAGCCACCCGATCGACCATCGTGTCGTCGTGGCGCAGGCTCAGGATCTCGGAGCCAGTCGCCCAGTCCCACAGCTTGACGGTTCCGTCGCGTGAGGCGCTGGCAAGGCGAGTGCCGTCTGGGTGAATGGCGAGGCCCTCGACCTGATGCGCGTGTCCGGAGAAGACCCGCGGCTCGCCAGGACGGCGAAGGTCCCAGACCCGAATCTCCTGGTCCGAGCACGAGACCGCGAGCTCGTGCCCGTTGGGGTGGAAGGCGCTCTGCTTCACCTGATACGGAAGACGGTTCCAGGAGACGACGGGCTCTCCCGTCACTACATCGAAGACGTGGAGGTCGTTGCGCTCGCCCGCCACCAGGCGAGATCCGTCGGGCGACAGTGCGAGGAGTGGCCGGTGCGGCACGGTCAAGCCTTCGCCGATCCGACGCGACGCCGACGGGGAGCTCGAGGAAGCCACGTGAATCGCCCCGGCATTGGCCACGGCCAAGACCTCGTCACCGGTGGCAACGATGCCGCCGAACACGAGCTCTTGGCAGTTCGGCAGCTCGATGAGTCTCCCCTCGCCCGCCGTTTCGTCGATCACTCGGATTCCACGCGGGTCGGCCTCCAGCCGTCGGCCATCTCGCGTCCATCCGATGGCCTGACTGTCCGGGAGCTGCTCCGCCGTCTCGACCGAGAGCATCTCCGGCGTGTGGCTGACGGGAATGACAGCCAGACGCTTCGTGTCCGGCCCGAATGCAACACCGAACCACTCCCCGACGCGGTCGAGCTTCCTTCGTAAGACGGCACTCGGTCCCCCGAGAGTCCAGGCGTGAACGGTGCCATCGAAGCTGCCGGCCAACAACCGATACGGATGGTCGCTTCCGTCCGGGGCGAACGCCGCCCCTCCCAGCCGGTCACGCGGACCGTAGAGCTGGCTGAGCTGCTGCGTCTGGCGATCGACGACGAACAAGCTGTAGTCTCGTCCTCCCGTGACGACGAATCGTCCGTCCGAGCTGATCGTGACGAAGCGCCCCCAGTCTCGCTGCGCGCGCGTCTCGAGCTTCACGTCGCCGGTCTCGACATCGAGGAGCCAGAGCATTCCTTTCCGGCACAAGACGGCCATCGTTCGACCATCCGGAGTGAATCGAGGCGGAGTCGGGTAGCCCCCGACCTGCCACTGCCGGAGGACGTCGAAGGACTCCAAGTCATGGAGAACGATCTGTCCGTCGGTCGTCGTCACAGCGATGGCTCGTTCATCCGGGGAAACGACAAAGTGTTGCCCTCCCGCGACCTCGGTGGATCTCAACAGCTCTCCAGTGGCCACCGCCCAGATGCACAGCATGGGTACCCGCTGGGTGCGTTCGGCCGAGATCGCGATCACGCGCGAGCCGTCCGACGTCAATCGGATGCAACCGTAGTAAGGAAAATCCACGGGCAACCGCGCGACGATCTCGCCGGAGAAGAGATCGGCCACCGCGATGGCTCCGTCCTGGCCGATCGCGAGAAACCGCCCATCCCCACTCACGCCCATGCGCGAGAAGGAGGCGGCCGGGATGGAGAACCGCTCGCCGCCGCTCTCACCGTTCCAAACGCGAACGCTGTCCGGGGTCAGCCCGACCGTGGCGTCCGGCCCCCATCCGAAGTCGAGGATACGCTCGCCGATGTCTCGTACGATCTCGCTCTCGCGCGCCATCGAGGACAGCAGGTACCACTCGAAGCCCCGGAGGTCCGGCTCACCGTTGCTTGGAATCCAGCGGTCCAAGATTTGACGAGTCCGCCGCACACCGCTTCGCGCGTCGAGGGCGGTCATGGCCGAGCTCATCGTGGAGAAGTAGAGGCTGCGCCGCAGCTCGTCACGCGCGGCGGTCGCTTCCTCGAACGCGTCTTGGGCTTCGCTCCGCGCCTCCGATTCGTTCCGGGCCAGCCGGCGGTTGTCTTGGCTCTGGTGTCGGAACTCGATGGCCGCGACCACGGCGGCCACCGCTACGCTCAGCAGCACACTCAGCAAGAGAGCCGCGGCCGGATTGCGCCGTGACCAGAAGACGAGTCTCTCGATCGGCGTGGCGCGGCGCGCTCGAATGGGACGGCTCTCGAGAAAGCGTTGCAGGTCGTCGGCGAGGTCCCACGCGGTGCGATAGCGACGAGCCGGCTCCTTGGCGAGGCACTTCTCGATGATGGTCTGAAGGTCGCGCGGGAGATCCGGGACTAGCCGGTCGAGAGCCGGTGGGTCTTCCTTGCGTATGCGGTCCAGCAAGACGACCTGATCGCCGCCGGGAAACGCCGGCTGCAAGGTCGTGAGCTCGTACAAGGTGGCACCGAGCGCATAGACATCGACGCGCTCGTCGCCTTCTCCATCGAAGCGCTCGGGCGACATGTACCGCAGCGTGCCCAGGAAGTCGCTGCTTTGGGTGAGGTCGCTCTCGGCGAGTCGGGCGAGGCCGAAGTCGGTGACCCAGACCCGGCCGGAGTCGTCGAGGATCAGGTTCGAGGGCTTGATGTCGCGATGCAGGACGCCTTGGCGGTGTGCCGTCGCGAGCGCGTCGGCGACCTGGAGCCCGATGCGCGCGATCGCCGCATGAGCCCGGCGCGGCGCGGGGCGATGACCGGTCGCCGTCGAGCCGGGAGACGCCGGCGACTCGGGAGCCGTGCGCACGGCCGACGCTCCGACCCGTGAGTCGAGCCGGTGCTCGCCGTCGCCGTCACGAAGCTCGCGAATCACCTGGTCGAGGGGCCGCCCCTCGATGAGCTGCATCGCGTAGTAGCGTACACCGTCCGATTCACCGGCCTCGAAGAGCGGCACGATGTTGGAGTGGTGCAAGCTCGCGACGGCCTTGGCCTCGTTCTCGAAGCGCCGGATGGTCGACTCGTCGAATACA
>JAVJTD010000177.1:0-49173 GCA_040219065.1 Planctomycetota bacterium
GCGAGCGCAGCGACCGGTCCTAGCCACGTCCGGGGAGGGTCCCTGCCGGTAGAGTCTCGGGGAGGGCTACACCGCTTCATCGCCGACTTAAAGAACTGCGAAGCGAAGCGAGCCTTTTCCAGAACTGTCTCGGCTCACTCCGACTCGGGCACGCCACAAGAAATCGGAAACTCGCGTGACCCTGGGCGCGGTGACCCCGTCTTTGTTGAAAGGGACGCCGACTGACAAAGGAGAGACGAAGATGGATTCGAAGACCCCGAAGAAGCCGAGTCCGGCACCGCTGCTCAGCCGCAACGGGAAGGACCTCATGGGATCGAGCGACTTCGAGATCCTCCCACCTTGGGAAGAGATCCCCGAGACCTCGCTCCACGAACGGCTGCTCGCCGCCGGCATCGAGCTGCCCCCCACCCAGTCGCTGGGCGATGCCGAGCTCTCGGCCAAGCTCAGCCGGGTGATCGAGTGGATGGCCGATCATCAGACCTTTCTCTCGAGCACCGATCATCTGTCCGATCGTGAGCTGTATCGGCACCTGATCGAGGAGGTCTTTCAGGAGCCGATGAAGGACTTCGAGAGCATCCTGCCGCCAGCCGCGGCGGCGCGCTGGCAGCATCACATCGACCTCGTCAGCAGCGGCAGCGACGAGGACATCCAGAACTACCTTCGCTACTACTGCAACGACGAGGAGCGAGAGACCTGGCGAAGAGACTTCCCGGACATCGAGATCCCGCCCAAGGAGAAGCCCCCCTACGACCGCGACCGGTTCCTGCCCGGCAGCGCCGATCGCAAGGAGTGAGGCCATCGAGCGGAGCCGCGCTCGCGCGGCTCCCGAATTCTCATCTCACGATCAACTGCGCCAGTTTTTCGTGACCCTCGCCCGAAAACCAACGTCTTTGTCGTCAGGGACGCCGACAACTTTCACGGAGGGAATCGATGGTCCAAGAACGACCTGACGAGCCGAATCGCGGCCATGAGGCCGAAGAGAACGACGACTGCCCGATCTGCCGACACGAGTTCGGAATGCCCTGGGAGCAGATCCCTGAGACGACCCTGACCGAGAAGCTCATCGCCGACGGGTTCACGCTCTCGCCGGATTCCGAGCTCGATGACGCTGCCCTTTGGAAGAAGCTCCACGCGATCATCGATCGGCTGGCCGAGTGGGGAACGTATTTGCATTCCACCGATCACCTGTCGGACCGCGAGCTCTATCGCAAGTTGATCGAGGAGATCCTTCCCGAGCCGACGAAGGACTTCGAGAGCATCCAGCCGCCTGGTGAGACGGACGGGTGGCAACATCACATCGATCTCGCGGGCACCGGCAGCGACGAGGACATTCAGATCTACCTTCGCTACTATTGCGACGATGAGGTCCGCGAACGCTGGCGGCGAGAGCTCCCGGGCATGGAGATTCCGCCCAAGGAGAAGCGGCCCTATGACCGCGACCGCTTCCTGCCCGGCGGTGAGGGTCACAAGGGGTGATGGCATGAAGGGAGCCCCGTCCACGCGGCTCCACCACCCACGATCGCGCGTTACCGAACGGCGCAATCCGAGCGGATTCGCTCACACCGGGCCGAGGCAGCCTCGCCAGTCGGCGCACGAATCATGGCGGCAAATCCTCGAGCCCGCTCGCCTCATCTGCTGACCGAATCCTGATTAGTGACTTGGCCATCGCGCTGGGAGACGAGTGATCGCCCTTCGAGGGCGCGGCTGATTCTCAATGGCGGTACAGAGGTTGCTCGCGGCCAAGTGCGCCCGCCCTTTGACTCCGAGGTCCCCCGGAACCGACTTCGCCTCGGAGCTAACCTGCACCTCAACATCGGAGCACGCTCATGCTTCCACGTAATGGCCTGGGAGGGCTCTTGGCCTTGGCTCTCCTCTTCCCGATTCCCGGCCTCGCCGCTCAAGACGCAAACGAGGATGCGGCTCGAGCCATTCAGGAAAAGCGCGCCCACCTCACGAGAGTGATCGAGGAGCTCTCGACCCGAGACCTGAGCCAATGGACGGCCGAGCAACGTGCCGCCCGGCTCGAAAACCTCGAGCGACTCGCCGCCTATCGCGACCGCGGTGAGTTTCCCAAGAACATCGACTTCCCTGATCGTCGCGTTCCCTACTTCGTCGACGGCGATGGCACTCGCTGCGCCATGGCCCACCTACTCGACCTGTCGGGTGGCGAAGAGCTCGTTGAGCGGCTCGCCCAAGAGGCCAACCACGCCTACGTCGCCGAGATCCCTGACGATCCCGAGCTCTTGGAGTGGATTCCCCGCCTGGGATTGACGCTCGATGAGGTCGCCTTTATTCAAGGCCCCTCGCGGGGACGCTGGACGGAGAACTTCAATCCGGTCGATACGCCCAACTCCTTTCCGGCTCCACAGCCGAGCGATACCCCTGGGCGCGGCGATCGCACCCCGCCTCCTCACGCCGGACCCGGCACGGGAGCCGGACGTCCAATTCCGGCCGCCACTCCCTCTGCCCCCGCAGCGACTCCCGGTGGAGCTGCCGCTGGCGCCAACACCCGCAGGGCGCGCGTCGTCAATGCTGGCGCGAGCTGGGAGACCTGGTGGCGCTTGAATCGCGACCTGCTCGTCAACCTGCGCGAGCGCTATCACGTCGAGCATGGTGCCATCACCCCCAGAAGCGCTGATTCCGAGACACACTCTCCCTGGCGTCCAACGGCCGAAGAGATCGCTTCCTTGGTGGTCCCCGCGCTGAAGGAGATCGCCATTCAGGACGACGACCTCTCCATCGACGCGCTGGTCGCCCTGGCAACCACCGAGTTCGGGCAGACCGATCCTTGGCTGCCTGAGGCCATCGCTCGCTTCGTCTCGAAGTCCAGCCGGCAGCACCGCGACTTCGCCCTCTTGGCCTTGGGCATCGCTCGTAACACGCACGGACTTCCTCTGCTGCGAGACATCGTGTCGGGTGGTGCGGCCGGGCGTCTCGCGCTCGGTGAGCCGTCGCGCGTCCCAGATCACTTGCGCGCACTGGCGGCCATCTCGCTCGGCCGCGTCGGAACGGACGGAGACGAGAAGCTTCTCCAGAACGCTCTGACTCGCGCCGATGGCAATGCGGACCTCCAGTCGGCATGCGTCGCGGGCCTCGGCCTCCTCGCCGAGCGCGTCGCCGGGCGCCGCGAAGTCGTGTTCGCCTTGATCCAGACGCTCGAGAGCGACAAGCTCCCGACCCAGGTGCGCGCACACGTGCCCGCTGCCCTGGCGAGGTCCGGCGAGCCCGCGGCTCTGGATCACCTCCAGGCCTGGATCGCGAACTTCCGAGGCCCTCAGGAGATTCGGCGAGCTTGCACGCTGGCCCTCGCCGAGAGCTCTCCCGGTTTGAACGAGACCTTGGCCGCGGTCCTCATCGCGCAGGCCAGGCGAGATCCCGATGCGGCCGGTCGGCAGTTTGCGATCGTCACGCTCGGTCGCCTGTCCGACCGTCATCCGTTGGCGGATACCGATGAGAACAAGGAGCTGCGGCGCCGTCTGGCGATCTTCTTCACCGACGGAGTCCAAGGCGAGTTCCATCAGCCGGCTGACGTGCCGTGGCTGGCCGTCTCGGCGGCGATGTTCGGACGGCGTCATGCCGAGTACAAGACCGCCATTCGGAATCGTCTGGTCGCTCTCACGGACGGGGCCGTCGCGCAGGATCGCAGCGCCGCGGTTCTCGGGCTCGGCCTCCTCGAGGATCCGACGGCGAAGGGTGTCTTGCGCGGAGTGATCGACGAGGCGAAGTCTCCTTCGCTGGTCGGCTATGCGGCTGAGTCGCTCGGACTGTCGGAGGACTCGACCGTCGGCGATCGCCTGCTCGAGCTGTGCCTCGGATCGAGCTCGGATCAGGTGCGTCACCAAGCGGCGCTGGGTCTGGGCTCGGTAGCGAACCGTCGCCTCGTCCCGACGCTGATGAAGGAGCTGGCAGCCTCGAAGAGCGAGCCCGTTCGATCCGCCTTGGGTCAGGCGCTGGGACAGATCGGCGACCGCCGGGCGCTGCCGTTCCTGGTGAGCTGGTCGAAGGATCCGAGCAAGGACCTCGCCAGCCGCCGCCGGGCAGTCGGTGCTCTGGGTCGCCTGATCGAAGAAGGTGATCGGAGCTGGACGCTCGATCTCCGGCAGGGCGCCGACTTCACCTCGGCGTCATCGTCTCTGCAGATGCTGCTGGCTCTCGACTGAGCCACCCGGCGCCTCGGTCCAACAGGAAAAGGGGGACCGAGGCGCCGTCACTTCAAAGGCGTGGGCTTCCCCGAACGTCCAACGGCTCAGCGCTCAACTTTGGACTTCGGATCGGCCGCTGCGCGGCCCGAGGCGGGCAGGATGCCCGCGCTCCCAAAGGTTCCAGGATGTCACCGCCATCACCCCGAGCCTGGCGGTACCCTGGTGCGACCGCTACGCTGGCAAGTGGGCCCGACTCTGCAGCTCGGAGACCGCCATGAGGTTTTGCTTCACTCCTCTGCTCGCCTTGCTCCTGGCCGGCGTGACCCATGCCGCGACGATTCACGTGGACGCCGCTCATACCGGTTGCCCGGGCAGTGGCACGCCGTCCGATCCGTTCTGCACGGTTCAGGCGGCGATCGATGCGGCCGTCAGCGGTGACACGATCCTGGTCGCACCCGGCACCTACATCGAGAACCTCTCGATCCAAGCGAAGAGCCTGACGATCCGCAGCACCGGCGGCCCCGAGTCGACGGTGATCGACGGCAACCGGGTCTTCACCACCGTTCAGTTCGCTGCCGGCGCGAACAGTCGCCTCGAAGGCTTCACCATCACGGGCGGCGGCGCGACGATCGGCGGCGGCATCTACTGCCTGATCTCATCGCCCGTCATCGTCGGCAATACGATCACTGGCAATGTCGGAGCCTTCGGCGGCGGCATCTATGTCAGTCCGGGCTCAGCGCCGCAGATCGAGAGCAATACGATCTCGACCAACAACAGCGCCTACGGCGGTGGCATCGACTGCCGCGGCGCCGCGACGATCCTCGGCAACGTCGTCTTCGACAACTTTTCCAGCCAGGGCGGTGGCTTTCATATTGGCGGCGAGTCCCCGGTGCTGGTGAACAATACGGTCACCGATAATGTGGCGAGCTCCTCCTATGGCGCGGCGCTGCACGTGTCGGCCGGCACGCCGCTCTTGGTGAACGACATCCTTTGGGGCAACGGCTTCGGGAGCGAGGTGGTGGTCACCTCCGGCGCGGCGACGATCGCCTATTGCGATGTTCGAGGCGGCTATGCCGGCTCGGGCAACTTCGACGCCGATCCGCTGTTCATCGATGCACCGTCTCGGGACTACCGGCTGACCTGCGGATCGCCTTGCCGCGACACCGGCGCGAGCCCGGGGATTCCTTTGCCGGCATTCGATCACTCGGGAAGTGATCTGCGATCGATCGGGCCGCTCGATGTGGGCGCCGACGAGGTCGGCATCTTCTGGAGCTTGATCGGAGCTCCGGTTGCCGGTGGCCCGCCCGTCCACTTCGAGCTCCGCGGTGCCGATTCGCATCCGGCTCCCGCACTCGCCGAAGTGCTCTCGAGCCTCGGGGATGGCTCGTCGAGCGGTGGACTACTCGTGCCCGGCTCCGGCGGACGCCGCATCGGGCTGGACTCGAGCCCGTTGCTCTCGACCTGGCTGGGGCTACCGCCGGTACTTCGGCAGGCTGGGCCGATCCAGTGCTCGGGTGCGACGACGTTTCCAATCTCGATTCCCGCCTCGGCACCGATCGGCTTGACCGTGTACGCTGCTGGACTCTCCTGGGACCTGAGCAGCGGCAACGTCGTGTCTCTCTCGGAGACCGAGTCGATCGTGCTCCAGTGAGAAGTGACCGAGCCGAGTCGGTCGCTCGCGCACGGGTTAGGATGGGAGACCTTCTCGGCTCGGCTCCGGATTGCACGAGCTTCGATTCCCCTCCTGACGAGAGATTGCCATGGACCCCGACCGGCACGAGGAGATCTCCGAGATCTTCACGAGTGCCCGTCGGCTGCCACTCGAGGATCGGAGCGCATTCCTCGATGAGGCTTGTCGAGCTGACTCTCGATTGCGCGAGGAGGTCGAATCCCTGCTCGCCCATGCTGAAGCCGCCGACTCCGAGCTCGATCCCGAGTCATTCCAGCACCAGCTCGACGTCATGTCCGCGGCGATCCTCGAAGAGCCGATCCCCCTGCCGGAGACGATCGGTGGCTATCGCATCCTGCGCCGCATCGCCTTCGGAGGCATGGGCGCGGTCTATGAAGCGGAGCAGGATCGCCCCCGCCGCCGCGTTGCATTGAAGACGATCCGTCATGATGTGCTGTCGCCGGATCTCCTCCGGCGCTTCCATCACGAGGCCGACCTGCTCGGTCGCCTGCAGCATCCGGGAATCGGCCAAGTGTTCGAGGCCGGGACCTACGATGCCGGGGAGGGTCCCCAGCCCTTCTTCGCGATGGAGTACCTCGACGGCCGCCCGCTGACCGATTCCGCACGCGATCGCCAGCTTTCTGAGGCGGACCGATTGCGCCTCTTCATCGAGGTCTGCGAGGCCGTCCATCACGCCCACCAGAAAGGCATCATCCACCGGGACCTGAAGCCCGAGAACATCCTGGTCGTCTCCGAGGCTCCCGGTGCCGATGGCCTCGGCCGTCCGAAGATCCTCGACTTCGGAGTCGCTCGTCTCACGAGCACCGACTTCCTCGCAACCTCCGCCCACACGCGCGACGGGCAGATCATCGGCACGCTCGCCTACATGAGCCCCGAGCAGGTGAACGGAGAGTATCGGGAGCTCGATACTCGAAGCGACGTGTACTCTCTCGGCGTGGTGCTCTACGAGCTCCTCACCGGCGAGCTGCCCTACGAGCTCAGTCGTCTCTCGATTGCCGAGGCCGGTCGCACGGTGTGCGAGGTCGAGCCGCGTCGCCCCAGCCAGCTTGCGCCGACCCTGAAGGGAGACGTCGAGACGATCGTCCTCAAGGCGCTCGACAAGGAGAAGCACCGGCGCTACGACTCGGCCGCCGCGCTCGCCCAGGACATTCGGCACTTCCTGAACGAAAAGCCGATCTCCGCCCACCCTCCGAGTGCCCTTTACCAGTTGCGCAAGTTCGCCCGGCGCAATCGTCCGCTCGTCGCGGGTGTCCTGATCGCGTTCGTCGCGCTCGTCGCTGCCTTGTGCCTCTCGATCCAGTTCGGTTTGCGCGAGTCCGAGCAGGCCAGGATCGCCGAGCGGAATCGGCGCGCCGCTCAAAGAAGCGCCGCGATCGCGCTGAGTCGCGCCAATCGAGCCAACCTCCGCGCCGCTATGGCGACCTTGCAATCGCACCTCATCGAGAAGTCCGAGCGATACCTCGCCGAGATTCCGGACGCGTTCCGAAACTGGGAGTGGAATCACGTCGCCTCTCGGCGCGACCTCCGAATCGCCTCGTTCGAAACGCCGGCCTCGCCGTCGTCCTCCCTCACGCGGCCAGCTCACTTGAGCGGTATCGCCTTCGACTCCGAGCGCGGTCAGATCTACTGGACTGACCGGATCGGAGCGAAGATCCAACGCGCGAGGTTCGACGGGTCCGGTCTCGAAGACGTCGTGCGCGTCGGAGGGGATCAGCTCGGCGCGATTGCGATCGATCCTCGCCGCCAGCACCTCTACTGGTCGATCAGCTCGGAAGGCTCACCCGCCATCATCCGCCGCGCCGATCTCCAAGGTCGCCACCCCGAGACCGTCGTCACCGCCACGGGGAAGCAAGTGTGGGCGTTGGCAGTCGATCCCGATACTGGCAGGCTGTACTGGAGCAGTGCCGGGATTCACAACTGGCGACCTGGCAGGAGCGCCGAGACACTCGCGCACGTGGATGCGGCCGACGATCGCTGGGACGTCTCTCTCGACCTCGCGAATCGCACCGTCACTTGGACCGATCATCGCCAAGTCCACGTCCGACCCATTGCCGGAGACGCTCCTACGAAATCCTGGTCTCCTCCGAGCTCCCCGCTCGCAATCGCAGCGTCGAACGGCGAGGTCGTGTGGAGCGACTTCGGGACGACCCACGCGATTCGAAGAGCGGCAAATGACGGCGAGCGGGCTCGCCTCCTCCTCAGGACGAACTTCATCGAGCCGGGAGCTCTCGCCATCGAGCCTCGGTCAAGAGCGATCTACTGGGCGGACAGCTGGGGCAACCGCATGCTGCGCTGCGATGCGGACGGACGTCGCGTCGACACGATCGCCGGACGGCATATCGCGGTCGCATTCACCGGCGCCACTCCCATCGCCGCGAGCTCTTTTGGGAACGGGGTCTCATTGTGGAACGTCCAGACGGGCGAGCGCATGCGCGAGATCAGCAACGACTTCCAGGCGCGATTTCCCAGCCTCTCGCAGAATGGCGATGTGCTCGCCGTCGCTTCCGATTCTCCGCCCAAGCTCCACCTCTTCGAGGCCAGCTCGGGACGACGACTGGCCGAGTGGGAACACGACATCGAAAGCCTCTTGGATCTCCAGCTCTCGCCGGCCGCCGAGCTCCTCGCCGCCGGGTCCTTGCGTGAGATCGCGATGTTGGATCCGCGAACCGGCGAGACCGTCTGGCGGCTTCCATTCGAAGAGCCGTGCACCCATTATCCGATGATCTTCAGCCGCGACGGAACGCGCTTCGCCACGTTCCTCCAAGGGTCGGAGATCCACATCCTGGACGCGCGTACGGGAGAGGTGATCCGGCAGCGGACCGTGAATCAGAATACGTCCGACACACCGCTCCTCGCCATCACGCCCGACGGTCAACACCTCGCTCATGTGAGGGACTACGTGAACGCGCGCGTCGTCGAGGCGAGCACGCTTCGAGACGTGGCCAACCTCTCCGGTCAACAGAGGATCACCCAGCTCGCCTTTTCCCCCGGTGGCCGGCAACTCGCGGTTCTGTCGAAGAAGCACACGAGCTCCGGCTTGCGGCTGGCGAGCGAACAAAGTGATCTCCTCGAGCTCTGGGATCTCGAAGATCAACGTCTGATTCGAACGTCCCGCCTCGCACCGACTCAGAGCCCTTCGGTCGCATTCAGTCCGGACGGCTCGCGCCTCGCCATCGCGGACGGAGCCAGCGCTCAGCTCGTCGACCTCGAGCTGCGACCGGTCCTCGAGATCACGGGGCACGCGAGCTACGTCTACTACGTGGCCTACAGCCCGGACGGCTCGCTCTTGGCCTCGGCCTCCTGGAACGGATCGGTCCGCCTCTGGGACCCGTTGACGGGTGAGGCGTTGGCGAAGCTGGAGACGGGTCGACCCAACCCTCTCGATGCCGGCCTCGGCTTCACGCCCGACGGACGCCAGGTCCTGTTCGGGGAGCTCGCCTGGGACGTCGCGACCGGTGAGCCCGTGACGTTTGAAGAGCCTGCAAACGCGGGTGCATGGAAGGGCTTTTGGCGCCGTGCCCGCGGCGGCACGCGGGGGCACATGTCCGGCAACTTCGCCGGCGAGAACGCCGCGTCGACGTTCGACGGGTCTCAGTTGTGGAGGTTGGATCGATCGGGAGCGATCACGATTCGAGACCTCCGTTCGGGGCAGGTTCGAAGCATCCCGGGCCGGGGGCAGCACTGGTCGATCGCCCCCAGCCCGGACGGCGCGCTCTTCCTGACGGGACAAGACGACTCTCGCGTACAGGTGCGCACCGCTGAAGATGGCGAGCACG
This sequence comes from Planctomycetota bacterium, assembly GCA_040219065.1. Lineage (GTDB taxonomy): Bacteria > Planctomycetota > OFTM77 > OFTM77 > OFTM77 > OFTM77. Next base: position 9,609 of record JAVJTD010000177.1, read on the forward strand.
TCGCCTGGCTGACAGGCCATCAGGGTCTGGTCTACTCGATCAACTTCAGCCCGGACGGGAGCCGAATCGCGACGGCGAGCGACGATCAAACAGTGATCCTGTGGGACGCCACGACCTTCGAGCCCGTGCTCGAGCTGACCGGACCTCGCGAGTACGTCCACTCAGTCACATTCAGCCCGGACGGGAGCCAGATCGCCGGCGGGTGTGGGGACGCAATCGTCTATGTCTGGGACTCGACTCCGCGCTCGGAGCGCTTCGAGCAGATCCGGCAAGCCCGGCGTGTTCGTGAGCGATTGGCGCTCCGCGTCGAAACGCTTCTCGAAGAGCTCGCGGACCCGGCGTCGGTCGCTGCCCGCCTGCGCGCCGACGAGGAACTGACCGAGTCCGAGCATCACGCCGCCGAGCGCGTGTTGCTGAGACGAGTCCAACGCTGAACCGGCTGGGCGGCACCGCGAGCGCTGTCCGACGTTGCACCATTCTCGAGCCTCTGCGACCATCCGAAGGGAAGGGGCCCCGAGAAGACGCACGCGTATCGCTATTGCATGACCGACTCGACGCAATTCACCCAGATCCTCGAAGCGCACTCGAACGGAGACGCGGCCGCCTCGGCACGCCTGCTGGAGCTGGTGTACCACGAGCTCCGAGCCCGCGCCGCGCGGCTCATGATTCACCAGAGTCCTGCGCACACGCTCCAGCCGACAGCCCTGGTCCACGAGGCCTTCCTGCGCCTGGCGGGCAAGCACGAGGTGGACTGGAGGAGTCGTGCACACTTCGTCGCCGTCGCCGCCACGGCCATGAGGCAAATCCTGATCAATCATGCCCGGGACCGTGCCGCCGGTAAACGCGGAGGCGGCTGGGAGCGCATCACGCTCGAAGCAGCGATGACGCCCTGGCGCGAGAAGCCGCTGGATCTCCTCGATCTGGATGACGCGCTGACTCGCCTCTCGGCGTTGAGCGAGCGGCAGGGACGCGTGATCGAGCTTCGCTTCTTCGGTGGGCTTTCGATCGCCGAAGTCTCCCACATTCTCGAGGTCTCGACGACCACCGTCGAGAACGACTGGGCGATGGCACGCGCCTGGCTCCTCCGGGAGCTGAATCGCGACCGCTGAGTTGAGACTCGTCGTCATTCGGACCGCCGGCTTCACTGGGAGCGCGGGCATCTTGCCCGCATCAGGCCGCGCAGCGGCCGACCCGCTGGATGCTCCGCCGGTCCGCCGGCGGGGCGGGGCTGAATTGAGACTAGTTCTCGTCGTCATTCGGACCGCCGGCTTCAGCCGGTCTCCGTGTCCTCCATCCGAACGCCTCGGAGAGGACCGAAACCTCAGTTCCGAAGCTCCGTGGCACGATGCTGCCGGGTGCGATCGGACCACGCGGACCAATCGTGGTGGGTGCGATCGGACCTCTGTGCCGGAAGAAAGCGGCTTTTCTTCTTGGGAGCTCGGCCCGTTTCCGGGTGTCGCTTCCCGAGGGCCCACCGGGGCCCCGCGTTCGCCTTTCCAGAATGGAGAAGAAGCCATGCGTTTCTGCCTGCTCACTCCTCTCACTGCCCTGCTCCTCGGGTCCCTTCTCAGCCAAGTGGCCTTCGGTCAAACACTCGAACGAGTGACGCTCGACTCGGCGGGTGCGCAGGCCAACGATTCGAGCCGTTGGGCGGATGTGTCGGCGGACGGCCGATTCATCGTGTTCGCCAGCGTGGCGAGCAACCTGGTCCCCGGTGACACCAACAACGCAGAGGACATCTTCGTGCGCGACCGGCGCACGGGTACGACCGAACGCGTCAGCGTCGACTCGAGCGGCATCCAGGGAAACAGCACCTCCCGCCGCTCGTCGATTTCAGAGGACGGCCGCTACGTCGGCTTCGTCAGCTACGCGACTGACTTGGTGCCCGGTGATACCAACAACGCCCTCGACGCGTTCGTCCATGACCGGAACACCGGTGCCACGATCCGCATCAGCGTCGACTCCTCGGGGAATCAAGGCAACGGCCCTTGTAGGGAGGCCCCCGTCTCATTCAGCGCCGACAGTCGCTTCGCGGCATTCACCAGCGCCGCGAGCGACCTCGTGCCGGGCGACACCAATGGAGCCCCGGACAGCTTCGTTTACGAGCTCGCGACCGGCCAGGTCACGCGGATCTCGGTGAGCTCATCCGGAGTCGAGGGCAACGCGGGCGGAGAGCGTCCGGCCCTCTCGGGAGACGGCCGCTACGTCGCGTTCGATAGCTCGTCGTCGGACCTCGTCTCGGGCGACTTCAACTCCCAATTCGACATCTTCGTCCACGATCGCCAGACCGGAACGACGATCCGAGCGAGCCTCGACTCGAGCGGCGGCGAAGGATTCGGCCCGAGCTTCATCCCCTCGATCTCGTCCGATGGCCAGCTCGTAGCATTCCAGAGCTCCGCGAGCTCCCTCGTGACCGGCGACACGAACGGGAGCTACGACGCCTTCGTCCGGGACCTTTCCTCCGGCACGACGACCCGAGTCAGCGTCGACTCGTCGGGGATCGAAGGAGACTCGCACAGCCGGATCGCCCGAATCTCCGGCGACGGTCGCTTCGTCAGCTTCGAGAGCTCGGCGACGAACCTCGTTCCCAGCGACACCAACGGGGTCGATGACATCTTGGTGCACGACCTGAGCGACTCGTCGACGACTCGCCTGAGCCTGGACGAGTCGGGCCAGGAAGCCGCTCTCGAGTGCGCGCTCGCCGATCTGTCTTCCGGCGGCCGATTCGTCGTCTTCGAGACGCGAGCGGCCTTGGTCGCTGACGACACCAATGATCGGACCGACATCTACGTGATCGACCGGCTCCGCCTCCAGCTCGACGGGACTCCGCAAGGTGGCAGCAACACCAGCTTCACGCTCAGCCAAGCCTACGGGCATGCGGACAACAAGATGCAGGTCCTCATCTCGTGCACGGGAACGGCCCCCGGCTTCCCGATCCCCGGTGGGCAGTGGGTGCCGTTGGTCCCCGACGCTTGCTTGACCCTCAGCCTCGACCTCCAGCCGCTCCTGTCCGCAACCATCGATGCGACCGAAGCCGCGACAACGTTGACGGTGCCGTTCCCTGCTGCTCCGCCGGGACTCGTGATCCATGCAGCGGCTCTGATCATCGAGCTGCTCCCGACTCCTCGCTTCGTCGGAGTCTCGGCGCCGCTCTCGATCACCACTCAGTGAGCGATGATGCTCGGCGCCGTTGGCACTCGATCCCGGAGAACCGACTCCGGGATCGCAGTGCTCGGATCAGCGCGAGAACTTGACGCTGCCGCCGCCGACGTTCGACTCATGGCCGAGCTTGAGCCAATTCGCTTGGCTACGGCAAGCGGCCCAGTGGATCTCGCTGGCGGTCTGACACCGCGTGTCGCGGAAGATCGTCGCCAGCGGAATCGCCTCGCCCTTGCGCGCTACGGTGATCCAGTCGTACTTCGCGTTCTGAGAGGTGCCGTTGAGGGTGAGGTTGCTCGGGTAGGTCAGGATGTAGTTGTGGACTTGATCGCCCCCCTTGAGCACCTCGACCGCGGCGGGCGGCGTTCCGCCGTCGAGGCCTTCGACGGCCATCCCGATCGCGTTGCTCAGACCGTCCCCGTGCCGGACGTAGAAGTAGAGCGTCTTGCCGTGAGGCACGGTGATCTTGGCGTCCCCGTCCCGGTAGCTGCCGTGACCGCTGATCACGACCCGGCGATTCATCTTCCGCTCGAAGTTCGCCGCCATGTCCTTGACTGACATTCGCAATCTCCAACGTTCGACTGTGAGCGCGCGACGCGAGCACACCTTTGGTCTCGAAGCGACGCTCTGGCTGGATAGGTCTCCTCGACCCACGACTCCCTCTGACCCGAGCGCCATCGCGCTCGAAACCGATCGGGGTCGCAGAATTCGGGCCGACTCGGACGGGAGGGACGAGCTTGCAGGAAGTCCGCAGGGATCGCAAGCTGGTCGAAAAGTCTGAACCCCGTCCCATCGATCGAGAGGTCCTGCTGCCATGAAGCGACTCCTGCGCCCTCTGTTCGTCCTGACCCTGATCGCCTTCCTTTTGCCGGATTCGGCCCAGGCCCAATGGCCGACGGGAGTCGGTGGACGCGCGAATCGCGACGGGCGGTCCCTGTCGATCGGCCCGAACAACCCGACGATTCGTTGGTCGGGGAGCCTGAGCGCGATCGTTGCGCAGCAGGCGGTCATCGAGGACGACTTGGTCGTGACGAATCGGATCGGCTCGTTCACGATCCCGACGGGCACTTGGATCGTCGCCCATGAGCTGACGAACGGGAACATCCGCTGGCAGAAGCAGCTCCCGATGAGCTTCGCCGACTCGTGGCGCAGCCGCGTGACGGCGATCCGGGACGGGCAGGTGTACGCGACGCGCTCGGGCAACACGAATGCGGAGTACCTGTACGCGCTGAGCCCGATCGACGGCTCGCAGATCTGGCAGAGCCAGGACCTCATCGACGAGACCACGACCGAGAGCCTCGCGTTCGCGCCGAACGGCGACATCATCACCTCGGGCCCGCTCGGGCTGCTGCGCATCAACCACGTCGATGGCTCGACGATGTGGAGCTCGCCGAGGACGTGCCCGACCTCGGGCGGGTGTGACGCGGTGGTTCGTAATGGGAAGGTCTACATCTGGCAAGCCGGCGGCATGGGGCCGGTCGTGACGGCGTTCGATGTGAACACGGGCGCAAACCTGTACTCGAGCGCCGGCATCCTCGGCGGCATCGTCCAGCAGGTGGGTCTGATGGTCGGCCCGGACGGGACGGTGTACGCGCCGCGCACTCAGAACAACCCGGCGACGGATTACCTCGTCGCGCTGCAGGACACGGGCAGCTCGCTCATCGAGAAGTGGCGCTACCCGATCGGCTACCCGCCCTTCGCCTCCCACGCCGTCGCCCCCGACGGCAGCGTCTACACCTACTCCCGCAACGTCGAGATCGTGCGCCTGGATCCAGCGAGTGGCGCTGTCCTGAACACCTCACCGGTGATCGTCACCGACTTCCTCCAGCCGCGCATCGCGATCGACGCGGAAGGCAAGATCTTCTTCACCAACGGCGGCTTCACTCAAGGCACGGTCTACTCCTTCAACGCCGACCTGACCCTGCGCTGGTCGCAAGCAGTCACGAACGTCAACGTCGGCGGCCCGGCCCTATCCGAAGACGGCACCCTCGTCGTATGCGGCGTCGGCACCGACGTCCGCGCCTACCAGGATCCGTGTACCGGGAGCATCGCCGAGTACGGAGTGGGAACGCCGGGATCAGCAGGCATCGAGCCCAAGATGGTCGTCAGCGGCTGCCCGACCCCCGGCGGCAAGCTGGCAGTGTCGATAACCGGCGGCCTCGGAGGCGCCTCAGCCACCTTCGCCCTCGGCTTCGGTCAAGGCACCGCCAACGTCACCCCCAACTGCACGGTGCAGATCCTCCCGCTTTCGCCGATCCTCTTCTCACTCCCCCTCGACGGCACCGTCCCCGGCGAAGGCGAGCGCACGATCCTGGTGAATGTGCCACCAGGCGCCCCGAACACGACAGTCTACGTGCAGGGGTTCGTGCAGGACCCCGGCGAGGCGTTCGGCCTGGCCGCGACCAAGCCTGTGGCGGTGACGGTGCAGTAGGGGGGACACGGAGGACACGGTGGGGTTTACACGGAGGGCACGGAGAGGTTTGCGCGGAGGGCACGGGGAGCTCGCTGGAAAGGATTTGGGCGAAGAAAAGACCCACCTTCCGTAGGGCCGAAGGCCCAGGGCTAAAGGGCCAGGGCTGGAAGATCCGAGCCCAATGCGAGAGCCTTAGGTCCCGGGACATCCCCCATTCCAAGCCGTACCCTGATGTAGCGGCACACGCCAGTTCGCAGTTGGTCGGAGGACGCGGCGCAGCGATCTTGGCTGACATGACACGATCGCACCCGGCAGCATCGCGCCGGCCCAGGACTGCCGGGTGCCGTCGTTCCGTGCGGTCGCCAGCGCTTCTGCTGGCTACTCCGCCGCGGCCTTCTGCAGAGTCAGGGTCTTGGTCGTCGCGTCGTAGGTCCCGACCCAGAGCTGGGCCTCCGGGCCACCGGCGAGCAACCCGGCGCGTCGATTGCCGGTGATCACGATCTGACCGTCGGACTCCTGATGGACCGAGCTGTACCAAGTGCTGCAGCTCGGCAGAAGCAGGAAGAGGACGCCCAGAATCCATGCGCCGCGGGCTCGATAGAAAGCTCTCATCAGTCGACCTCCACGATTTCGACCTCGACCAGCTCGCCGTTCTCCAAGGCCCAAACGGCAGCCGAGCTCGAGAAGAACCCGTTCTGGAAGCCGACGACCAACCGCTCACCGCTCGAGAGCGTGACGGCATCGTTGAACGTCGAGACACAGCCCGCGCTCACGCAGACCAAGCCAACCCAAAGCAGGGCTCGCATCCCCTTGAAAGCTCCTAGACTTCGCTTCATCGTCTTCCCCCCGATTCGAGAGCATGACTTCGTTTGAACACACGTTCACAAACTCATCCCTCGGAATGGCGAGGCCGGACCGACCTCTCCTCCTCACCGAGAGCAGGTAGACCTGGCCAGAATGGAAGCTGGCCGTCAAGCTCTCGTCTGATGGGGAGCCGCCTGGCTCTCCCACCATCCTTCTCCCTTCGCCGCTGATCTGAATCAGAGCCCGCGCGACCGAAACGGGAAGAGGTCAGAGAGCTGCAAGCTGCTTCCTCGAAGGTGCTGACGATCAAGCCTGGAGCCGCCGAGCAAGGGTACGCTCGGTCCAATGGTGCAGGGTGCAACTCTGCATGCTCCGCCGATCCGCCGGCGGGCGCGCCTGATTTGAGCTCCACCTGGTCATGACGACAAGGTCTCGGTGTGAGGCTCTCTCGCCGCCCGCCAGTGCAACGGGGTTGTGCGATCGGTCCGGGAGATGGCGTGGCCTCCGGCGAGACCGACTGCCTCGAGCGGGCCAAGAGACAGAATTTGGCGTGTCGGGCTTCTCCCTCGGTTCCGGCGTTCTCGGGAAAGTCACCCTTTCTCGGAGAACCATCATGAAAGCTTGTTCGATACTGCTCTCGCTCCTCGCCTTCGTGCCCTTCGCCTCGGCCGACGACTTGGCCGGTCACGCCCTGCGCTTCGATGGTGTCGATGACATCACGACCGTGCCGTTCTCGCCCAGCCTGGACGTCCTCGCCGAGTTCACGCTCGAGGCGTGGGTCTTTCCGGCGAACGCCAATACTGGTGGTATCGCCGGGATGTGGGGCTGGGGCGGGAGTCCCGACAAGTTCCTGCTGTACCTGTCCGGTGGCACGGTCGTGGGGCGCATCTCTCGCGCGGGCGTTCCTTTCCACGACACGGTCTCGGCGCCGATCGCAGCCGGAGGTTGGACGCATGTCGCTCTGCGGTACGATGGCAACGATCTAACCTTGATCGTCAACGGCAACGAAGCGGCCACGACGCCGGCACCGGGCGCACTCTCCAGTGTCCCGCAGGATCTCCGAATGGGCATCCAGGACATCGGCGCGACCGATCACTTCTTCGGCGGTCAGCTCGACGAGGTCCGCCTCTGGTCGATTGCGAGGCCCACGCGCGATATCTGGCTCGACAGCAAGACCTGCCGCACCAGCGCCACCTCCGGGCTGGTCGGGCTGTGGAGATTCGATGAGGCGCTCGGCAATCAGTCGATCGTCGACTCGTCGGGCAACGGGAACGATGGCTCTTTGGGATCCAGCAACGCGATCGAGCTCGAGGATCCGGTGCGGCAGAGCTCCTCGGCCCCGATGAATTGGTGCGATCTCGGATTCTCCCTCGCCGGATCAGCGGGCGAGCCCGTCCTGCGAGGCGTGAGTCAAATGAAGGGTGGCGCCCGAAGCTATCTCGAGCTTCGGGATGCTCGGAGAAAGTCGTCGGTGGCGTTGGTGGTCGGGTTGTCCCAGGTGAATGCGCCCCTCTTGGGTGGCGTGCTCGTGCCGAGCACCGAGGCGATCTTCTTCGGCCTCCCGACAAACGGGAACGGAGAGCTGATCCTCGAGTTCGCTTGGCCGGCGGCGCTGGTCTTCACCCCGGCGTACTTTCAGGCATGGATCCAAGATCCGAAGGCACCGGCCGGCTTCTCAGCATCGAATGGACTTCTCTCCGACTCAGGCTTCTGACCGGAAAAAGGAGCTCGCCGATCGATCACTCCCGCTCTCGACGGTGCCGAAGATCGAGCCGAAAGGCGGGGGCACATTCGGGGCGCCGAGGGCGCCCGAGGCTCGAGACGAGATCGGCTCGGTCACGCTCTCGAATGGCTGGCCCGTTTGCCGAGGTGCGATCGTCTCCAGGCAGATCCGATCCTTCACATACACATCCCACCGGAAGTTGCCGTCAATCGGATCGAAGGCGGAGGAAGTCCGGAACGCGACGAAGCGGCCGTCGTCGGTCACACCGGCCTGAACCCCTTCCGTGACCAGTGGTCCATAGAAGCTCGACTGACTCACCCGGCGAGTCGTGCCGGACTGACGATCGTGCAGGAAGACATCGGCCTGAGACGGATCGAGCTGAGTCACGTCGAGATTCGTCGAGATGCTGTCGAAGACGACGAAACGCCCATTCGTCGAGATTCTCGGCAGCAGACAATCGCGATCGGCCTGGGTCCCGAAGTCGTCGACGCTGACGCGCGTCGTGGCGCTCGTAGTCCGATCCCGTACGAAGATGTCGATTCGGCCATTGTTGTCGTTCGCGACGAGGTTCGCCGCCGAGCTCTCGACCGTGACGCAGCTTCCGTCTCCCGAGATGCGCGGATAGCGGGACAAGGCGTTCGCTCCAGTACCTGGGGTCATCGCGACCGTGACCAATTGCGACAGGGAGAGATCGGCCGGCTGATCCCAGTTGCCGTCCCCATTGGCATCGCGATCGATGAGCACGACCTGGCGCGATCCGTTGCCGGACCAATTGACGGCCGCGTTGCCGGCGGCCGTGGCGTACGCGACATATCGGCCATCATCGGAGATCGACGGCTCGAAGGAGTGGGCGCCCATGAGCTGGTTGCCGCTGGTGTCAAGGTTGATGCGCCGAGTCGTGCGCAGTACCGAGTCATGCAAGAAGACGTCGCGGTAGCCATTGCTGTCACCCGCGACGAGGGCCGCGCGGCTCGAGCTCGTGAGGCTTGTGGCGTCCGGTAGAGATCCGGTCCGATGCAGCGAAAGCCGAGGAGGCGAGCCACGCTTCGCTCCAATCTATCCGGGCAGCAAACGCTGGCAGCAAATCTACAACGGACGCTCCTCCGTTGAATGATTCTACGGCTACTGCAAGACCCGCTACCACGCTGCTCCCCGCCAGCTTGACGACCACCCAGGTTCGGTGTGGACGCGCAGTGTGTCGCTGCGAGCGCGGAGAGCTTCACTTACAGCCTCGCATTCTACGGTGCCCGTAATTCTTGGTAGCTTCACTGGCTTCGCCTTGGGGCGCCCACTCCTCGATGACGCCCGACGGCACCGGCGCGACGAGAAGCCCCGCGTTCCTCTGTTGAACACGATCTTCCCAAGGCATGCCGGCGTTCAGGCTGGTGTATCTTGGAGCCCGCGCTCGAAGAACCTCATTCTGTCCCTGCTCTCGAGGACTACGATGGCCCTGCCCCTCTCCGTGACCCTTTGGCTGGTCGCCCTTTCCGGGCTGACGCACACCATAGCAATTCCCCAACCCGAGCCGGTCACGATCGACAGTGGCCATCTGTGCGGTGTTGCCCTCGAGGGCGGCATCGTCGTCTACCGCGGCGTCCCCTACGCTGCGCCGCCGGTCGGAGATCTGCGCTGGCGAGCGCCGCAGGCAGCGGCAGCATGGGAGGGTGTTCGCGTCGCGGATACCTTCGGGCCGATCAGCCCTCAGGGCAGCATGATCGCGATGATGAGCGGCGAGCCGCTGCCCGAGACGAGCGAGGATTGTCTCTACCTGAACGTCTGGACCACTGCAGAGAAGGCCGAGGCCGGTCGGCCCGTCATGGTGTGGATCCACGGCGGCGGCTTCGTGGGTGGCTGGGGAAGCCAGCAGCTCTACCAAGGGGCGGCCAGCCTTGCGCAGCAAGGCGTCGTGGTCGTGACGCTCAACTACCGGCTGGGTGCGCTCGGCTTCTTGTCGCATCCAGAACTGAAGGCCGAGTCGAAGGAATCGGCCTTCGGCAACTACGGTCTCCTCGATCAGATCGCGGCGTTGCACTGGGTACAGCGGAACATCAAGGCCTTTGGCGGTGACCCCGGGCGAGTGACGATCTTCGGCGAGTCGGCCGGTGGAACCAGCGTCGCCGTCCTCTGTGCCTCGCCTTTGGCCAAGGGGCTCTTTCGTGGCGCTATCGCTCAGAGTCCTTGGATCTCTATCGAGAACTTCGCGCCCACGGGCGCGGAGGCCCCGCGCAGCGCCGAAGCACGAGGCTTACAGCTCGCCAGGCGCTTGGCACGCAGCGACGAGGCGCCTTCCCTCGAGACTCTGCGGGCGCTCGATACGGAAGCGATCTTCCGACGCACCGATGCCAGCTACCAGCCCTGGGTGACGATCGACGGTCACCTGCTCACAGACCGCGTCGAAGAGATCTTTGCACGCGGCGAGCAGAATCGGGTGGCGTTGATCGCCGGCACGACCGCGGACGAAGGGACGATGTTCCAGACCTCGTTTCCCTATCGGACGGTGCCGCAATACGTCGACGGGATGAAGGAGATCTTTGGAGCATTCGCGTCACGAATCCTCGAGACGTATCCGGCCCCGAGCGACGACGAGGTCGCGACTCGGACCAGAGACATCATCCGCGACCTCTGGTTCCTGCGGGGGTGCCGCTCGATGCTCGCCGGGAGCGCTCGCGCCGGAAGTCCGACCTACCAGTACGAGTTCCAGTGGTCGAACCCGCTCTTGCCCGACATGGGCGCGCACCACGCCGCCGAGCTGGCATTCGTCTTCGGTCAGCTTCCGGCTGGTGCACCCAAGCGCGACGTCGAGCTGGCGGGCGCGATTCAAGCTTACTGGGTCGACTTCGCCAAGACCGGTGACCCGAATGGAGAAGGTCGCCACTCGTGGCCGAGGTGGACCGATTCGAAGCGGCCTTATCTGATGCTCGGTTCAGCGATTCATGCAGGCAACGATCTCCATGCGAAGACCTGCGACGTGCTCGAGGAGTATCGCAAGGCGGGCGGCGAGAAGCGCTGACTCGTATCCGTTCTTGATCTTCGTATCCCCCGACTTCCAGTCGGGTTGGTTCACCGGCTTCAGCCGGTTCGGATGCGGGCTGGAAGCCCGCGCTCCATCTGCCGGGCCCTCCTCTCATCACTCGCCGGCGCTGAGGCCCAGCTTTTCCAGGCGGGCGTTGATCCACTGCTGCTTGGTGGCCTCGTCGATGACCGGGGTGCCTTCGATCTCGAGCTGCTCGAGGCGCACGCCGTTGACGGCTTGGAAGAACAGAACGATGCCGCCACTCTTCATGCCTTGGCTCTCGACCTCGCGCCAGTTGGTGTCGATCGTGACCTTGGCTTTGTCTCCGCCTTGGTGCTCGAGCTCGATCGAGTAGAGGTTGCCGGCGATGAAGCTCGTATCGAGAAACTTCGCCCGTTGCACCGCGTCCTTGCGATTGATCGAGTAGAGGCGAGTGACGTTTTCGAAGCCGATGTGGCTCTCGTCCTTCTGGGCGACCATGCCCATCATGAAGTACGGGTTCGGGTCGTCGGTGGCGTCGTGATAGATGACCTTGTATCGAATATTGATCGGCGCCTCGAAGGCGAGGGCGTGGCGATAGCAGCTCGCCCCTTTCATCTCGAGACCTCCGCCTTCGACCTCGAAGACGACCGGCGTCTCCTTGCCTTTGCCGAGGAGTCGACGCCGGTTGATCGAGTACCACTCCGGATCGGCGGCGAAGTCCTGCAACTGCTCCGCGTCCTGGAAGTCGTAGGTCAAGAGGAGCTGTCCGTCGGGCGAGCGGGTGGCCTTGGCCTGGATCCCGAGCCCCTCGGGTGAGCTGGGATCGAACGATTGGAAGATCAGCTCCCGGGCATACTGACGCAGCACCGGCAGGCGCTCTTGAACCAGGGGCAGGTCGCGGAGCTCGGCGAGCCCTTCGATCTGGACGAGCGCCAAGGACGATGACTCGAGGCGCGCGAGGGCCTCGAGCCTCTGGGCGGCGCGACCGATCTTTCGAAGCTCTTGGAAGCTGGCGGCATCGATGCTCAAGACATCGTCGTCGTCGAGGAAGCGGCTCGGATCCTCCTCCCCGATGAGCAGCAAGAGGTAGTCGCTGATCCAAGCCTGATCACCCGAGACGCGACGTCGCCCTTGGATGCTGGTCAGCTCGACCGCTCCGATTCGCGAGAGCGGGACGGTCTCGTCGCCTGCCTTGGACGACAGCTCGATCCGATCCTCTTCGATCGCACGGATCTTCGAGATCTCGGCTCCTTCGGTGAGGCGAATCGCCTTGCCGAGCTTGCTCTGCAGCAGCTCGTCGCGAAACGCGCTGAGTGCTTCGAGACGCTCGATCTCTCGCGCGACACGCTCCTCGGCGGCGAACGGTGCGAGCACCGAGCGCGCACGGTCCAAGTCACCGAGGCGAGCCAGCTCGATCGCGAGGCCGAGCGCCGTCTCGGAGCGCTCGGGCGTGAAACCGAGACGACTGCGATCGAAGGCCTTCGCCTTCTCTTGAGCGATGAGGGAAGCCGGGAGGATCGCCAGCAGCACCAACGGCGCCGCGATCTTGAGGATCACTTCGCTGCGAATCATGAGAGACCTCTTTGGGGCACCCAGGTCTCAGTGCGATGACGGTGGGCCGCCTACAGGCGCCGCAAGCGACGAGCAGCCGGCCTCGGGGGCTGAGCGCGTGGGAAAGTGTGCTGTCCTGTCGGGATGACGGTCGCCACCGTACGGCTCGTCCGAGGAGGCGTCAACCGGCAGTCCCGTCCGGTCGGAGTGCACGAATCGGGTTTCGATTCCGTCGGCTCTCCGACGCTCGGATACGATGTTCGGCCCATGCGGTTCCCGAGCACACTCGAAGACTCTGAAGAGCATCCGGATGAAGAACCAGAGCGTCACCCTCGCCTTCGGTCGCACCGGCCTCACCATTCGCGTCCATCCCGAGTGGACGCTCCTGAGGCCTCGGCACGAGCCCGCATTGCCGGATCCCGTTGGCGAGCTCACGCGGTCACTTCGCGCGCCGATCGCGTCGCGCCCTCTAAGAGAGGTCATCCAGCCCCATGAGCGCGTCGCGCTCGTCACCTCCGACGGCACTCGCCCGGTCCCCAATCGCCTGCTGATCCCTGGCCTACTCGAAGAGCTCCCCGTTCCGATCGAGCAAGTGACCGTGCTCATCGGCACCGGCACCCACCGTCCCAGCAGCGACGCGGAGCTGGACGCGATGTTCGGCCCCGAGCTCGCCGCGCGCGTGCGCATCGTGAACCACGATGCCTTCGATCCCGATCGGAACGAATTCGTCGGCACCACGGCGAGCGGCACCCCAGTCGAGCTGGACACCGAGTACCTCGCCGCGGACCGCCGCATCGCGATCGGCTTCATCGAGCCGCACTTCTTCGCGGGCTTCTCGGGCGGACCCAAGGCGGTCGCCCCCGGGCTGGCCAGCCTCGAGACGATCTTCCATCTCCACAGCTCCCGTCTGATCGGGGACCCGAAGAGCACCTGGGGCGAGCTCGAATGCAATCCGGTCCACCGCGAGGTCCGGGCAGCGGTCTCGCTCTGTCCGCCCGACTTCCTCGTCAATGTCACCTTGAACTCCGACAAGGAGGTGACGGGCTTCTATTGCGGTGATCCGAACGAGGCGCATCGCCTCGGCTGCGATGCGGCGCGCGCCGTCGCGATGGCTCCGGTGCGCGATCTGTTCGACATCGTCGTGACCTCGAACAGCGGCTTTCCCCTCGATCAGAATCTCTATCAGACGGTGAAGGGCATCTCGGCCGCAGCTCGGATCGTGAGGAACTCGGGCACGATCCTCGTCGCGAGTGAATGCAGCGACGGCATCCCGAATCACGGCAACTTCGCCGAGCTGATGCGGAGTGGCGAATCGCCCGAGGACGTGCTCGCGGCCGTGCTCTCGAGGGAGCCTATCCTCGACCAGTGGCAGGCCCAGATCCTGGCTGGCCTTCAAATGAAGGCAAAGATCGCGGTCCACTCGCACCTGCCGTCGTCGGTGCTCGAGAGCTGCAAGCTCGAGGCGGCGACAGACCTGCAGCAGGCACTCGATGACGCGGTGAATGCCGCGGGCGACGGTGCCCGGGTCGCGCTCTTGCCCGACGGCCCGCTCACGATCCCGACGCGAGTCGGGTGAGCCACGTAGAACGGATTGGCTGCGTGAGAATGACCCGCTCGGGTGCAGGCCAAATTTTTTTTGAGGAAGGTGCGGCGGCTGCGAGGCGTCGACTGGGCTCACAGAAGACATGCCCGAGGAGAAGGACCATGAAGGCTCACGCGATATTCCTCACCATCTTCGTCCTCGCTCCGTGGACGCACTCACAGGATCTCGGAGGGAGCGCCCTACGATTCGACGGCCAGGACGATCGCGTCAGCATTCCCTTCGCTCCGTCTTTGGAAGTGGAGAGCGCGTTCACGCTCGAAGCCTGGGTGTTTCCGACGTCGTCGGACGAAGGAGGCATCGCGGGGATGTGGGAGCAGGGCGGGCTTCCCGGCAAGTTCCTGCTGCATCTGGCGGATGGCCAAGTCGTCGGCCGCATCGCCCGCAACGGCGTGCCGTTTCACGACGTCGTCTCGGCACCGATCGTGGCCGGCCGCTGGACGCACGTGGCGCTTCGCTACGACGGCACCTTGCTGTCACTCTTCCTCGGCGGCATCGAGCAGGACTCCACAAAGGCCTCCGGATCGCTCTCTGACTCCGCGATCGGCATGGATCTCGGCGCCGCGTTCGACAGTCACCTCTCGGGGCAGCTCGACGAAGTCCGATTGTGGTCCATCGCGCGCACCGGTCGCGAGATCCTGCTCGACGTCGCGACGGTGTACACGAGCGGCGTGCCTGGATTGGTCGGCGCCTGGGGCTTCGATGATGACCCGTCGGGTGCGAGCGTCCTCGATGTTTCAGGCTTCGAGAACCATGGCGTTCGAGATCCAGGCGCGGGGCCCATGCGACTGGCCTCCTCGGCGCCAATTCGCTGGAGCGATCTCGGCCTCGGATCGGAAGGCTCCCGGGGCACACCGGTCTTGCGAGGTGTGAGCCGGATGAGGGCCGGGGACCAGAGCTACCTCGAGCTCTCCAACGCGCGACCCGAATCGTCCGTCGCACTCATCGTCGGATTCTCACAGACCAACACGCCACTCCTGGGCGGCGTCCTCGTGCCGAGCACGGACGCCGTGATCTTCGGCTTGCCGACGAACCAAGCTGGTCAGCTCCTCCTCGAGTTCGCCTGGCCCGAGGCTCTGCAGCTCTCGCCAGGCTACTTCCAGGCGTGGGTCCTCGACCCCGAAGCGCCCCTCGGCTTCTCGGCCTCGAACGGCCTGCAGTCCAACCCGGGCATCGCCGACTGAGTGAACTCGCTCCGCGATACGGGTAGCCCAGCGAATCCCGATCGGTTCCGCAGGCTGGTTGGGGTGCTGGCCAGCACCCTGCAGTTGACCGGGAGTCCCTCGGGCTCTGGCTCCTGCGATCAACGATCGGCCAAGTAGGCTTCGCAAGCCTCGAAGAGCTGCCGGGCGAAGCGCTCACCGAAGACGGTGGTGGCGAGCTCGACGACGGTGTCGTCGAGCGCTGGCCGCCTGGTTCTCCGGCGCTTGTTGCAGGGAAATCGATAGGCGTCGTCGACGACCGAGAGGACGGGATTGCGTCCTTCGCTGATGGCGAGTGGCCAAAGCGCGCACGAGCGAGGCTTGGCCTGGAACGGATCGACGCCGATCTCGAGAGCGGCGCTGTGGATCGAGCAGAACGTCTCACCCTTGCGCGTCTTGTAGGCGAACCGGCAACGCCCGCCTTCATCGGTATCGATCGCCCAGAGTGAGCGCTCCACCTGGTCGAACGGATTGATGAGCTCGTCGTCCTCGATCAGCTCGGGCTGATGCTTGGCCGCGAGCGGCAGGTACCCGACGATCCGCTCGACCTCTTTGCTTCCGACGACGACCTCGTAAGTCGAGCAGCAGCAGTCGACCTCGGCGCAACGCTCCGGATCGTGCCGGTGGCGAAGCGCGACGAGGGACTCGACGTGCAATCGGTACCTGCCGACCTTTGGCGGCTCGCTCATCGAAAGCTCCAGAGTGACGGGAGGAGGACCTCGGACCGGTGGCGGACGACCAACGGTCGCTCGATCATCCGGGTCCACAGGCCCGCGTCAAGCGGCGCGAGGTCGCTCCGGCCGCGAAGATCTTCTCGACTCGGAAACCCGAGGTAAGGGATCGGGCATCCAGGCGACTGAGAAGAGGAATCACCCTCACTCTCAATCGGAGAACCTCCATGTCGAGACCGACTCTTCTCATCAGCCTTGCGCTGGTCGCCACGGTGCTTTGTGCCGCGGTGGCGTTCACCAAGGGTCCGGCGCCGTCGGCGGCCGGCTTCGAGACCGTGGCTCCCGGCCAAAGCCGCGCCTACCTCCACAGCTTCAACGTTCCCGGCCACGGCGTTGCCATCGAGGGCTACTCGCCCGTCTCCTACTTCGAGGGTCGCGCCGAGCTCGGAAGCGCGCTCTTCGCGGTCGAGCATCGCGGGGTCACCTACCACCTGACCAGCGCCGATCAGGTCGACCAGTTCAAGAAGTCTCCCGATCGCTTCGAGCCTGCCTTTGGTGGCTGGTGTGCTTTCGGGATGTCGGTGCAGGACAAGTTCCCGGTGGATCCGACCTGCTTCCGCATCGTGGGGGGGCGTCTCCTCTTGTTCCTCCGCAACGAGTCGATCGATGCGGGAGAGCTCTGGGAGCAAGGCTCTGAAGCGGAGCTGCTGGAGAAGGCCACCGCGCACTGGAAGAAAGTCCGCGGCTGAATCCATTCGGCCCGCGACCCTTGGGTCGCGGGCCGTTCTTTCAAGGTGGAGAGAGCCTGTGGCGGTCCGACCCGAGCCGCGCACGAACGAGGACTGGATCCTTGCGCTCCGAGCCGGAGGTGCATCGGCCACCCGCGAGCTCGAGCAGATGCTGGAGCGGACCTTGCGCAAGATGATGCGCGGTCGATTCGCGCCGCAGGACATCCCCGAGCTGGTGCAAGAGAGCCTGACGCGCATCGTCGAGAGCCTCGAGGCCTTTCGTGGTGACAGCACGTTCACCACCTGGGCGATCGCAATCGCCACGCGAGTCGCCTTCACCGAGCTTCGACGGCGAGCCACCCGCTCGAGACTACGAGGAGCCGTGGAGGCCTCCTTTCGAGACGCCCGCCATTCCGCTGCGGCGTCACCCGAAGCAGCGATCGGTCGCCAGGAGCTGCTCGCCGCCCTCGATCTCGCCATCCGAGAGAGACTCAGCGCGCGCCAGCGCTTTGCAGTCCTGGCCGAGCTTCGCGGCGTCCCGACCATCACCATCGCCGAGCGCCTCGCCACGAATCAGAATGCTCTGTACAAGCTCGTCCACGATGCCCGTAAGAAGCTGCGTCAGGCCTTGATCGAAGCCGGTCACGACGCCGATGCCGTCCGCCACTACCTCTCGGAGTCGGCCCGATGATCACTCCTCAAGAGCTGCAACGGCTCCTCGAGCTACTCGACGTCACGCACACGGACGAGATCGACTGCACCGAGTTCCTCCACCGCGTCGCCGGCTATGTCGAGCGACTCGAGGCGAGCGGCAAGCTGCCTCCCGGCTACGAAGACGTTGCACAGCATCTCGAGGTCTGCCCCGAGTGCAACGAGGAGCTCGAAGCGCTGTACCGCGCGCTGAGAGGCTGAGGCGGCGAGCGCCCCGATTGGCCTCGCTGATGCCGCACGAGCGAGAAATTCGAGTAAGAGCCTCCGCTCTCGCGCGACTCATCGGATGTCACTTTTACTCAAAGGAGCATTCGATGAATCCCAGACTTCAGCCCCTCGATGGGGAGCTCGTCCCGGCCGCGTCTCGTCCCATTCTCGAGTCGGTGCAGCGTGCGATCGGCAAGGTGCCGAATCTGCATCGCACGCTGGCAAACTCGCCGGCGGCGCTACGGGCCTACACCGACATGGCGCAAGCCTTGTCCCGAGGCGATCTGCCGGTCCGACTGCGGGAGCAGATCGCGGTCGCGGCGGCCGGCATGAACGGCTGTGCCTACTGCGCGTCGGCTCATACGGCCATCGGCCAGGGTGTCGGGCTCGATCGCTCCGAGCTCGAGCGGAACCTTTCGGCCGAGTCCTCGGACTCGAAGACGACCGCCGTCCTCGCCTTCGTTCGCGAGCTCATCGAGCGCCGCGGTGATGTCGACGAGAGCAGCCTTCGAGCAGTGCGCGAAGCGGGCTTCGAGGATCGGCACCTCGCCGAGATCGTCGCCCACGTCGCCATGAACGTCTTCACCAACACCTTCAACGTCTTCGCCAGGACTCCCATCGACTTTCCACTCGTCGAGCTGGAGGCCACCCGATGAGGACCGGTACTTGGCGCTCGGGAATGCGAACCTTCTTCGTCTTGCTCTTCGCGGTCATTCTCATTGGCTGTGCGTGGAATGCCCGCCCGATCTCGACTGCCGAGACGCCGCAAGACATCCTCAGCCCCTCGGACTCCCCCGCCACCTTCCTCGAGGACGGGCGACTCGCCCGGCCGAAGGGATACCGCCGCTGGATCTACGTCGGTGCTCCGCTCACTCCCAACGAGCTGAATGGCGGTCGAGCTGCCTTTCCCGAGTTCCACAACGTCTACATCGATCCGACCAGCTACGACTCCTACAAGCGGACCGGAGCTTGGCGAGACGGGACGGTGCTCCTCAAGGAGCTGGTGAGCGTCGGCTCGAAGGCGGCTTCCAGCGGCAAGGGCTACTTCATGGGTGACGTCATCGGTCTCGAGGCCGCGGTGAAGAGCCGGGAGCAGTTCCCAGGCGAGCCAGGAAACTGGGGCTACTTCCGCTTCACCGATGAAGAGGGTGGTCGCCCGCATCGCGTGGCTGGTGCGCTGGCTCGGGAGGCTTGCTCGACGTGCCATCAGGCGGCGGCCGAAGACGACTTCGTCTTCACGCAGTACTATCCGGCGCTGCGCGAAGCGAAGGGCTATGGGGCGGGCAACCCCGAAGACCGCTGAAGATTGATTCAACAAGAGATGTCGAACCGACGGCCGCGGTTCGACATCTCTTTCCTGTGCTTGCCGCAGAGCAGTGCCCTGCTTCACACTCTCGACTCCGGCGGAGCGGGTCTCCGCGGCATCTCTGGACCACCGATTTCACGAGGCATCGCCCACATGGGTTCTGGCAAGACCGAACCGGACATCGTTCGCTTCCGATTGGCCAAGATGGTGGCCGTGGGAGCGGTCACGTCCAGCAGCGTCCGAATCTGGTGTTGCAGCGACGGTGAGAGTCGATGTCGCATCGAGGTCCGGGCGGAGTCCGGAACCGGTCGACCGCCCAAGACCGCCGAGCTCGAGCTGTCCGCCGAAGCGGACCACACCGGATCGGTTCGCATCGACGGGCTGGAGCCTCTGACCGAATACCACTTCGAGGCCTTCGCCGGCAGCGACGAGGAGAGCTTGGGGTCGGGCCGATTTCGCACTGCGCCTGACGAGTCGGACGCTTGTCAGGAGCCCATCGCATTCGCCATCGCGAGCTGTCACCTTCCATTCGCTACCGACGGGCATTTCTCGAAGCACTCGAGGGAGATGCTCGAGGCGACCCGGCGCTGCTTCGAAGAGCACGACATCCGCTTCGCCATCTTCAATGGTGACCAGCTCTACGCCGATCAGCCCGCCGGCTGGTCGCTCTACGACGAGACGTACCTCCGCGACGTGCTGAAAGCCGGCTCCTCGGACCTGCGCGACCTCTCTTCGGACGAGATCCGCAAGATCTTCCAGGAGCGCTACCGGACGTTCTGGGCTCAAGAGCCGTGGCAGCGCATCCATGCGATGATGCCTTGCTACACGATCTGGGACGATCACGAGATCATCGACAACTGGGGCTCCGATGAGAGCCACACCGAGCCCGGCTGGCAGCGCGTCTTCCAGGGTGCCCGCGAGGCATTCTTCGACTACCAAGGCGCACGCCAGCTCGACCGCACCAACCCCATCCCCGAAGACTTCGACCTCGGCTTCGACTTCGGGGATCTCTCGTTCTACTTGCTCGACCTTCGCAGCCAGCGTCGCGTCGGTGACGACCCGCAAATCTGCTCGAACCAGCAGTTCGAGAACCTCAAGGCATTCCTCCAGGACCGGGGCGATCGCTCGGCGGTCTTCCTCGTCCTGAGCGTGCCGTTGATACACGTCCCTCGCTCGATCGCTCGCTTCGGTGCCAGGGTCACCCCCGATGGTGAGGACTTCTCCGATCGCTGGTCGACGCGCGGCCATGAGTCGGATCGACAGAAGATGCTCCAGCTTCTTCGAGATCAGCTCCGTGCCTTTCCCAAGCGACGCCTCGTTCTGTTGAGCGGGGACATCCACGTCGGCAGCGCTCACGAGCTCGAGTGGGACGGAGACACCCCCTCGGCCCTGCAGTTCGTCTCGAGCGCCCTGACCAATCGCGCGGCGTTCTTGGCGCGCGCCCTCTCGGCGTTGGCGGTCTCGGTGCCGCTGCACCTCACGGTGAACGGCGAGGAGCGGGTCCACTGCCGCCTGCTTCCCAAGGACGAAGGCAAGAACCCTTATCTCGGGCTGAACGTCGGCATCGTCGAGACACGGCGCCGAGCAGAAGGCGGCCGAGAGGTGCGATTCCTCCTCTACGGTCACAAAGGCGAAGAGCCGAAGCTCGCCTACCGCTCTCCTTGGCTCTGATCTGAAACATTGCCGCATTCGGACCGCCGGCTTCAGCCGGTCTCCGTGCCCTCTTTCCGAGCGCTTTGGAGAGGACCAGGACCTCTCATCCGAAGCTCCGTGGCCCGGTGCCGCCGGGGGCGATCGGACCGCCAGCTTCAACGTTGAGAGTTGGACGTCGAGCCGTTGGACGTTCGGGAAAGCCAGGCTCGACGGGCTTCACCATCTGTTTGCTCCGGCGCCGCGCCATTGAAACCAGAGCCCGAACGGGTCCCCGACACGGAGGCGTTGCCCTTGCAACGGCGAGGTTCACGGCGGGGATCTCATCCGTCTGGAGATGAGTAAGGGACGATCCGACATGCCCGTCGGTCAGGGCGTCGGAACGTTCCCACGCCATCGCCTGCGGGATCCGGTCCCGTCGTCCCTCACGAAGCCCGTCTGAATCGATCACGAGCTCAGTGCGCGCTAGCGTGTTCCCAACCCCGCGCCAGGGGCCTGTTCGGGCTCCGATCGTTTCACCTCTGCATGCTCCGAACACCGTCTCCTCATCCGCCGAGAGCCTGCGTGACGACGATCGTGACTCCTTCCTCGGCGCGCCCGTAGGTGACGCTTTGCAGGACGAGACCGTCTCGCGAGATCAGCTCGATCGTGTCGCCACCGTTGTTCATCGCCATGGTTTGCCCCTCTCTCGAGACGACTCGCTCCTCACCGGGATCCAAGAGTCCCGACAGGACCCAGGTCTTTCCCGCCAGGTCCCTCACCTGCCAGTCGGTCAGGTCGACGGTGATCTCTCCGAAGTTTCGCAGGGTGATCGCCTCGTGCAGCTTCTCGTCGCCTTCTGGATCGGGGAGCAAAGCGATGATGCGTACGTCGAGCTCAGGCTCGACCGCAGTCGGCCCTTCGAGCCAGATCGGCGCGGTCCAAGCACGATCGGGATCGCCGTGCTCGCTGATCTGGGTGACTCGGAAGACGAAGTACTGTCCGGCCCCCTCGAAGAGCAGGCCGTCGAGCAGGATCGGTGCCGGGGTGTTGCCGTCGTGAGTGAAGGTCTCGACCACCTCGGCGCGTCCACCTCCGACTTGGAGATCCGAGAGGACATCGATGCGGTAGGTGCGCTCCTCTTCGTCGGGATCGTGGATCCAGATCCGAGCCTCCAGCTCGGTGCCGATCTCCGGCAAATCCGTGATCACCGTCCCTTGCAGCGCCCCCTCGATCCAGGCAGCGACCTCGAGGTTTCGGTCCTCGCTCGCGAAGACGTGCCGCTGACGAAGCGCGGCCAGGAGTGCCGCCTTGCTGAGCTCGCTCGCGATCACTCCGGTACGGGCATCGGTGGTGGAGCCCCAAGTGAAGTAATGGTTGTCCTGGTTGGCCGTCGGAGCGAGATGGAACCCGCGATCGAGGTAGTCGAGATAGTCTCGCTCTCTCACGTCCGCTGGCCGATGGCCACCGGTCGTCGCCATGGCCGGCCCATTGATCAGCTCGATGAGCTGCACGCGATCGTCGAGGGCTCTCACCCACTGATCCTGGCTCCCGAAGTCGTCGAAGCCGTACTCCGCGCTCGCCGGCGAGCTCGAAGACCAGGGATGATTGAACTGCATCAGCGCCGCCATCCCATGCGAATCGGGACGTGTGTCCAGCCATTGCAGGAGAGCCTGAAAATCACCGCTCTCGACATCGATGACCTCGGGGATGTCGAAGACGTTGACATGATTGCCCGAGCCGATGGTCGAGAACTCCTGGCCGTACAGCGCGACGAAGCGACCGACCTCGGTCAGCCGATTCGCGACCGGAATCACCGCGTCGGGAAGCGGTCCCTCGTACAGCAGAGGATTGGTGGCGATCAGGATGCCGTCTCGCCGCTCTCGCGCGCCCCACTCGGCGCGGTCGTGATTGTGCTCGGTGACGGCCAGGAAGTCGAGGCCGGCCACGTCTCGGGCGTGGAGGTAGGCCTGCTCGGGGGTTCCCGATCCGTCGCTGAAGCTCGTGTGGCTGTGCAGGTTGCCGAAGTAGATCGAGGGTGCGACGAAGCTCGCCGTCTCTGCGCTGACCTCTGTCCCGGCTGCGACCAGCACCCGATTCAGCAGCGCCGCCAGGCGGATCCCCGCGGCGAGCATTCGAAGCTCGAGCCGGGCGATATTGCGCTCGTAATACGCTTCGAGGAGACGTCCCTCGAACTCGGGAAGCTCGACATAGACGTCTCGCGTGATGTCCAGAGACTCGTTCGCCCACTGCAAAGGATCGGTCTCGGCTCTCCACCAGGCGATGACTTCGGGTGTAAGGCGGGCGGCCAGTCCTTCCTCGATCACCTTCCAATCCGAAGATCGATGCGCCAATAGACCCGAGTCCCAGACCGCGTGCAGGTTGTCAACATCACCGAAGCTCTCGACCTCGACGTCATTTCCGCCCCGGTCGTCGGAGAACGAGACGTGCAAGGGCTGGTGAATGTCGCCCACGTAATGCACGAGGTACTGCAATGCCTCCTTGCGCTGGAGGTCGGTCCGAGAACGGTCTTCCAGGATGGCCGAATAGCGCCGGATCGCGTCGACGACGTTCCGCCCCCCATTGGCATCCCGGTCCAGGTCGATGCTCCGCGCAGTGCGCGGAGTATTGATATAGTGATCGGGACCCTGATTGCGCTCCTGCTTGACGAAGTCCGCCCAGGACGCGATCTCGTCGAGTGGAAAGCCGTCGAGAAGCCGATCGGCCTCCTGGGCCGCGACTGGCGAGAGGAGTCGCTCCGCCAATGCCGCGACGATGCGATGTCCGTCGCGGCCGAACGGTGCGAACGAGACCGGGTCCTTGACCGCCCCACCAGTCGTCCCGCCGAAGAGGAGCAAGACCGAGAGAATCGTGAGCCCCGGGACCTGTCGTCCCACGTCGAGAGTCGAACGGACCATCGGAGCCTCCGAGCACGTGTGCTGATCGTGTCGAACGTCCCCGAGAGGCTCTCAAAAGGTGACCGGCTCCTTCCATGAGAATCCGGTAAAGAGGTGCATTGCGCGGCTCACCTCACGGTGACACCCAGGGCACTCCAGCGGTGGCTGGGGTGAGGTCACCCTGAGGTACAATCTGACCATGAACAGACGAGTCACCCGTCAGGAAGCCGCCCCGCGGCCGAAAACGGCGGCGGAAGTCGAGCGACTGCTCAGCGAGATCGATCCAGCGCTGGTCGCCGCTGCTTCGGAGGTCGATCGAGCACTGTTGAAGTGGTCACTGTCGATGACTCCCTGCGAACGGCTCCGCGCCTGCATGCAGGCAACGAGAGGACTCTCTCGGTTTCATCGTGTCTCATCCAAAATACGCTGACATCGAGGGTCTCCTTCGAGCCCTCACCGATGCGAAAGTGCGCTTCATCGTGGTCGGAGGAGTGGCGGGGGTACTTCATGGTGCCCCGATCACGACGCAGGATCTCGACATCGTCCACGACACGTCTACTGCGAATGTGGATCGTCTGGCAAAGGTCCTCGAAGATCTCGACGCCGTGATTCGGGATACCGGTAGACGAGGCCTTCGTCCCTCCGGGCGCGCGACAAACTGGTCGTCCCTATCCTGTTGGCGTTACTGCGAGAGCGGGAGGCCGGCTCTTAGAGGCGAGAGCTCGCGGGTGTTGGATCGTCACTTCCCTTCGCCGGCCTCTTTCTTTGCGCCGATGCAGTAGACCGCCTTCGCGCCGCGCAGTAGCAAGCGATCGCCGGCCATCGAGGGTGTCGACCAGAACAGATCGTCGATCTCATTGGTGTGCAGGATCTCGAGCACGGGGCCGTCCTTGAGGACGAAGGTCTTGCCCGCTTCGTCGAGGATGAAGACCCGATCGCCGGCCGCCCAGAGCGATGCCGTCACGTTCGCGGCCTCCGGGAGGCGTCCCTTGAAGAGACGCTCCCCAGTCGAAGCGTCGTAGCAGTCCACGATTCCCGCCGAAGCGATGACGTAAAGGCGACCTCGGTGCTCGACCGGCGAGGCCATTCCGGGACCGCAGCGATCGTTTCGCCAAGCCAAGGCCTCGCCCTCTTCGCCGAGGTCGAGCTCTCCCTCGAGGCCACGAGGCAGGGCGAGGAGCGGGCCGCGTGACATCGGTCCGCTCGCACCGACATAGAGGCGCTCCTCCGAGACGGCAGGGGACGCCGTGAACGAGCCGGGGTAACCGGTCAGCTTCCAAGCGACCTCGCCCGTCGCCGGATCATGAGCTGTCACGTGGGTCGCGCCGCTGGAGACGAGCACGGTCCGATCACCGTCCTGCCACAGGGTCGGAGTGCTCCAGGCGGAGCCGCGGGGACGGGAGGCCCGCCAACTCTCTTCGCCGGTCGCCGCGTCGAGGGCGACGAGGAAGGACTCCTCCTCGTTGTCGCAAGTGACGAAGACCCGCTTGCCGTCGGTGACGAGAGAGCTCCCCGTGCCGAAGTCCGCCTGCATCGGATACGCACCGATGTCTCGTCGCCAGAGCTCCTCACCTTTCAGATCGAGCGCGGCGACGAGTCCGATGCCACCGAAGTAAACGAAGATGCGCTCGCCATCGGTCGCCGCGGTCTCGGTCGCATAGGTATTGGACGGGTGGATCGGATGAGCCGGAATCTCGCTCGCCAGCATCTTCGTCCACCGAGTCTCGCCCGAGCCCAGATCGAGCCCGACGACGAGGAAGGTGACGGGTCGCGTCGGCTTTTCTCCACCGCGTCCCATCGACTCCGGCTTGGCCACGCCGTCTCGAAAGCTGAGCGACTGCGCCAACTGCGGCGCGATCGCCGCCGTGACGATTACCAGGTCATCGGCGACGATCGGTGACGACCAACCTCCCCCTGGCAGCGTCGCCTTCCAAACGACATTCTTCTCACCGTCCCATCGATCCGGGAACTCGAGGCGGGATACGGATCCACTTCCCCCTGTGCCCCGAAACCGCGGCCAGGTCGGCTCATCGTCGGTGCCGGTGCAGAAGCAGATCGAGATCAGCATGGCTGCGAGCATGTCGAGTCTCCTGAGGGGAAGGGGACGAGCGAGTGCCGTTGGCCTTCGAACCAGGCTTGCGCCAAGGTGACGCCCGAATGCTCCGGCGTCCAGGTCCAGCCCAGGCCCTGCGGGACGAGAGCGCGAAGGCGCAGCCGCTCGGGCGCGAGGACGCCGGATTTCCATTGAACGCCGGCACGAGGTCGGGCGTCCTGGCATGGCGATGACGAACCGACGCGACGAGCTGCTCGACGACTGGCTGGTGCTGCACTGTCAGCAGGGGAGCACCGAGGCCTTCGAGCGTCTGATCGAGAGGTGGCAGGGCCGCCTTTGGCGACATGCCTATCGTCTGACCGGACGCTCTGAGGCGGCCTGGGACGTCGTGCAAGAAGCCTGGCTCTCGATCACCCGAGGAATCGTGCGACTGCAGGAGCCCGCGGCCTTCGGTCGATGGGCATTCACGATCGTCACGCGGGAGGCCGCGAGCTGGCAAAGGCGTCGCGGGCGACTCGAGACGATCGCGTCCCTGGACGCGCCCGGGCTCGACGTCCACTCGTCAGAAACCGGCTCGAAGAGCTCGAGCGCTTCCGATGCCCGGAGCCTCCTCCGCGAGGCGTTCCATCATCTGAGGAGCGATCGACAGGCGATCCTCTCGTTGCATTACCTCGAAGGGTTCGAGGTCCGCGAGATCGCCCGCATTCTCGGGATACCCGAAGGGACCGCGAAGTCGCGGCTCCATCACGCCCGAGCCGAGCTCCGAGTCATCGTCGAGAGGATCGACTCGAATGAGTGACTTCGGTGACATGATCCGAGAAGCGTTGCTGGGCGAAGAGACCTTCGACTCGGGTCCGGGAAAGGAGACCGTCCGGGCGGCACTCGAGAAGTTCGACCGGCGCATGTGGACCGTACGGGTAATGTCCTGGTCCGGCACGGCGTTGATGACCGCACTGGCCATCTGGATGGTCGTCCTGATCTTCGGCATGCCCGACGACGCGAGTCCGAAGAATCTCGCCCTCTACGTTTCGGGACTTGCTTTCGCCCTGCTGGCGATCGGGATGATCAAAGGATGGTGGTTCCTGATGCAGAACCACTTCGCCGTCATGAAGGAGATCAAGAGAACGCAGCTCATGATCTTGGAGCGGCAGCCTCCTTCGGATTGAGTGGCCCGAAAGAGAGCTCGGGCGAGGGACACTCCTTCAGCGTCCCTCGCCCGAAGTCATTCAGACGATTACGGCAGCAGGACCGTTGCCATCGTGCTGAGGTTGAACAGCGGGCCAGGGAACGTGAGACCCTGGACCGAGATCTTCACGCCCGGAGGCAAGACGCCCGGGAACGGCGCGGGGCCGAAGGTCGTTTGACTCACCGAGGACCCCGTCGGCGCCGCGGTCGGCACGGGGCCGATGAGGGCGATCGGGTTGGCGAGGCAGAGCACACCACCCGAGACCGGCGAGGTCACGGCAGGCATACGATTGGCGCTGACCAGCAGCCAGGACGAGGTGCCGATCGGGGCCGAGGAACGAAGCTGGACACCGATCTGATCGCCGCGGGTCGGATCCGGGAAGAGACCCGCGTAGCCGAAGTGCGGATCCTCGGCGCCGAAGGCGGCGTTCGAGGCGAACGGCTGGACCACGTCGTCGACGAAGCGCGTCGACATGCGCCAGGCGCGATCGGACGAGGCGAGGCCCTTGGTGCCGGCCGTGAAGTTCACGTCCCAAGCCAGGCCGGGAACGCCCGCGACGCCGGTGTAACCGACGGTCGCCGGGTTCTCGTCTTCGGTGTCACTCGCCTGACAGGCCAGGCCGTCGGTGGCAGGCCAGAGGGTAGTGGCCGGGAGGCGGACACCGAAGTAGATGTCGTTGGCCGGCGTCTGGCAGTCCTGGAACGGCAGGGCGATCGGCGTCGTCCAGGTGATCGTCACGTTGAAGGCGAAGGCACCCGGGCAGAAGGCCGAGGCGTCGAGCACGAGGTTGCCGAAGGCGATCGGCGAGGCGACGTCCGGCTCCCCGGTCGGGGCACCCGCGGCGTCGTTGCCGTAGATGACGAGCTGGTACGGCTCGGTCGTGCAGACGTCTTGATCCTGGAGCAGGATGACGTGCGAGTGGATCTCACTCGCGCCACCGACCTGGTCATCCGGGATGCGCTGGATCAGACCTTTCTCCGCCGAGGAGCTGGCGCCGCGAGACGCGAAGGCCGTGGTCCCGTCGTAATAGAAGAGCTCGTTTTGAGCGGACGCCGACGTGGCGGCCGCGAGCAGCAGTGCAGACGTGCAGAGCAGAGTCCTCATTCTGGGATCTCCTCCTGAGAGAGTGACTTCGCCTCGTCGGCTTCCGACTACCGAGGAACGGAGACAGAGTCCGGCCTGGGGAAGCGCGAATCAGCGAAGGACGTACGAGTTCCAATGGGTCGATTCGGAGCGACGGACGCCGACCTCGGTCAGCGACAGAGACTCGAATTCTCGGTCCGGCTCAGTCGCGAACCGGCACCACATCCTCGGGACGAATCTCGATGCGCGCGGTCTGGACCTTCATGGATCCATCGGGCTGACGCACCTGAAACGGCACCTCGTGATAGACCTGCGTGCCGTCTCGCCAGATCTCGGCGAGCTTGTGCTCAGGCATGTACGGCTTGAGGTACTTCTCGGGTGTGCCGGGCTCCACCAGAACGCTATCGAGTAGCGACTTTTCTCCGTCCGTGGCCGACTCGGTCTCAGCGGAAGACACCGCGGCCTCAGGGGCAGCGATCGCTCTCGCATCGTCGGTCAGGACGGCATCGGCAGAGTGGGATTCGACCCGGTCGACCGGCTCGGACTCGCCGGGCGAGACAGTCTCGGAGTCCAGAGCGGCCCAAAGCAGCCAGGATCCGAACACGGCTCCGGCCAAGAAGGCAGAGCCTTTGAAGAAGCGACGCGGGGGGGTCAACATGGTAGGCACCTTCGCCAGAATCGATCGCAAGTCAGTCTTGAAGTGGTGATGGTGGTGATGGGTATCGAGAGAGGTTTTCGAATGGTCGCGGCCAGGACGGCCGACTGGATGGACTCCCCTATGTGTCCTTCGACCACTCGACTTTCCCTACACTAAGCGTCACTACGTCTGTCGGCAATGGGTAACGAGCATTCTTTAAAAAGAACGCGCTACCGCTCCCTTCGCCGAATCGTAGTCCGCCGAGTGGCTCGTGGGCCGGGATGCCGCCTCAGCGCCTGCCACGCCCCTCCGAGGCGTTCCGATTCGGGATGGCCTTCCCCTGCAGGTGCTCGAGGAAGAAGTCCTGGAGTCGCCTCTGCCCGTACGCCCCACCGGCGCCGTGACCACCGCCCGGAACGAAGAGGAAGTCGAAGTCCTTGCCCGCTCGGACCAAGGCGTCGACCAGTCGATACGTCGACTCGGGAGGCACGTTGCGATCGAGCTCGCCGACCACCAGCATCAGGTGTCCCTCGAGTCGATGGGCGTTGTCGATGTTGGACGATTCGCCGTACCAGGGACCGACGGGATACCCCATCCACTGTTCGTTCCAGGACGCCTTGTCCATCCGATTGTCATGGCAGCCGCAATTGGCGACAGCCGCCTTGTAGAACTCGGGATGAAAGAGAACCGCGCCCGCCGCGTTCTGCCCGCCAGCGGAGGTGCCATAGATCCCGACCCGATCGATGTCGAGCGAGGGGTCTTTCTCGGCAGCCGCCTTCATCCACAGGATGCGATCCTCGAAGCCGGCGTCCTTGAGGTTCTTCCAGCACACGTCGTGGAAGGCCTTGGATCGATTCGCGGTGCCCATGCCATCGATCTTGACCACGACGAAGCCGAGGTCCGTGAGCGAGCGGTAATAGTCGCGCGAACTGAATGCCTTGGGTACGAAGGAGCCCTGAGGCCCGGCATAGATGTCCTCGATGATCGCGTAGCTCTGCTCGGGATCGTGGTCCCTCGGCCGACAGAGGATGCCCCAGATGTCCGTCTCGCCATCACGCCCCTTGGCGACGAACACTTCGGGAGCTTGCCAGCCGCGGGCCTCGAGCTCGGTGGTGTCCGCTTGCTCCAGCTCGATGATCAGACTGCCGTCCGAGACCCGACGCAGCTCGTGGATCGGAGCCTGGTCGACGCGCGAGTAGCTGTCGATGAGATAGTCGCGGCCAGGAGAGTATTCGATCGAGTGGGTCCCATGACCCTCCGTGAGAGCGACCAGCCCCTCGCCGTCGAGACCGATCCGGTAGTGATGGATGAGATAGGGATCCTGTCCCTCGTTCCTCCCACTCGCCCGGAACCAGATCTCGCGTCGGTCCTCGTCGATCTCGTCGATACCTCTCACGATCCACTCGCCGCGGGTGATCTGATTCCGGATCCGTCCTTCCTCCACGTCGACGAGGTAGAGGTGCCTCCAGCCATCTCGCTCGGACGCGTAGATCAATTCGTCCCCGCCTTCGAGCCAGGTGATCAGCGGAACGCCCGCCGACTCGGCATGAGCAGTCCAGATGAAGGTGTCGGTTCGCTCGTCGATCAGGTTGCGCGAAGAGCCGTCGGTCACGTCCACCTCGATGAGCCGGAATCTCTGGTGCCCTCGGTCGACCTTCTCGTAGGTGAATGTGCGGCCGTCCTCGGCCCAGCGCAGCCGCGGTCGTCCGAAGTCGATCGGGTCGACGTCGCAGGCGATCGGCTTCCCACCTTCGGCGTCGAACAGGTGGAGCTCGTAGGTCGTGAGCTCGTCACCCGGCAAGGGGTAGGGCCGCGACGACAGCCGCGCCCGGCCGCCCCCTTCGGGCGACGACTCGATCAGGTGGACCTCCAAGGTCTCAGCCCGGTCGATCTTGAAGGCGACGAGGCGCGTCGAATCCGGTGACCACTCGACGCGCTGATAGCCGAAGTCTTCCGTGCCATCGGTCGTCAAGGTGACTTCGGCTCCTTCGGCATCTCGCAGGTAGAGATTGCCGTCAGTGGTGATCGCCGTCAAACGTCCGTCTGGCGACAGGCCGCCGGCGGGTCGTCCTTCGAACGGACGGCGTCGACTCCGACGCGGCTCGGGCATGTCGCTCGAGAGGATCACCTCGCCGGCTGACTCCTCGGCTCGGTACACACCCAGCGATCGGCCCCCCGCCGCGACCACCTCCCAGACGTGGCCTGCATAAGTGTGCTGAGCATGGCGCTCGCCCGGCTCGATCCGCCCGTAGCTTCGGCGCTGACCCTGGCCGTCGAGCCAGAAGATCTCGACGACACGCGTCAGACGATTGATGAACGTGAGCTCGGTGTCCCCGCCGCGGCTGATGCTCTGACGTGGGATGTCAGCGCGCGGAGCGAGGCCGCGCTGCTCGCCGGCGTCGTCGCGCTCCTCGAGAGCCGAGAGCTCGCCGGCTTCGAGCTGCCACCGAAAGTGGCGATCGTCCACCGAGAAGTCGACGGAACGCTCCTCCAGATCGAACTCGAGGTCCTCGATCGGCAGCCGAGCTGCGGTGGCACTTCCGACGCCCGCATCACGCAGCGCCGCCGCGAGCGCCTCCTGATCGAAAGCCGCCGCCCGAGTGCCCGCCTCACCATCCACGAGCACGAACTCCCGAGCACCGCCTCGAAGGTCGTTCCGGTACCAGAAGTGATGATCATCGATCCACCGCGCCCGGATCCGAGACTTGTAGACACCGCGCGAGAAGCGGCCGCGATCCTGCTGAGGTGAGCTCGGGGAAGGAGGATACAGCTCGGACTCGAGCGCGCACGTCTGAGCGTTCACTTCGAGGCCACCGATCCACGAGACGAGCAGAGTGACGATCAGCAATGAGCGCATGCCGCGTCCTTTCCATTCCGAGAGACCTCCCCGAGTCCGCTCCCAGAATCCGCGCTGCGGGGGCTGCCGTCAACTCAAACGAGCAGTCGCAAGGCGCACGGCGATTGCCATTCCATGGTCCACCCACAGACCTTCATTTGAGCGAAGCGACGAATATCGTCGAAGGCTCTCTACTCCCGATCGGTCGTCTCGCCATCGAGCTCTTTCAAGTCGTGGCGGATGGCGTGGCCCATCAGGTTCTCGACTCGGAAGTTCTCGGCGGTGAGGGCGCCGGACTCGGGATCGAGGCAGCGGACCTTGATCGTGACCTGGGTGCCTTGGCCCTCTTCGCTCTCGACGACGATGGAGCCGCCGCGCGAGGTGACGGCTTGGCTGACGATGTAAAGCCCCAGGCCCGTGCCCTCGGCATGGTCGGGGTGGACGCGGAGTCCCCTCTGGCAGACCCTGGAGACGTGCTCAGCGGGGATGCCGATGCCGTTGTCCTCGACTCGGATCTCGAGGAAGCCGGAATCATTCTCCTCGTCTTCGACGTGGCCCGAGATCGAGACCCAACGGACCTCCTTGGCCGGATCTGAGTATTTGATGGCATTGCCCACCACGTTGATGAGCACGAGGTGCAAGAGCACCGTCTCGACGTTCACCATGGGGAGGTCCTCAGCGACCCGCAGCTCGACGCTGCCGTTCCCGGCGGTCTCGTTGAGCTCCCGAAAGATCATGTTCACGCCATCGGCGAACGACTTGAGGTGCGGGAGGGCGCGCGCTCCCTCGGTCACCGCGAGAGCCAGGATCGCGTCGAGGAGCGAGCAGGAGCGCTTGACCGCCGACTCCATCACCTCGATCTGGCGCAGCATCTGCTCCCGGTCGGCCCCATCGCTGCGAATCACCTGCAGCCCCAGCGAGATCGTGTTCAGAGGATTGCGAAGCTCGTGGCTCACCGCCCGCGCGAACTCCTCGAGGCTCTCCGACATCGAGCTGTCTCGCTCGAAGCTCGACTGCGTGAACGTCCCCATCGCGATGAAGCTGATGGAGCGAAGACCCGTGGCCAGGCGAGTCGAGACCTCCAAGACGTCTGGTCCGAAGGCGCTGCTCCCGCGGAGAGCCTCATTGACACCGCGCGTGACGAGGTCGGCCAGGCCGTCGAACTCGGCGAGGACTTCCTGCAACGAGTAGCCCTGGTCGCGCCGGATCTCGCCGTGGAGACGAAGGTGGCCGAGCAGCTCCTCGCGCGTCAACTCCATCGGGCTACGGATGAACTTTGCCAAGCTGCGCAAGATCGGCGGAATGTGGTTTCTCAGGGCTCGCTCGGGGAGCGCCGTCGTCGTCTCGGTCGGCACACGCTCCCGGACCCATTCGATCCAGCGTGCCACCAAGGAGTCCGCATTCTCCTCGAGATAGTCCGAGGCCACTCGAACGGTCGGTGATTCAGTCATGCAGCACTTCGCGTTTCGGTCTCAGAACAAGTCCAGCAGGCGGAGTCTAGATAGCTCCGGACTCGAGCACCAGGGATTCCTGGAGCCGTGCGGGCAAGCGGGCTCGATTCTGTTCCGGACAAAAAGGCAGTCGATTCGTGCAGAATCTGAACTCACGAGCGCTCTCGATCAACCAACCGCCTTCAGAGCGCCCGCTCGTCCCATCCCAAAGGGACTTTCTCGAAAGGTGACCCACATCATCCAGCCCTTCGCACTCGTCGTCGACGACGATCCCGATACTTGCCAGGCACTCGAGGACCTCGTTCAACAGGAGGGCTTCAGCAGCGAGTCCGCCTCTTGCCTCGAAGAGGCGAGGGGCTGCGTTCGCATCCGCCTCCCCGACCTCGTTCTCCTGGACATCGTCCTGCCCGACGGCAATGGCCTGTCCCTGATGGACGATCTCGAGAGCGAGGTGGAGGTCGTCTGCGTCACGGGTCGGGCCAGCGTGGACTCGGCAGTCGAGGCCTTGCGCCGCGGCGTTCTCGATTACCTCGTCAAGCCGATCGACGTCGCTCGCCTCCAGGGGATGCTCCTTCGTATCGCCCGCAATGTAACGGAAAGCCAGCTCACGGCCGCGCCGGCGCCGTCCGACTCTTCCTTGATCGGTCGGTCCCGTCCAATGCAGCTAGTTCGCCAACTGATCGAGAAGGTCGCCCCGACCCGCACGAGCGTGTTGATCACGGGCGAGAGCGGAACCGGCAAGGAGGTGGTCGCCGCCGAGATCCACCGGCTCAGCGGAAGCCCGGGCCCTTGGCTGCCGATCAACTGCGGCGCCATCTCGGCCAGCCTCATCGAGAGTGAGCTCTTCGGACACGAGCGAGGCAGCTTCACGGGAGCGACTCGGCGTCACATCGGACTGTTCGAGCGGGCACGTGGTGGCACGATCTTTCTCGACGAGATCACCGAGATGCCACTCGAGCTGCAGGTCAAGCTGCTCCGAGTGCTCGAGACCGGCACGCTCCGGCGCGTCGGTGGCCATGAGCAACGTCTTTTCGAAGCGCGCATCGTGGCAGCCACCAACCGCCGGCCCGATCAAGCCGTCTCCGACGGCGCGCTGCGGCTCGACCTCTTCTATCGACTCGCCGTCTTCCC
The DNA here is from genome assembly GCA_040219065.1 of Planctomycetota bacterium. Taxonomy (GTDB): domain Bacteria; phylum Planctomycetota; class OFTM77; order OFTM77; family OFTM77; genus OFTM77. The sequence goes on from JAVJTD010000177.1 coordinate 43,582, forward strand.
GATCGACCTCCCTCCGCTCCGCAAGCGCGGGGATGATATCGAGCTCCTCACCGGGCATTTTCTTCGGAAGCTCTGCGCTTCGGGAGTGCCACCTCGGCTCACACCCGATGCGCGGAATGCCATGAAGGGCTTTTCCTGGCCGGGCAATGTTCGACAGCTCCGCAACGTGCTGGAGCGGGCCTTCATCATGTCCGATTCCGACATCGGCATCGACGCACTGCCCAGCGACATCACCTCACCGGCGAGCGGCACTTCAAAAGCGGCCAAGAGGAAAAGCCTGTCTGCGACCGAGCAGATCGAGCGGCGCCGGCTCTTGCAGGCGCTGCATGAGTCGGACGGTGACAAGCGCGCCGCGGCCAAGAAGCTGGGCGTCAGCCTTCGCACCCTCTACAACCGCCTTCACAAGTACGGGGACTTCGAGGGGCAACGCTGAAGAGGAGCCGGCGCGGCCAACCCGTCCACCAGCGGGGGCGCCCCGGATCTGAGACCAGAAGGATCACTTGGGAGTCGAGAGTCGGACGTTGAGCCTTTGAACGTTCTGCAAAGCCTGGCTCGCCAAGAGGCAGCTCCGCTCGAGTCTTGGAGGTCGAGAGTTGGTCGTCGAGCCGTTGAACGTTCGAGGAAGCCCAAGCTCGCTTGCGAGAGCCTCACCGACAGACTCGGTCTTTGGCTCGCTCGACTTGGGCACTCCCATGGACTCGGGCTCGATACAGCTCCTGTCCCCCACCGCTGCCTCGGCTGACCCGAAACGAAAAGAGCCGAGCCCTCCTCAGGAGAACTCGGCTCGAGTCAGAATGGCCGAAGATCCGTTCGAGCTCGCATCGACTCGAGGGCGCCGACTCCTGGGGGCAAGGTCGACGCGATTTCGAGTAACCATCGAACCGGCCCGATGGGCCCGTACTTCGCCGCGCGCTCCGTACGGCATTCGAAGCTCGTCAGGATCTTCGGCCAAATCTCGGAGTGATCAGAAGCCGAAGGTCGAGCTCTCGGGCAGCCCGAAGAACTCGCGGGAGCGCTTCAAGGCAGCGGGATCGACCAAGCCGGACTTGGGCTCCTCGTAAGTCGTGCAGCCCTTCAGCTCCTCGGGCGTCTTCTCGATCACGAGAGCGCGCTCGCCCTTGTCTCGGGCGTGGTGAAGCGCATCGAAGGGAACGAGGAACTGATGCTCATCACCCTCGACGACGACGGCGGCCACGCGCATCGACTTCACGTCGAAGAAGGCCTTCTCGATCTCGCCCCATTCCTTCGCCTTGGCATAGACGGGGAGGTCGGCGATCTCGCTGGCAGCGCTCAAGCGCATTGGCACGATCGTGAAGGTCGTCCCCTCGATGATCTTGGCCTTCTCGCGATCTTGCTCCTGGTAGTTCTGCTCAGGGATTCCGAGCGCCACCCACGAGGATTGGACGGCCTTCACGGCCGAGTCGAAGCCACTCTCCTTGGCCTCGTCGAGGTCGAACTCCTTCTGCTTCTCGAGCTGCTCTTCAGTGGCGCTGAGATCGAAGCACTTCTTGGCCTGGTTCCAATCGACCATCTTGACGGGCACGGCGACTGTCTTGTCACCAATGCCGATCAAGCCGCCAAAGGAGATGACGACCCATTCGACCTTCTTGGAGCGGCTATCGATGAGCAGGTCCTCGATGGTCCCGGCGGGACGGTCGGGCTGCTCGTTGTCTTCGCGTGCCTCACGAATGGCTTCGTCACTGGCCTTCATGCGCACGTCAGCTCCGAGCACGTCACTGAGCAAGCGGTGGTGAGCTTGCGTCTTCATGTCATGCTCGGGCTTCTGTTTCTCCTGCGCCTGCGAGACGCCGATCAGGGCGATCGACGCGACGCAGAGCAAGCACACTTTCTTGATCTGGCTATACATCTTCCATGGACTCCTTGATATTCGAGATCGGAATCGCGAGCTCCGATCGAGCTCACGAGCTTCAAAGCGGATTGCAATGAACGTACCAACCGACATGATTGCGGGGATGCGCCGGGTATTCCCGGGTTGGGATCGGAGTCGAGCTCATAGACCTTGAATTGCACGAATGAGAGAGCTCACCGTCACGCTGCGAACGAGACGGCGAGCGCTGGCCAGCGTACGCGCGGTTCGGCTGTCGCTTCGCTCGAGACGCCGCGGCCTGGCCGTCGCCGCCACGCCACCGGCAAAGGCAGCGCCCGTGGCGGAGAGCGGAAACTGACGGGTCCATGCGCGGACGTCCGCCATCTCCCGCGCGTTCTCTTTCATTTCGGCCGCCGTGCACTTCATGGCTTCTTTGGCGGCCTGCCTCTCGGCTCGGTAGAGCTCACGCTCTGTCTGAAACGGTGCTGACATCTCTTCCGTGCTTTCGCCTTTGTTCAACTTTCCGCTGCTCGAACTCTTGTCGGGCTCGTTTTGCGGCTTGCCGCGAAGCGAATCGCAAAGAGCCCCAGACTCCGCCGATCAGGAGTGCAAAGCACAGCAATCCTCCCAAGAGCTGGCCGGCCCAAACAGCTCCTGTAAGCGCAGTCAAGCCACCCACCGTCCCCTCGATCATTTCCAGGCCGCTCGCAATGAGCCAACCCGCCAAGGCGATCAGGGCGACGCCGCCCAAGGCAATGGCAATCGCAAGGCGCTTTGCTTCGAGCTTGGCGAGTGCCGAGGTGGCGGCCCAATAGTGCCCCAGGTAGTCCCGGATCTCGCCGATCCGGGACAGCAGCTCCTTGAGGGCTACACTGGGGGTGGGTTGTCCTGAAGCCGAGCCGTTCGATTCGGCCTGCGGATCACCCTCTTGGGTGGCCCGATCCTCATGGGTCGAGATCATGGCGATCAGCGTCGCCAGAAGACCCCGAGCAACGCGCCGACACCCGCCGCGATCAGCAGGGATTGAACCGGCTTGTCACGAACACGGTCTCGCAGGTCATCCTGCCAGTCGGCGACCCGGTCGCGGCCCGCCTCGTATCCTTCGGTGGCTCGCCGCTTGGCGCGCTCGAGCTGCTCACCCGCGGCGTCCTTGGCCAGCCCGCCCAGCTCACGCACGTCGTCCATGACCTCGGAGCCCTTCTCACGAAGCTCGCGGGTGGCACTGTGCTCGGACTTCTTCTCGGTATCGGTGTTCTTGGCAACGGCCATTTTCTTCTCCTTGTCACTGAGTCGATCGACAGCCTCATCCCGGATCGAGTCCGAGAGCGAGCACGCGTTCGCCGTGCTCGTCAGGCTGGAGCCGACTCGTGTGGCAAACGAAGGTCCACAGCCGGCAGATCACCTCGGATGCCGCCCATCGTCCGCGCGTATTGCGCCGGAACGTGCGCTGGAGGCGCCTCTCGGAATCTTTCGTAACCTCCCCTGCCAAACCGCACTCCGGGGAGCTCGGTGCTTCCGGAGGCTCGGCGAGCGCCGGATCTCGGACAAAGCTTCCACCCCGTTTGTAAACCTTACACGCGAGGCGCTCTCCACTGGATCGGAAGCTCGCCTGCAATTCGACCCTCGCCGCTGCAGCCGCTCTTCTGACTCTCGCTTCCCGAGCAACCCTCGCGAGCTCCGTCGGCCTTCGACCGCTGGCCACCTCCGGCCCTTGCCAGAGCGAGCTTTCCGCGATTCTTCGCGCTGGAGCCGGTCCCTTCTCGCGAGAAGCCAGCCCTCTCCCCGCCAACCCCCCGGCTTTCCCTCGCCCCCCTTTCGGATGGGAAGGAGCCGCCGACTTTTCACACTTGGCATGAACCGTGCGCTGGAGGTCTCCCCGTGAAACGAACCGATGCGGAGCGCTACCGCCGCGTCGAGATGAATGGCTCACTGGAGGAAGCGATCATGAAGCGGCTCTTGGCTCTGTTCTTCGGCTTGATGCTCACGATTACCTCGGGCGCGATGCTCGCCGGCTGCGACGACAACGACGATCTCGAAGACGCCGCAGAAGAGGTCGACGATGCGGTCGAGGACGCCGGAGACGAGATCGAGGACGCGACCGATCGCTGATTCAGTCGGAGTGAGACGCGCTCCGAGACCGACGCCCCGAGAGGCGTTGACCGATAGACACAGGAGACGACATGGAATCCGCAGGCAAGCTCAATGACAAGACCGTCGAGAATCTCAGCGACCTCGCCGAGATCAACCTCGACAGTGCCAAGGGCTTTCGCAAGGCAGCCGAGGCCGCCAACGGCAGCCTCCCCAATCTCTTCCTCCGCTTCGCGCCCGAGCGAGAGCGATTCGCAGAGGAGTTGAATGCGATCCTGCGAGCCAACGGGAGCAAGCCGGAGACGAGCGGAAGCTGGCAAGCCAAGGTTCACCGCTGGTGGATGGATATGCGCGCCAGCGTTCAGTCGAACGAGGAGCATGCCATCCTCGCCGAGGCCGAGCGCGGCGAGGACTCCATCAAGGGGGCCTACGAGGATGCACTCAAGCACAACCCCGGCAGCGCCGTCAGTGACTTGCTCCACCGCCAGCTCCGCAGCATCAAGGCCGCGCACGACGAGGTGCGCAACATGAGGGATTCCGCCAAGGCTCGCAGCAAGTAGGGCTCGGCCGCGTCACCTCACTCGAGCTCTCCCGGCAGTTTCCAGTCGAACCGCTCGGCGGGCTCTGACATCGAACAGCAGTAAGGCTCGGCTAATCAAAGGCACGAGCCAAGCTCATCCAAGATAAATCAGGAGGTTCAGCCATGCTCAGTTGGGCGCTGGCATTCTTCATCTTCGCTATCATCGCCGCCGTGTTCGGGTTTGGCGGAATCGCGAGTGCGTCCGCGGGCATCGCCCAGATTCTCTTCTTCATCTTCTTGGTCGTCTTCCTCGTCAGCCTGATATTCGGGCTTCGTGGACGACGACACGTTTAGCTCCGAGCAACAACTCCAAACGCCAGAACGGAAGCTCAACGCTAGACGTATCCCTCACCTCGAGAACCAGCTCGAGGTACACCCTGCCCCCCTTCCGGTGCCGCGGCCACCGGCCGCGGCACCGCCCTCCTTCCAGGCTCGAGAGAAGGGGACTGCAGATCGAGAGGATGACGGCAATCGGAAGAAGAGCACTCTTCCCAAGCCTCGCCAGTCAAATCACCCTGGCCCATTGACCCAGCGCTCCCTGGGTCGAGGGGTCAGGGTGATTCTATTTCATAAATGCACGGTCGAGCCTCGAGATGATCACCACTTATCCACAGCCGTGAACAACTAAGGGCCGGCGCTCGAATGGAGCTCCAGATCAGCCCCGCCCCCGGCGGGAGAACGGCGGAGCATACAGGTGGTGAAACGTGCTCGGTGCATTGGAGTGCCCAAGCCGAATCGAGCCGGTGATCGGGTCTGTCTGCGAGGGCTTTCCCGAGCGAGCTTGGGCCTCTTCGAACGTCCAACGGCTCAGCTTCCAACTCTCAACTTCGAAGCTGGCGGTCCGATCGCACCCGTCAGCATCGAGCCACGGAGCGTCGGATGTGAGGTTTGGGCCCTCTCCGAGGCGCTTGGATGGAGGACACGGAGACCGGATGAAGCCGGCGGTCCGAACGACGACGTGATGACGTGATTAGTTTCAAATCAGCGGCGTCCCCGCCGGCGGACCGCCGGCTTCAGCCGGTCTCCGTGTCCTCCATCCAAGCGCCTCGGAGAGGGCCCAAACCTCACATCCGACGCTCCGTGGCTCGATGCTGAC
>JAVJTD010000184.1:0-19098 GCA_040219065.1 Planctomycetota bacterium
GGGGGAACTCATGAGCTACGCGACTACCGCCGCCCTGCAGACCGGCCTCGAGCCGATTCGCCCCGGCGCTCACATCGAGCGGATCGAGTCCCTCGCCGGCGACGCGTCGGCCCGGACCTTCCGAAGAGTCCACCTGAGCGACGGGAGCTTCCTGGTCGCCATGTCGACTCCGACACCGCCGATCGGAGACGGCGGTCAAGATTTCCTCGCCGTCGGTCGTCACCTCCAAGGAGCGGGGGTGGCCGTGCCGACGATCGAGCACACCGACCTCCGCAGCGGGCTCACCTGGGTCGAGGACCTCGGTGACGATCTGCTCGAGAACCACTGCCTCGCCCGGCATCCCGAGCGGCGTCCTCTCTACCGAAGGGCGCTCGCCGAGCTGATTCGCATCCAGCACCGTGCGCGCCGGCATCCCGGGACTAGCCCGGCGCTGAGCCGGTCGTTCGATACGGCGACCTTCTTGCGCGAGCTTCGGTTCTTCTCCGAGCACACGCTCGAAGGGCTGTTCCGGCTGGGACTGTCGGGACCGGTGCGGACCGAGCTCGACAGGATCTTCGCCGACATCGCCGAGACGCTGGCGACCTGCGAGCCGGTCCTCTGCCACCGCGATTATCATTGTCGCAATTTGATGGTCCAGGGCGATCGACTCCGCGTGATCGACTTCCAGGACGCAAGGTTGGGACCGGCGGCCTACGATCTCGCTTCGTTGCTCCACGATCCCTACGCCATGCTCGAGGACGACTTTCGCGAGACCTTGCTCGAGGACTACCGGGCGATGTGCGCCGAGGCGGGAGAGGACGTCGCGCCGGATCTCGAGGATCAGCTCGCGCTCGCGACCGTCCAACGCTGCCTCAAGGCGGCCGGCACCTACGGCTACCAAGTGATCCATCGCAAAAGGCATCACTATCGCCGCGCGCTCGGTCCCGCTCTCGCCAGCGTCGGCGCGCAGCTCGACGCCCTGCCGAGGCACCGCAAGGCGCTGCAATCTCTCCTGACCGATTGCGAGGAGCGGTTGGCTTGAGGGCCGCGATCCTCGCCGCCGGCCTCGGGTCTCGGCTGCGGCCCTTCACCGATCACACTCCCAAGCCCCTCCTGACCGTCGGCAACGTCCCTCTGATCGACCACGCATTGGCGCTCGTCCGCCGCGCCGGTATCTCCCGCATCGGCGTCAACCTGCACAAACACGCCGGGATGTTGCGAGAGCACTTGCAGGAGCTGGATACCGAGATCGTGCTCTCCGAGGAGCCCGTCCTGCTTGGCACGGGTGGCGGCCTGCGTCAGATCGAGGAGCGCTTGGGCGGTGACGGGCCGCTGCTCGTCGTGAATGCCGATGCTTTGTGTGGGGACGTCGATCTCTCCGAGTTGATCGCCATTCATGAGCGGCAGCAGGCGATGGCGACGCTGCTGCTGCGGACCGCGAGCGAGGGATTCACGCCGATCTGGCGAGACGGCGAGGGACGCGTTCGGCACATCGGGGACCGAGGGGACGCGCCAGCCGATTGGGAGCGCCGGGTCTTCACCGGGATCCACGTGCTCGAGCCGCGCCTGCTCCGCGCACTGCCCGCGGGCCAGCCCTGCTGCTTGATCGCCAAGGCCTATCGTCCGGCGCTGAGCCGCGGCGAGCACTTCGCCTCGCTGACATGGCCCGGGTACTGGAGCGATGTCGGAGCTCCCGAGCGCTTGCTCGAGGCGAACCTCGCCGCACTCGAGACAGAGGTGCGGCTGCCAGGAGGGCTTCGTGGCGAGCGATCCGGGGCGACCGAGAGCCTTCGACTCGTCGACTCGACCGCTATACTGGACGCCAGCGCACGGCTGCACGGGACGATCGTTGGCCCTGATGTCCGGATCGGATCGAACGCGATCGTCTCCCGCTCCGTACTGCTGAAGGGTGCACGCGTCGAACCCGAGGAACGGCTCGATGGCCGGATCCGAGGAGCCGACGCGGAATGGGCGTTCTCGAGGACAGGCAAGGATCAGGAGTCGAGGTGAATCGCGGCGTCTGGATCTCGATCATCGTCTTGTTGGCCATCATCGGCCTCGTCATCGCCTTGACCCAGAGCATCGAGTCGAGCGAGCAACGAACGCTCGAGAGGCTCGATGCGAAGTTGACCCCGATCGCGGCCGATATCGAAGCGCTCGCCGATGACACCGGACGACTCGTGACCCGGCTTCCCGCCGCCGCCCAAAGTATGATCCAGAACGTGCAGGCGCTTCGGCAGCGGCAGAGCAGCTTGCAGGCTCCTCTGGACGAGCTCCGGGCGCAGGACGAGCCCGATCGGAACGCGATCCGAGCGCTCGAGGATCAGGTCGAGCAACATCGCACGCAGGTCGCCAAGCATCGCGACTACATCTCCCAGCTCGTCGAAGCGACGTCACTCGCGGCCGAAGCGCAAGCACCCGCCGAGACCCTGATGGGCCGAGTGCAGACGACGCTGAAGGAGGATCAAGGCAAGCTGAGCCCGCAGGTCTACAGCCGATTCGTGACGCGCCTGACGTCGCTGCAAGGTCGTTACGATACCTACCGGCGCCTGATCGAGCAGGGCCTGAAAGAGCTCTATGCCTCGCCAGGCTCCGAGCCGGGATGGGTGCAGGTCAAGACCGGCGCCAAGGGGCTCGAGGACCTCCGCCCACCGATCGAGGAGCTCCTGGCCGAGATCGAAAACGGCTGAGCTGGAAGCATGCGGCGTTCGGTGCGCCACATTCGGACCGCCGGCTTCAGCCGGTCTTGGTGTCCTCCAACCGAGCGCCTCGAAGAGGACCCGGACCTCACATCCGAAACTCCGTGGCCACGCTCGCCCCCCGGCCCAAGCTCGCTCGTGGATGCCCTCGCCGACAGATTTCATCTCCGGCTCGCCCGGCTTGGGCACTCCACCGCTGTGCTGCTCCGGCGCCCTCTCACTGCTCCAACAGCGGATCCTTCAGCTCGCGTTGCCAGTGGAGGAGCTTGGCCTCCATCTTTTCGAGGACGTCCGTGTACTTCTCGTCCTTCGAGAGATCGTTCATCTCGAGCGGGTCGGCCTGCATGTCGAAGAGCTGGCGGCGAGAGATCTTCTCGTAACGGATGAGCTTGTACTTCTCGGTGCGCACCATGCGCTGAAAGTCGATGTACGCTCCGAAGATCGACTCGTGGCCCTTGGCCTCTCCTTTCATGATCGGGACGAGGCTGCCGGCTTGCACGCTGTCTGGGACGGGGAGGCCGGCGAGCTCGCAGGTGGTCGCGTAGATCTGGTGGAGATAGACGAGGTCGTCGTGCCTCTCGCCCGCGGGCACGCCTGGGCCGGCGAAGATCAGCGGGGCTCGCACCGAGTGGTCGTACTGGTTCTGCTTGCCGAGCAGGCCGTGTCGACCGATGGCCAGGCCGTGGTCGGAGGCGAAGACGATCAGGGTGCGATCGAGGCGCCCCGCCTTTTCGAGCTGCTGGACGATGTCACCGACCCGCGCGTCGAGATGCGAGATCATCGCGTAGTAGAGGGCGAGCTCGTGGCGAATCTGCTCCCGTGTGCGGGGGAACGGCAAGAGGACCTCGTCGCGGATCTCGTGGTGACCTTGGTCGAAGGGGTGCTCGGGGAGGAAGTTGGCGGGGACCGTCAGCTTCTCCTGGTCGTAGGCCCCACTCCACTTCTCGGGCACGTGCCTGGGATCGTGCGGCGCCGTGAAGGCGAGGTAGCAGAAGAAGGGCGTCTCGTCCTCGCAGGCGCTCTTCAAGAAGCCGAGCGCCGCGTCGGCAAAGATGTCGGTCGAGAAGCCCCGGATGTCCCCCAGCTTGGCGAAGGCATGCTCGCGCAGCTCGGGCTCGAAATGCCCCCCACGCCCGGGATCGTGCATTCCGCCGAAGAGGATCTTCCGGCCGTAGGTGAAGCTCTTGGTGAAGGCCTCGACGCCGTTGTGCCACTTGCCGGTGCCGAACGTCGCGTAGCCGTTGTTCTTGAAGTGCTCGGCCCAGAGCGGGGTCACTCCCTCAAGTCGGGCGGCTCGGCGTGCATCGTGCGGCTCGACGATCTCGAAGAGGTTTCGGCCGCTGTTGATCATCGCGCGGCTCGGCAGGCAGACCGCCGCGGACCAGGACCCCATGTTGAAGCAATGGGTGAAGGTCGTGCCGCGCGCGACGAGGCGGTCGATGTTCGGGGTCTCGATCTCCTGACCGCCCAGGCTGTGAACCGCCGTGTAGGTTTGATCATCCGTCAAGATGAAGAGGATGTCGGGCCGCTCCTGCGCCCGGAGTGAGGCCCAGCCACCGGGCCAGAGAAGCCAGGCGAGGGCCGCGATGCAAAGGCGAGTCGGGGACACGAGGGGTCGTTGCGAGCGATCGAGGATCATCGAAGGGTCTCCATGAGGATCAGCGCTTCATCGTGGGGCAGCCCTCTTGCCGATGCAACCGTCACCCGAGCTCTTGCTGTGATCCGGAGTCGTCAGAGCTGGCGATTCGAGCTCCCAGGAGACGGACACTCGATCCGAGATCGGCCTCGCCTCGGGCCTTCTCGGCCTCGCCCTTGCGAATCACCCTCGTCGAGACCATTCTGAATGGCCCCTTCGAGGACGGCTCTCCCTTCAGCCGCCTCGATACCGACTCGTTTCATCGGAGCCAGATTTGTCGATCAGACTCCCAGAGCCCTTGAAGCCGGTACAACGACTGTTGGACGTCGTGGTCGGCATGAGCGGATTCCGTCTCGACCTCTTTCGCCTCGACGGGTTGATCCTCGCTTGGTCCGTACTGTGGCTGGCCAGCGTCATCGGGATCCCCGTGCTGTTCCGATCGGGTCTCTTGGGCGTACCGGCCGCTTTGGCCTACGCGATCATAGCGTTCTTCGTCTACTACGGCGGACTCACCTGGATCCTGGGGCTCAAGGGTCGCCGCATGCTCATCGCAGGTCTGGGCCCCAGCCGGTCGACGCTATGGTTCGAGGCGTGCCTCGGCATGGCGTTCACGCACCAGGGCCTGTGTCAAGGCGTCGTCGCGGAGCTGACCGCGGGTGGCTTCCCGTCCGCTCTGCCCGACACCCTGACGACCATCGCCGGAATCGCTCTGATGGTGCTGGGCTTCGGCGTCAAAATCTGGAGCACCTGGCTGGTCGGTCTCGACGTGTATTACTACCGCGACATGTTCCTACGCCGGCACCAGCCCAAGAGCGAGGCCTTCGACTCCCTCGTCAAGCACGGCCCCTACCGCTGGCTGGCCAACCCGATGTACGGCGTCGGCAACATCTCGGCCTACGGCCTCGCCATCCTCCACCGCTCCTGGCCGGGCCTCGTCATCGCCGCCACCGCCCAATCGCTGATCTACCTCTTCTACTACGGCTTCGAAAAGCCCTTCGTGGATCACTTCTACGAGAGCAGCGACACGGAGTCGTCCAGCCAGGCGGCGTGAGGCGAGAGGGCGGGACGCCCGCGTTCTTGGTGGTGAGACTCTTCGAGATTTCTCGTTCACGACCTTCGATGCTCCGGCATCTTGATGGTGAGAATCGAGACCGGAGGAGTCGTGATGAGCACCGATGGAGAGCTGGTTCGGCGAGCGCGCCGAGGCGATCAAGAGGCACTGGACGGGCTGATTCGCCGTCATTTGCGGCCCGCATTCGCCATCGCCTACGCACTGACCGGATCGACCGACTCCAGCGATGACATCGTGCAGCGGGCGATGGTCTCGGCCCTCAGCGGGCTCGCGAGACTCGAGCATCCCGACCGATTCGGTGCCTGGCTCGCGGCGATCGTGCGACGAGCCTCGCTGCTCCACCGACGGGAGGAAGCTCGTCGGAACCGTCTTCGAGAGAAGGCTGGAAGCCAACTCACCAGAGACCAACTCCAGGAGGACCCCATGGAGGCTCGTGAACGAGCGCATCAACTCCTCGAAGAGGTCCACGAGCTTCCCGAGGCCTTGCGCGTCCCATTGCTCCTTTACTACTTCGACGAGCAATCGACGAGCGAAGTCGCTCGCCGATTGAGACTGAAGGAGGCGACCGTTCGGAAGCGGCTCCAGCTCGCCCGTGACCGACTCCGGGGTCGACTCGGCATCGCCTTCGCCACGATCGCACCGTCTCCTGGCTTGGCCGAGCGGATCCTGGCGAGCGTGGAGGCCGCTGGAGGAGCGTCCACCGCAGAGCTTCTCGATGAAAGCGTGGCCACGAATGCCTCGGCGAAAGTCGGCTCTTTGGTCTCGGCGACCGGAGTGATCACCATGAAATCGAAAGCGCTGATCGCGGTGCTCCTCGGACTGACTCTCATGGCGGGCACTGTCTGGATCTTGGGTCCCGGAGACACGATCGAACCGATCTCCAAGAGCGCGAGTCCACCTTCCTCGGGCCGCAAGTCGGAGCTTCTCTCGTCCGCTGTCCTCGAAGATCATCGAGAGGAGCCAGAGTCAGCGACCGTGGACGCATCAGCTTCGAGGCGGAGTGTCCGAGGTCGCATCCTGGAGCGTCATACTCGAAGGCCAATCGAGGGAGCTTGGCTAGGACTCGAATCGCCGGCCCATGAGGATCGGTGGACCCGCTCGACCGCAAATGGCCTCTTTGAGCTCAGAGATATCGCCGCAGGTCGCTGCACTCTCTTCGATCCGCGATTCGGCCAGGGGACCGAGATCGAACGCTCCCTCCAGTGGGAGTTCGATCCGACGCCGACCGAAGTCGGCACGGATCACGACGCGGAGATCGAGGTGTTCGCGGATGCGAGATTCTTGGTCGCAGGGCGAGTCATCCGACAGGGATCACTGGCACCGGTCGCGGGCTTGGCCTTGGCACTCCTCCAGCCCGGAGAGCGAACGGTCGACCTGGGACAGACGGATGACAGTGGCTTCTTTCGATCTCGCAGGGGTCGACCTGCGGGAGAGGCGGCGATCGTCGCCACCGGCCTCGCGCGGGACTTGGGTCAAATCGAGGACCACCTGTTGGCTCGTATCGAGCTCGGCCCGGAGCACGACACCATTCACTTGAACCTCGAATTGGATTGGACCGGCCAGATTTGTGGTCGTGTCGAAGATGCAAACGGTGTCGCCGTCTCCGGCGCAGAGGTCCACATCCTCGCCGCAAGCTCGGCCGGGCTTCACGTCGAAGCCCGGGAGGTGCGAGGACGGCGCGCGAAGAGCGACGAGGAAGGGCAGTTTCGCTTCGTCAATCTGCCCGTCGACCGAGAGCTCGCGCTTCTGGCTGTTGCGACCGGCTATGCTCCCTCGATCTCGAGGCCCGTCCTTGTGTCTGCGGAGTCGCAGGAGATCGTCGTGACGATGTTGGCCGGCGCCACGGTGAGTGGCTCCATTCTCGATCCGACCGGCGAGCCGGCGCGCGGCACATTCGTACGCCTGACGCCATTTCAGCACGTTCCCGAACCGCTCGGCGCGATCACCGACAACGATGGGCTCTTCTCCTTCGAGAACCTCCTCCCGGGAGACTACTGGCTGGCGGTTCGCGAATACCGTTCTGAGTCCGGCAATCCCGGTGTCCACTTCGAAGAGCTGAAGGTCCCTCCGAGCGGGATCGATCAGCTTCGGATTCGACTGCAGCCGGCACCGATTGGCAAGATCGAAGGCGTCATCGTCACCGAGAACGGCACCCCGTTTCGGGATCACCTGATGGTGACCGCCCGCCCGCTGAGCTCCCAGGCTGGAGCGCTGGGAGCAATGGCTATCGATGGTCGCTTTGAATTCGAAGTCCTCGAACCGGGGCGATACCGTCTCGAGGCCGCGAATCCAAGCGTCCTCTCCGAGCCTCTGCTCGTCGACACGGGCACCCGAGACGTTCGACTCGTCGCCGTGCTGCCGGAAGCACCGGCGAATCTTTTGGTCCGGGTCCTCGACACCGAGACCGAGCAGCCTCTGACTTCTGCCGATGTCCTGCTCGAATACGATCAAGCCTCCTGGCTCCGCCCCGATTGGACCGATGTCTTCGGTGAGCTCCGCTGGGACGGGCTGGCACCTCGCCGGTATCGTGTTTGGGCCAGGGCACGTGGCTTCGTCTTGCAGTCACAGCCGGTGACGCTCGTGTCCGGCGAGACTCAGTCACTCACGTTCCGGCTGTCTCGGGGTCGAGCCATCGATGGACGTGTCGTGGATCGGCATGGTCTGCCCGTGAGCGGTGTGCGTGTCGGTCTCGTTCTGCCGACGATCGGCCTTCGAGGCGACTACGAGCTTCGGAGCTCCATCGTCACGAGTGACCGCGATGGACGCTTCACGATCAATGGTGTCGGGCCCGGCAACCCTTGGGTCGCCGTGATCCGCGGCCGTTGGCACGCAGGATCTCTGGAGGTCGTCCAGGCAACCGATGGAACCGTCGAGCTCACCGTTCCGTGGTAGCCTTTCCCCATTCGCTGAAGGGCCTCGGACCACGCTCACAATCGGCTGCGGGCTGGGCGCAACAGACGATGGCAAAGTGGCTCCACGGAGTTTCGGATGTGAGGTCTGAGTCCGCTCCGAGGTGCTTGGATGGAGGACACGGAGACCGGCTGAAGCCGGCGGTCCGAACGACGACGTGACCAGTGTCATGTCAGCTCCGCCCCCGGCGCAGCGCCGGAGCATACAGTGGTGAAACGAGGCCTGAGGGCGAGGGCGATGGAGTGCCCAAGACGAGCGAGTCCAAGACCGAGTCTGTCGGCGAGGGCTCTGCGCAAGCGAGCTTGGGCCGGGGGGGCGTCGTGAACCTACTGGAGCAGCGAGCCTGTTCCGCGATCCAAGCGGGCGGGACGCCCGCGCTCCCAGTGGTTGCGGGCTGGAAGCCCGCGCTCCTGGGGTCTTCGTATCCCCTGACTTCAGTCAGGTTGGATCCCCGGCTTCAGCCGGGCGGGTCGTGGCGGTAGGAGCTGAAGTACTACACGCCGGAGTTGATCCAAGCGGGCTGGAAGCCCGCGCTCCCAGTGGTTGCGGGCTGGAAGCCCGCGCTCCTGTTGGATGTGGATCACCGCAGCACGCGGCGGTCGCCGATGCGGCGAGTGATGCCTTGGCGGTCGAAGTACTCGAGGAGGGGGATGAGGTACTTTCGGGTGGTTTGGAGCGCGTCTCGTAGCTTGGGAATGTCGACTTGGCCGCCTTCGGCTTGGGCTTGCTTGACGAGGATCTGCTTGGCCCTTTCGACGATGTCCTTGTGCAAGACGACCTCGCCGCCGACGCGGCAGAGCTTTCCTTCTTTTTCGAGGAGGTCGAGGAGACGGGCGATGTCCTTGGCCTGGATCTCCTTTGCGATCTCGGCGCGAGACGGCGGCGCGAAGCCGCCTTCGGCGTAGCGAGCCTCGAGCTTCTCGAGGAGCTCGGCTTGGGCGCCGTCCAACTGGACCTGGAAGTCCGCTCGCCTGATCCAGCCGCCCCTCTCGATCGCGACCTTGCCCTGATGGTGCAGATCTTCGAGCACGGCCTCGAAGAGCGCGCGCTCGAGGCCGCTGGCGGTCATGAGACCGGCCTTGTCGTGAGCCGGCTTGAGGGGCTCCTTCTTGTGGAGGCGATCCAGGAGATCGAGGAGCCTCTGCCGGCCTCGCTCGGCGACTTCGCCATGGATATAGCGATTCCCCGTGAGGGCCAACGCGTCTCCGGCGGCGATGAAGGCTTGAAGGTCCTCTTCGAGCGCTGCCTTCGTTCGGTGCGCATTCGCTCGCAGCTCATCGAACGTCACCGGCTCGCGGTAGCCGCGTAGCACCTCGAAGGTCGTCGCTCGCGGATCTCCGAGCGCCGCCTCGCGGCGCTCCAGCCGATCGAGGACCCAGACCTTACGGCGCTTGAGGGGCTTGTCGGTCGTGCCCAGCACGACGCCGCCGCCCAGCGTCACGAGCGGGGACGCGCGACGCAGGATGAAACGATCCCCTTGCCCTACCACGCACGGCTCTTTGAGCCGGATCTCGACGTAGGTGGAGTCGCCCGGCTCCACCCGCGGTGACTCGAGTAGCACGACCTCACCGACGACCTCGACCGTGCCGACATGGAAGCGGACCGGATCGCGATCGCGCAATGGCTTGGGATTGCTGCCGAGATACTGCAGCCGTGCTTCGATGCGCTGGGCCGTACAGAAAGCGCCCGGCGTCGCCAGCACCTGACCGCGGCGCACGTCCTTGTAATCGACCTCGGTCAGGTTGATCGCCGAGCTGTGGCCGGCGCGGACGCGCTCGACCGATTCGAGATAGGCCTGGAGCCCGCGGACTTTCCCCTTCACTCCGCCCGGCAAGACCTCGAGAATATCGCCCGGCTCGGCGCTGCCCGACATCGGCACGCCGGTCATCACGGTGCCGTGCCCCTGACTCGAGAACACCCTCTGGATCGGCAGGCGAAATATCTCCCCGATCTCCTTCGAGGAAACCGACTCGACGAGCTTCTCGAGCTCATCGACCAAGTTCTCGAGACCGTCTCCCGTCACCGACGAGACGGGCACGATTGGAGCGTCCTTCAAGAACGTCTTCGAGACGAGCTCGCGCACGTCGCTCTCGGCGAGCTCGCGAAGGTCCGGCTCGACGACATCGATCTTGGTGAGCGCGATGAGACCCCGATCGATGCCGAGCAACTCGAGGATCTCGAGGTGCTCGCGAGTCTGGGGCATGACGCCGTCATCGGCCGCGATGACCAACAGCACGCAGTCGACGCCGGTCGCTCCGGCGACCATGTTCTTGATGAAGCGCTCGTGACCGGGAACGTCGACCATCCCGACCCGCCGACCGCCCGGCATCGTCCACGGGGCGAAGCCCAGGTCGATGGTCATCCCGCGCTCCTTCTCCTCGCGGAGGCGGTCGGGATCGCGGCCGGTCAGGCGAAGCACCAGGCTGCTCTTGTCGTGGTCGATGTGACCGGCCGTCCCAATGACGACGCGCAGGATGTCGTCGCTCTTCATCTTCCGAATGCGTCTTCGCTCAGGAGCCTGGGTGCCCGCGCTGCTCGAAGTTGACTCGGCCGGTCTCCCTGGCCTCCTTGAGGGCCTGCTTGGCCCGCTCGGCGTCCTCTTGCTGGGTCATCACGTGGATCCCCTGCTCCGAAGGGGCGAGGATGCCCTCCATCGTGGTGAGCGCCTCTTCGTCGAGGATCCAGCTCTCGATCTTGTAGCCATCGAGCACGCTCTTGACGATCTCGGCCTCGGAGAGGTTCGCCGCCAGGTGAACGGTGACCTGCTTCTCGTTATCGGACATGGGTACTCCTGTTCGGAATGGTCGATGGCCGGGTCAGGGGATGTAGAGAAGTCGTCCGCAGGATCCACATTGAACACCCGCATGACGGGCCTGGACCTTGACGGCAACGTTCGGGGGCACGCTCATGAAGCATGACTGGCAGACGTTGCCCTGGAGGATCGCCATCGGCTCGCCATCATACTTGCTCCGCACCTTCTCGTAGAGGGCGAGCAGCTCACCGACGTCGATTTGAGAGCGGACCTGCTCGCGGTCCTTCTGAAGATGCTCGAGCTCGGCCTTGCGTTCGGCGATTGCGGCCTCGGCTTCCTGCCGGATCTCTTGAAGCTCTTTCTCGGCGGCCTGCACCTTGGCCTGGAAGCCAGGGGTCTGCCCCTCTTTGGCATCGATGGCTTCGAGGACCAGGTAGGAGCCGTCCTCGATGCGCTCGCGATCCGCCTTGGCACCGGCGATCTCGTGCTGCAGCGCCGAGAACTCCTTGTTCGTCTTGACGCTGTTGAGCTGGACCTCGTACTTGTGGATCTGATCTTCGATCTGACGCACGTCCAGCTCTCGAGAGTCGAGCTGCTTTCGGAGCTCCTTGATCGCGTTATGGTGGGCTTGGAGCTCCGCCTTGGCGGAGTCGACCTTCCGCTGACTCCTCTCGATGGAGCGCGGAAGGTCTTCGAGATCGCGCTGACAGGAGCGAATCCGCCGGTCGACCTCCTGCAGCGCGATGAACTGGTCGATCTTGACGGCCATGATTCGCTCCTTTCGGCTTTAGAGCGTGCCGGCCCCATCGAGGAAGCCCGAGAGCTTCCTCGACCGCACCGGGTGTTGCAGCTTACGAACTGCCTTTGCCTCGATCTGACGCACACGCTCACGAGTCACCTTGAAGATGCGGCCCACCTCTTCGAGGGTGTAGGTGTAGCCGTCTCCGATTCCGTAGCGGAGCTTGATGATCTCTCGCTCGCGGAAGGTGAGGGTCTTGAGCACGTCCTCGATCTTGTCCTTCAGCATCTCGTAGGTCGCGGCGTGGACGGGGCTCTCGGCGCTCTCGTCCTCGATGAAGTCTCCGAAGTACGAGTCGTCGGACTCGCCGATGGGGCGATCCAGCGAGATCGGGTGCTTGGAGATCTTCATCACGCGCTTGGCTTCCTCGATCGAGATCTGAGAGGCCTGGGCGATCTCCTCGATTGTTGGTTCGCGACCCTTTTTCTGGATTAGCTTCTTGGTCACGTTCCGAAGCTTGCTCATCGTCTCGATCATGTGGACCGGGATGCGGATGGTGCGGGCCTGATCCGCGATCGAGCGCGTGATGGCCTGCCGAATCCACCAGGTCGCGTACGTCGAGAACTTGTAGCCGCGGCGGTACTCGTACTTCTCCACCGCCTTCATCAGGCCGGTGTTGCCTTCCTGGATGAGGTCGAGGAAGGAGAGGCCGCGGTTGCGGTACTTCTTGGCGATCGAGACCACGAGTCGCAGGTTACCGCTCGAGAGCTGACGCTTGGCTTCCTCGTAGGCGTAGAACCGACGATGGATGTCCTCGACGCGGCGCTTGAGCTTCTCTGGGGACTCGAAGGCGGCGATCTGCATGTCGTCGAGCTCGCGCTTGAGCTCGCGATACTTGCCCGAGTTCTTGTTGCCGCGGTAGCGGCGAATCCGGGTGTTCAGGTCGACCAGCTCGCGCATCCGGGCGCGGAGCATCGGGATCATCGGCCGGACCTTCTTGATCTGGACGTTGAGCTCCTCGATCAAGACGATCATCTTGCGGCGACGATTCTCGAGGCGCCGGAGCATGCGCGGACGCTCGGCCGCCTTGTACTGGCCCTTGACGTAGCGGGTGTACTCGGCGGTATTGGCGTCGAACAGGGCACGCAGGATGCCGATGTTCCGCTCGAGGCGCTTGGCCAGCTCTTCCTTGTCGCCTTCGTTGCCGTTGGCGACCTTGAGGGTGCGATCGAAGGCGAGCTCACCGGCCTGGACACCCTCGAGGATCTCGAGAGCCTCGGCGACGGCGAAGCCCGAGCCCAGGATCAGCTTGCGGAAGCGCTTGCGCGTCAGCTCGATCTCCTTGGCGAGCGCGATCTCCTGATCCCTCGAGAGCAACGGGATCTCGCCCATCTGGGTGAGATACATCCGCACCGGATCGTCGATCTTCTCGGAAGGAGTCGTGTGGAAGAAGTCGTCCTCCTCCGCACGCTTACGAGCTGGCTTGGCCGACTCCTCGCCGTCCCCCGAGCTCTCGGAGGGCGACTCGTCGAGAACCTCGATGCCCAGCTCATCGAGCGTCATCATGAGGTCCCCGACTTCGTCGGGGTCGGCATCGGGAAGAAGGCGCGAGAGATCGTCCTGGGTGACGTATCCCTTTTGCTTGCCTTCCTCCACCAGCAACTTGGTGTTGGGGTCCATCCTATATTCCGTCTCGCAACTTCATGGCTGTGGTCGTAATTCGGCTCCGCCGTGCTTCAAAGGGAAGCAGTGGCTCGGCCCGTTCGGGTTGTCCGGCAATTCGGGGGGTCGCCTCGCTCTCGATCAGGCCGACCCAATCCCCAGCCATTCGCTCCGAAATCTCTCGATCCGGCGCCGAATGTCTTCGGTCGCCTTCAAATACTCAGCGACTTCGGACTCGACCGACCGGCCGAGCACCTCGGATCGCTTCTCCTTCAAATCGCGGTATTCCTCTTCCAATCGCTCGAGGAGCAGCCTTCCGAGCGCCCCGTAGAACTGGGCGTCGAGATCGCGCTCCTCCTCGCTCGACGAGGCAAAAAGGCGCCCTACCAGGCGCCACAGCTCGCCGTCTTCGATCACCAGCTTCTCGAGGCTCACGGCCTCGCCGGCCTCGAGGGTCCCTCGAAGCATTGCGAAGAGGCCTCGGTGAGGCTCGTGATGAAAGTCCTGTTCGTTCAGCGGCTCGAGATCCAGGCGACATGCCTCCTCGAGCGCCACGCGATAGTAGCTCGAATCATGGACGAGCGCTTCGAGCAGCTCGCCTTCGGCCCGCAGCCGTCGCCGCGAGACCGTGATCACCGGCGGAGCCACGCTCGGCTCGGTACTCTCTTCGCCGCGAGACACCGCGCGACGCGCCGCCGCCCTCTTGGCTTCGCTGGCCCGGCGCCGCAACGTCGGCTCGTCGAGATGGAGCGCCTCGGCGACTCGCTGCAAGTAGAGCGAGCGTCTGAGCGGCTCCTTCACCTCCATCACGATCGCGAGCAGGGCATCCGCGGCACCAGCGCGACCGGCGACCGAGCTCAGGTCGAAGTGCGACGACTGCTGGGCGAGCAAGAAGTCGATCAGGTCCGAGGCACCACTCGTCTCGCGCTCGAACTCCGCCGCGCCGCCGTCCTTGGTCAAGAGGTCGCAAGGATCCTGTCCGCCCGGTAACAGCGCCACCCGAATCTCCAGATCGGCTCGGGCGAAGACCTCGCTGCCGCGCTCGGCCGCCTTCACGCCCGCCGTGTCGCCGTCGAAGACGAGGACGGCCGCTTGGCCGTAGCGCTTGAGCAACCGGGCGTGCTCGGGCGTGAGCGCCGTTCCCAAGGTCGCCACGGCTTGGCCAAAGCCCGCCTGATGTGCGGCGAGGACGTCGGTGTAGCCTTCGACGACCAGTGGAGGCTTCTCAGCAGTGAATTGTGCGCGTGCGTGGTTCAAGCCGTAGAGCAATCGTCTCTTGCTGAAGAGCGGTCCTTCGGGCGAGTTCAGATACTTCGGGTTGTCTTCGCTGCTGAGCGCGCGAGCGCCGAAGCCGACGACTCGCTGCCCCGTGACATCGAAGATCGGAAACATGAGGCGGCCGCGAAAACGATCGTAGTAACCGGATCCTTCCTGCCTCGGAGTCACCAGGCCGGCTGCTTCGAGCTCCTTGGGCTGGACTCCCTTGCGCGTCGCCAGGCGCAGCAGGTTGTCCCAACCCGGAGGGGCATAACCCAAACGAAAGCGTTGTGCGATGTCCTCCCCGAGACCTCGACCGTCCAGATACTCGCGTGCGACCCGACCCGTGTCGGAAGTGAGCTGCTTCTCGTAGAAACGGCAAGCGAAGTCGAGCACCTTCGTCAGTCGACCGCTCTGGCTCGTATCCGGGCCGGAGCCCGGGCGACGCTTCTCGATCTGGATTCCCGCACGGGCCGCAAGGGTCTCGAGCGCCTCACCGAACGTCAGCTTGTCGAACTCCTGAACGAAGCGGATGACATCGCCGCCGGCGTTACAGCCAAAGCAGTGATAGAACTGCCGATCGGCCCGAACGTGGAAGGACGGAGTCTTCTCCTGGTGAAACGGACAAGGGGCCCAAAAGCTGTGTCCCCGTCGCTTCAGAGGAATGCGGTCGCCGATCACATCGATGATGTCGACGGCCTCCTTGACGCGGGCCACGACATCTTGGTCGGTCCCCCGTTCCAAACCGCTACCTCGGGCTACCAGTTGGCTAGTCGCGCAAAAGATCACGGAGTATATGAACTCTGAGAGAATGAGTCAAAGTCGGGAGGGAAAAATTGAGGGCTCCCCTGGGGCGAGGTGGAAGTTGGCCAGCACGGGCTTGGGGACACGGCTCCGGCGTTCCGCCAGCTTCCATACCTCGGACGGGAGCCGCGCTCGTTTTGTTCTCTTCGAGACGATTTCAGGGTGATTTTCGGGACACCGAGCCCCCGGCCATCGCCCGCTGCGTGAGCTCGAGCAAGGCCTCCGGCGAGAGCTGCTCGATGCGGATCCTCGGATCGAGCCCGGCGGACGTGATCGCCGAGACAGCCTCGGGATCCTCTCGCCAGGTCTTCGCCAGAGTCTTGCGCCGATGGTTGAAACCCTTCTGCACCAACGCTTTGAGAGCCGGGTAGGCGTCCGGATCGACGATCGGGGGATCGCGCCGGGTCAGCTTCAGAACTCGAGACCGGATCTGCGGCGCCGGCCAAAAGCGCTCGGGCGGAACGTCGACGACCTTCTCGACCCTGGCGAGCCACTGGATCAGGACGCTGAGCGCTCCGTAGATCTTGCTCCCTTCGCTGGCGGCCAGGCGCTCGGCGACCTCTTCCTGGACCATGACGACGAGGAGCTGCGGTGAGAGGGTCGATTCCAGCAGTCCCAGGATGAGGGGCGCAGCGATCGAGTACGGCAAGTTCGCGACGAGCCGTACTCGGCCGCCGTAGAGCCGGTGCCCTTCCGCCAGCGCACTCTCGAGCTCGGGCGACAGTGCGTGCTTCCCGGCGAGGCAATCTCCCAGGACGAGGTGCACGTTGTCGCGACCGGCCAACACCTGCCGGGCGATCTCCGCGATCGCGGCGTCGATCTCGAAGGTCACGACATCGCCACCGAGGTCCGAGAGCACGCGCGTCAACGTACCCGGGCCCGTGCCGACCTCGACCGTGCGCCAGTCATTCTCGGCTTTCGCCGCTTCGAGGATGCGCGCCGCCACGCGGCCGTCGGTGAGGAAGTTCTGACCGAGGAGGCGCCGAGGCCGAAAGCTCTCGGCTTGCAGCGCGGCTTTGGCGGTCCGCCAAGCGCTCGCGTACCGGCTCGCGACGTCGCCCGTCCCCTCCCCGTCGCCCATCAGCCTTGCAGCTCCTCGAACCAGGACGTCCCTTGGCCCTGCTCGGCCGCGAGCCGAGTGACCAACGCACGTCCGGGCTCCGGCAGCCGCGCCAAGGACTCGATCACCTTCCGAGCGACCACACTGTCGGGTGCTTTCGCCACATCCGCGATCACCCTGGAGAGGAGCTCCTCGGCGTCGAAGCACGTTCGAAAGCCCCGATCGAACGACCGGCTCGCCGCGTCTTGGGTCCAGAGATCGGGCGGCAGGCCCGGGGTCGGAATCGAAGCCGAAGCGACCTTCAATCCGGGTGTGTCGAAGGCGCCGCCGACCTGCACCTGAGTGCCTGGCCTCGGCCCCTTCGTCTCGGACCACTCCCAGACGTTTCCCGTCAGGTCATAACAGCCGGCTTCCGAGCGGCCGCTCTCGAAGAACCCGACGGGCGACGGCTGATGTAGCCCGGTGCCCAGCACGTTGGCGCGCACGGTGATGTCCGTGCTGCGGCCCCAAGGAAAGGCCTGCCCCGATTTCCCGCGGACTGCGAGCTGCCATTCGATGAATCGCGGCAGCCGGTGGCCCCGCCAGGTGGCGAACGCCACGGCATCGGCGAAAGAGACCCAGACCACGGGCTGGTCCTCGAGATTCTCAGGACTCTGTGGCTCGCCGTTCACGCGCGTCCAGTGCTCGAGGAATCCCGGCCCGAGACCGCGGTATCGAGTCGCCTCGAGGAAGGTCGCATACGCTCGGTTGGTCACCTCGAAGCGGTCGAGGAAGAAGGGACGCTGCACGACACCGCTGCGTTCCGGTCCGCCCTCCTCCTCGAGGAACACCAGCTCGGAAGAGACTTCACCCGCGTCGATGAAGACCATCGACTCCAGCCGCTCGAGGTGCTCGCCCAGGCGCCTCTCGAGCGGTCCCGCCGTCTCCAGCTTCGAGCAAGCGGCACAGAGGAGTCCGATGAAGAAGAGTGAGGTCAGCAGATTTCGGATCACAGCCATTCGGCGACTTCCTTTGCCCAGTAGGTGAGCAAGATGTCGGCACCTGCTCGCCGAATCGAGCCGAGGGACTCGAGGATCGTGGACTTGCGATCGAGCCAGCCGGCGGCGGCCGCAGCTTCCACCATCGCGTATTCGCCGCTCACATTGTAGGCCGCAATCGGAACATCGAAGCGCTCTCGGAGCTTGGCGAGCACATCGAGGTAGGCGAGGGCCGGCTTGACCATCAATACGTCGGCACCCTCTTCGAGGTCGAGCTCGGCCTCGCGCATCGCTTCGCGGACGTTGGCCGGGTCCATCTGATAGCCCTTGCGATCGCCTTGCTGAGGCGCGCTCTGCGCTGCGTCGCGGAACGGTCCGTAGAACGCCGAGGCGTACTTCACCGAGTAAGCGACGATGGCGAGGTCTTGGAAGCCGGCGTGGTCGAGCGCCGTGCGCACTGCCCCGACGCGGCCGTCCATCATGTCGCTGGGCGCGATGACGTCGGCGCCGGCCTTGGCGTAAGTGACGGCTTCCTGGGCAAGGAGGGGCAAGGTCTCGTCGTTGTCGACCTCCCCCATCTTCAAGACGCCGCAATGTCCGTGGTCGGTGTACTCGCAGAGACAGACGTCGGCCATGACGAGCAGATCGGGGAGCGCGTCCTTCAGGGCTGCGATCGAGCGAGGCACGATGGCATCGAGGGAGTAACCCTGCGATCCGCGCGCGTCCTTCACCTCGGGGATGCCGAAGAGGATGACGCCCGGAACGCCCCGCTCGTAGAGCTCGCGGGCTTCCTCGATCAAGCTGGTGATCGTATGTTGCCGTTGCCCCGGCATCGACGCGATCGGCACCGGCTCGTCGATGACCTCGCTGACGAAGAGCGGCATCACGAGCTGCTCTCGGGACAAGCGGGACTCGCGCACCATGGCTCGCCAGACCGACCCACGCCGCAAGCGACGCGGTCGCACTCTCGGGTAGCCCATACTTTCCTCTCTCTCTCTCTCGCCGGTTACCCAAACCAGGGGGTCAGTCTAGGGACGGCCTCGGGCTCCGTCGAGAGAGAGATGCGGTTTGTCATTCCAAGAGCTCGGCTGGCAGGGCATGACTCGTCGAGACTGACCTGAAACCACTGGGAACGCGGGCGTCCCGCCCGCTTGGATCGCGGAACAGGCTCGCTGGTCCAGTAGGTTCACGACGCCCCCCCCGGCCCAAGCTCGCTCGTGAAAGACTTCACAGACAGACCTGGTCACCGGCTCGCTCGGCTTGGGCACTCCATCGCCCTCGGACCCAGTTTCACCACCTGTAGGCTCCGGCGCCGCGCCGGGGGCGGGGCTGACCTGAAACGAGATCCCGCGACCGAAAACAGAGCCCGCGCGACCGATACGAGAAGCGGCTGCTGAGCTGGGAGCCGCTTCCTCGACGGTGCCACTGATCGAGCGGAGAGGTGCCGAGCAAGGGAGCACTCGGAGTGCTCTGTCTTGGCGGCACGGTGCGCCCGGCCCAAGCTCGCTCGTGAAAGACTTCACAGACAGACCTGGTCACCGGCTCGCTCGG
>JAVJTD010000185.1:0-2288 GCA_040219065.1 Planctomycetota bacterium
GAGGCAATGTCGGGCGAGTCGCGCCCAGCTCGACAGCCGCTCCCCGTCACGGCCGCGCGGGCTCTGGTTCTTGGCATTCTCTTCCCGGCAC
The DNA here is from genome assembly GCA_040219065.1 of Planctomycetota bacterium. Lineage (GTDB taxonomy): Bacteria > Planctomycetota > OFTM77 > OFTM77 > OFTM77 > OFTM77. The sequence goes on from JAVJTD010000185.1 coordinate 92, forward strand.
GAATGGCCCACTTTTCAAAGGTTGGCATTCCCTTCCCGGCACGAATGGCCCACTTTCTCGAGGGCACCATCGCCACCGCCACGGGCGAACCTGAGAGCGGCCCCTTGCTCAGACCCTCCACGTTCGGCGGGAGGCAATGTCGGGCGAGTCGCGCCCAGCTCGACAGCCGCTCCCCGTCACGGCCGCGCGGGCTCTGGTTCTTGGCATTCTCTTCCCGGCACGAATGGCCCACTTTCTCGGCTAACCTGAGAGCGGCCCCTTGCTCGGAGCCCTCCACGTTCGACGGGCGGCAATGTCGAGCGAGTCGCGCTCGGCTCGGCAGCCTCTTCCCGTCTCGGCCGCGCGGGCTCCGAGCTCTGGCACTCTGCCTCCATCACAAATGGTCGATCACAGCGGGGACCACCCCCCTCTACTCCTGTCGCCGCCAGGCCGCCTTCGAGGTCGTGGTCGAGGGGATTCTTCAACCGCTGGCAAGCGAAAGTCATTCGCCCAGCTCGCGAGGTCGACGATCTCCTTGGTGACGGACGTCAGGTTCGCGCGGACCGAAGGATCCTCCTTCACGCTTCGAAGAAACAGCCCCACATCGCGTTGTGCCGTGCTTCGCGAGGTACCCAAGCGATCTGCGATCTCCTCGAATGTGAGGCGGCAAAGGATCCGAAGGCATCCCGCACTCCGACGTCGCTCCGACAGCCACTCGCGCCGGGTCGGCTTGGACCCGGTCAGTGGCTCGAACCCGAGTCTCTCCATGAGGTCCTTCGGACTCACGATCGGAGGAGCATCGACGGCCCCATCCGCATTTTCCGCGTTTCGCCGAAGCCAGCGCTCGACGGCAGCCAGGTCCGACGGTCCATCCAGGAGATCGGAGTCCGAAGTCTTGCGTGACTCGACCCGCGCGAGCATCAATGACTCTTCCAGCGGGGAGCACTTCAAGACGAACTCATCGTATCGAAGTCGATCGAACGAGCTCGTGTCGAGGATGCTGCAGGCGAGGGCCTGCACGCTGTGTTGCGTCAGCCACCGCGGAGCCCTCGGACGAGCGTAGTGCCAAGCGCTCGACCACCGATACCCCGTCGGCCGCGCCGCGAGACGCGCGTTGACTGCGTTTCGATCGATGTAGTTGACGACATTGGCCCAATACTGAGGGCTCCGTATGCGGCTCGACCGAAACCTCTGCCGAAACAAGGGACCGTCGCGCCGGACTCGCTCATTGAACCGGACGACATAGTCGTAACAGACGCGTTTCATGACCGCCGAGAGTTCGCCGATCACACTTCGGATCAGAAGATGCCAGTGGTTCTCGAGCAAGCAGTAGGCATGAAGCTCGGTGGTCCCGTTCCGGACCTCCTTCGCCAGTAGGCTGAGAAAGAAGCGGTAGTCCTCTACCTCTTCGAATACAGCGCGTCTCGCAATCCCTCGGTTGGTCAAATGGTGCCACGCTCCAGGCGCGTCATCGCGGTGAACCCTCGGCATTTCCCCTCTCCAATCGCAAATCGACTCGTAGCGGACTTCACGGTTTTCACCCTCCTAGACGGAGGTCGCGGCCGAAGGTCTACGAAGATCGTCGATTTTATGATCCGGCCTCACCGGTCGGAGGGGGGAGTCGATGCGCCCAAAATGGGACATCTGTGCCGGGAACGGAATGCCAACTTTGCCAGGCAAAGTGGGACATCTGTGCCGGGAACGGAATGCCAACTTTGCCAGGCAAAGTGGGACACCTGTGCCGGGAACAGAATGCTCACTTCTTCAAGATCCAGCCCGTCGGGTCGAGCTCGAGGTCGGTGCCTTCGGGAAGAGTGACCTCCCAGGGCTGATCGGTCGACAGGCCGAGCTTTTGGACCTTGCCGCCGATCTTCACCTCGACCGGCATCGGGAAGGGGAGATCGCCCGGTGTCTTCCAACGCACCCTCACCGTATCGCCATCGCGCTCGCTGACGAGCTCGGGGAGATCGGGCTGCCGGACATAGACCTCGAAGAACCAGTCGAGGTCCTGACCGGTGATCTCTTCGACCAGGTTGTGGTAGTCGACGGTGCGGGCGAAGCGGCAGGCGCTGCCGTCCCTCGTCGCCGCAATCTCCTCGGTCGGGTAGGCCATGCGCCGCAGCGACTCGAAGAAGGCCTCGTCGCCGATCAAGTAGCGCAAGGTGTGCAGCACCCAAGCCCCTTTGAAGTAGATGTCGCCGCCGTAGATCTCGCTCGA
>JAVJTD010000187.1:0-11263 GCA_040219065.1 Planctomycetota bacterium
TCGAGCGACGAGCGCATCCGCAAGATCGACGCTCGAGGTCGGCGCCATCAAGAACACGTTGCTCAGCCCATGCCGGTCACAGATACGGGCAAACTCCTCGGACTCCTCGGGGAGGAGGTCCGGCACGATCAGGCCGTCGACGCCGGCCTTCACGCAGCCTTGAGCGAACTCCTCGAGCCCGTAGCGTAGCATCGGGTTCAGGTAGCCCATCAGGATGAGGGGGAGCTGGCTCGTCTCTCGGACCGTCTTCACTTGCTGGAGGATCCACTTCAAGGTCGCCCCGTTCTCGATCGCTCTCTGCGACGAGAGCTGGATCGCCGGGCCGTCCGCGAGCGGATCCGAGAACGGCAAACCGATCTCGAGCAGGTCGGCGCCAGCCGCTTCGGCGGCCAGGATGAGCGGCACGGCCGAGTCGAGGGTGGGGTATCCACCCGTCAGGAACGGAATGATCGCGGGACGTCCCTCATTGCGGGTCTTCTCGAAGGCCTTGGCGATGCGCGTCATCTCAGTCGTCCAGCTTCACGTGCTCGGCCACCGTGTGCACGTCCTTGTCGCCGCGGCCCGATAGGCAGACGAGGATCGACTGGTCCGGCTTCATCTCCGAGGCGACCTTCATCGCGTGCGCCAGGGCGTGCGCGCTCTCGAGCGCCGGGAGGATTCCCTCGGTGCGACAGGTGACCTGCAACGCCTCGAGCGCCTCGTCGTCGGTGACCGACGCGTAATGCACTCGCCCCGTGTCCTGGAGCCAGGCGTGCTCGGGTCCCACGCCCGGATAGTCGAGGCCGGCCGACACCGAGTGCGCGATCTGCACCTGACCTTGCTCGTCTTGCAGGAGGTAGCTCATCGCGCCATGCAGCACGCCGGGCTCGCCGTGTCCCAGAGTCGCCGAGTGCGCTCCCGAGTCGACACCGTGGCCCGCGCCCTCGACGCCGTGGATGACGACCCGCGAGTCTTCGAGGAACGCGTGGAAGAGCCCGATCGCGTTGCTACCACCGCCGACGCAGGCCACCAGGAGATCCGGCAGCTTACCCCAGCGATCTTGACACTGCTGCCTCGCCTCCTGGCCGATCACCGCTTGGAACTCGCGCACCATCCAGGGATAGGGATGCGGTCCGACGACCGAGCCGATGATGTAGAAGGTGTCCGAGACGTTGGTGACCCAGTCGCGGATCGCCTCGCTGGTCGCGTCCTTCAGAGTGCGGCTGCCGCTGGTGACCGGCCGCACCTCCGCGCCGAGCAGCTTCATGCGAAACACGTTCAGCGCCTGCCGCCGCATGTCCTCTTCGCCCATGTACACGACGCACGGCAAGCCGTAGCGGGCGCAGACCGTCGCGGTCGCGACTCCGTGCTGGCCGGCACCGGTCTCGGCGATGATTCGCTTCTTGCCCATGCGCTTGGCGAGCAGGATCTGGCCGAGCGTGTTGTTGATCTTGTGCGCGCCGGTATGGAGCAGGTCCTCGCGCTTGAGCCAGATCTGCGCGCCGCCGGCCCGCTCGCTGAGGCGCTCGGCGTGGTAGATCGGCGTCGGGCGTCCCGCGAAGTCGCGCTCGATCGCGGCAAGCTCGCCTTGAAACGCCGAGTCATTTCGGGCCGCTTCGAAGGCTTGCTCGAGCTCTTCGAGCGCGGGCACGAGGGTCTCGGGAACGTAGCGTCCGCCGTAACGGCCGAAATGGCCCTTCTCGTCCGGACGACGGCTTTGGGTGCTGGTCATGACTTCTCGGTTCTCGTCTTGCCGCTTCCTTCGAGCAGCGCCTTCAACGCGGCACCGGGATCGGCGGCCTTCATGAAATGGGTGCCGACGAGCATGGCGTCGTAGCCGAGCTCGGCGAGTCGTTCGACATCGGCCGATGACCCGATGCCGCTTTCGCTGACCTTTGTCACTTCGGCGGGGATCTTCTCGGCGAGTCGGTGGGAGGTCCCAAGATCGACCTTCAGGGTCTTGAGGTCGCGGTTGTTGACGCCGATGAGGGTCGCGCCGACGGAGAGCGCGATGTCGAGCTCGGCTTCGTCGTGCACCTCGACCAGGGCCGTCAGGCCCAGATCCCGAGCGAGGTCTTGGAGCTCGCGCAGCCGCTCCGCGCCCAAGGAGGCCACGATCAAGAGCGCGGCATCGGCGCCGGCGAGTCGCGCCTGGTAGAGCTGATAACCATCGACGATGAAGTCCTTGCGGAGGAGAGGAATGTCGACGGCCGAGCGCGCGGCGGCGAGGTAGGCGAGCTTGCCTTGGAAGTGCTCGGTCTCGGTGAGGATCGAGAGCGCGGCGGCGCCACCCTTCGCGTAACTCCGGGCGATCAGGGCGGGGTCTCCGTCGTCGCGAATCCGACCTTCCGACGGCGAAGCGAACTTGATCTCGGCGATGGCTGACACGCCCGGGCGCGCCCGCAGTGCGGCGCGAAAGTCTTTCGGCCGCGGCGACTGCTCCGCCTGCCGCATCACCTCGGAAATGGAGACTTGCGCCATCTCTTCCGCCAGGCTGAGGCGCCTCTTGCGGACGATCTCGTCGAGGACGGTCTTGGCCATCAGCTCCGCCCTCCGAAGCGCACGAGCTCTTGGAGCTTCTTGTGCGCTGCTCCCGAGTCGATCGACTGACGGGCGAGCTCGATGCCTTGCTTCCAGTCCTCGGCGAGCTCGGCGGCCCAGAGCGCGGCCGCCGCATTGAGGACCACGATTCGCCGCGCCGGTCCCTTCGCCCCTTCGAGGACCTCTTGCGTGATCATCGCGTTCTCCTCGGCGGTTCCGCCAGCGATGGCGTCCAGCGGCGCCGGATCGAGGCCGAAGTCTTCGGGCTTCACTTCGCGCACCGTGACTTGACCGCTGTCCAGCTCGGCGACACGTGTCGGGCCCGACAGGCTGATCTCGTCGAGACCATCCAGCCCGGCGACGACGGCGGCCCGCTTGCTCCCGAGCTGCCCCAGCACGCGGGCGAGGGTCTCGGTCAGCTCGGGGTCGAAGACGCCCACGAGCTGATGCGGCGCGTGCGCCGGATTCGTCAACGGACCGAGCACGTTGAAGACGGTCCGCATCCCCAGCTCTCTCCTTGGACCGACGACATGCTTGGTCGCTTCGTGATACAGCGGGGCAAAGAGGAACGCGATGCCGACCTCGTCGAGGCAGCGGCTGGCGCGCTCGGCCGTCATGTCGATGTCGACATCGAGGGCCGCCAGCAAGTCCGCACTGCCGCAGCGGCTCGAGACCGACCGGTTGCCGTGCTTGGCGACCGCGGCGCCCGCGCCCGCGACGACGAAGGCCACCGTGGTCGAGATGTTGAACGAGCCGCTCTGATCGCCGCCCGTGCCACACGTGTCGATCAAGGGCGTCCGGGACGTCGTCACGCGCAGGGCCTTCTCGCGCATGACGCCCGCCAGCGCGGCGATCTCGTCGGCCGTCTCGCCCTTGATTCGCAGGCCCATCAGGAACGCGCCCATCTGCGCAGGCGTCGCCTCACCGGCCATGATGGTCTCCATCGAGGCTCGCGCGAGGTCGGGAGTGAGATGCCTGCCCTGAGCCAGCTCGGCCAGGGAGGTCAGGAGCGTGTCGGTGGTCAAGGATGGGTCCTTTGGCGATGGGTTCGATCAGCCTAGAAAGCCGAGCTCGGCGATCTCGACGGCCCGCATCAGGGCCTTGCCCTTGTTGACCGTTTCGTCGAACTCGCGATCCGGTCGTGAGTCAGCGACGATTCCGGCCCCGGCCTGCAGATAGACACGGCTTCCTCGGCGCAACAGGGTGCGAATCGTGATGCACGTGTCGAGGTTCCCGCCGTAGTCGAGGTGCCCGACCGCACCAGCGTAGGGCCCGCGGCGCTGCGGCTCCAGATCCTCGATGATCTCCATCGCCCGCACTTTCGGCGCGCCCGAGACGGTGCCCGCCGGGAAGCACGCGGCGAGCGCATCGACCGGATCGAGGTCCGGGCGCAGCTTTCCTTGCACGTGGGAAACGAGGTGCATCACATGCGAGTAACGCTCGATCACCATTCGCTGCGAGAGCTCCACCGAGCCGTACTCGCACACTCGCCCGATGTCGTTGCGCCCCAGATCGACGAGCATCACGTGCTCGGCGAGCTCCTTCGCATCGGCGCGAAGCTCCTCGGCGAGGCGCTCGTCCTCTTTGGGATCGGCAGAGCGATGCCGCGTACCGGCGATCGGATGGGTCTCGACGATGCCGTCGCTCACGCGAACCAGCGCCTCGGGCGAAGCGCCGATGAGCTGGGTGTCGGCGTCGATCGACAGGTAGAACATGTAGGGTGAAGGATTGAGCGAGCGCAGCGCGCGGTAGAGGTCCAGGCCGGAGCTGCTGACCTCGGTCTGGAAGCGCTGGGAGAGCACGACCTGGAAGATGTCACCGGCGCGGATGAACTCCTTCGACTGCTCGACCATCTCCTCGAACTGCGGGCGCGTCAGGTTCGAGGTGAACTCGATCGTCTTGCCCTGCCTTGGCATCGACATGTCGAGGAACGGCGCCCGCAGACGCGCGGTCATCCGGTCGAGGTCCTCGATGCCGCGCGCGTAGGCGGCATCGGCATCCGCCGGATCGTCCACGGGAACCGAGGTCAGGAGAAGCATCCGGTGCCGGACGTGGTCGAAGGCGATGACCGTCTTGAAGAACATGACGACGGCGTCGTCGAGGCCGAGATCGTCAGGATTCGTTTCCGGAACCCGCTCGAGCTGGCGCACGATGTCGTAGGCGAAGTAGCCCACCGCACCACCCGCGAAGCGCGGCAGCCCGGGCGAGCGGGCCGGCCGGTAGCGGCGTAAGAGCCGCTTGAGCTCCTCGAGGAACGGCGCCTCGACGACCTTCGTCTCGCCGTTCTCCTCGATCAAGGTCTTCCCGCCCCGAAGCCGGAGGATGAGCTCGGGATCCCGTCCGAGGAACGAGTACCGCGCCAAGTTCTCACCGCCCTCGACGCTCTCGAGGAGGAAGACTCGCCCGGTATCCGCCGCCATCCGCATGAGCGTCGCTACCGGCGTCGTCAGGTCGGCGAGCAGCTCGCGATGCAGCGAGACGAGATTGCCCTTTTGGGCGAGCGCTCGAAAGTCCTCGAGTGGAAGCGTGAACACCGTCGTCCTCGTCGGAGAATGGGGCCAGACAAAGGGGCATCAGTATAGCGGCTCGGCGGGCAGGTGGGGCTGGGTGTTTGGGTGCTTGGGTGTTTGGGTGCTTGGGTGCTTGGGTGCTTGGGTGCTTGGGTGCTTGGGTGCTTGGGTGCTTGGGTGCTTGGGTGCTTGGGTGCTTGGGTGCTTGGGTGCTTGGGTTCTTGGGTTCTTGGGTGACTGGGTGACTGGGTGACTCGGTGACTCGGTGACTCGGTGACTCGGTGACTCGGTGACTCGGTGACTGGGTGACTGGGTGACTCGGTGACTCGGTGACTGGGTGACTGGGTGCCGTGGAAGGGAGCTACCAGGTCTCGGGCGGAGTCCACGGTGTCGGCGTCTCGGTGTGCTGGGGTGGTGGGGCGCTGGGGTGCCGTGGTGCCGTGATTGCTGGAGCTACCCGAGGATCATTGCGCGAGCTCTCACCGTTTCACCAAGGAACCACAGCACTCGAGCACCTCCTCCGGAGCGCTGGCTTCAGCCGTTTCCCACCAACCAAGGCACCACAGCACCAAGCCACCACAGCACCAAGGCACCACAGCACCAAGGCACCACAGCACCAAGGCACCACAGCACCAAGCCACCACAGCACCAAGGCACCACAGCACCAAGCCACCAAGGCACCACAGCACCACAGCACCAAGCCACCTCCCCCCACCTCCCTTGCGGCCGGTCGAGCGCAACGAGTATCCTCCCGAGCACACCGAGACCAGGGGGGTCTCCTGAACGTGCGCCTGGCGGACCGGCGACGAGATGGCCTTCAACAGCATTGCTTTCGGCCTCTTCTTGACGGTCGTCTTCTTCGTCTCGTGGTCGCTTCGGCGCGGCGGGCGAGCGTGGCTGCTGTTCTTGCTCGGTGCGAGCTACGTCTTCTACGGGAGCTGGAACGAGAAGTACCTGCTCCTGATCGTCTTCTCGACAGCGCTCGACTACTGGGTGGGGAGGCGCATCCACCTCGAGGAGCGGGAAGGCCGGCGCAAGGCGTGGCTGACGCTGAGCATCGCCGGCAACCTCGGGATGCTCGGCACCTTCAAGTATTACGACTTCTTCGCCAGCAGCCTGGTCGAGCTCGCCGGAGGCTTCGGCGTCAGCCTCTCCCTGCCGCTCTTGAACGTGCTGCTCCCGGTCGGGATCTCGTTCTACACGTTCCAGACGCTCAGCTACACGATCGACATCTACCGGCGGAAGCTCGAGCCGGCCGAGAGCTTCCTCGAGCTCGCGCTGTTCGTCGCGTTCTTCCCGCAGCTCGTCGCCGGTCCGATCGTTCGCGCGAAGCAGTTCCTGCCGCAGTTCCACAATCCGCAAGACATCACGCCCGAGCGCCTCGGCACGGGGCTGGGACTGATCCTCAAGGGGCTCTTCAAGAAGGTCGTCATCGCCGACTTCCTCGGTGCGATGGTGGTCGATCCGGTCTTCGCCGCGCCGGGCGATTACGGTGCAGCCGACACCTGGCTGTCGATCTACTGCTACGCGCTCCAGCTCTACGGTGACTTCTCGGGGTACACCGACATCGCCCGCGGCAGCGCTCGCCTGCTCGGCTTCGAGCTGCCCGAGAACTTCGTCGCGCCGTATGCCTCGAGGAATCTCCAGGACTTCTGGCAACGCTGGCACATCACGCTCTCGACCTGGCTGCGCGACTATCTCTACATCCCGCTCGGCGGCTCCCGGCTAGGTCCGGTGCGCACGTACGTGAACCTCGCAATGGTCGCGGTCGTCGCCGGCCTCTGGCACGGCGCCCGCTGGTCGCTGGTCACCTGGGGCGCCATGCACGGCATCGGGCTCGCCGCGACTCGCCTCTTCCAGCGCTGGCGAGAGAGTCGACGCGGGGAGCTGCCTGAGCCGCGGGGCTTGCAGGCGCTGGTGTTTCGCGTGCTGACCTTCCACTACGTCGCCGCGTCGATGATCCTGTTCCGAGGCGGCAATTGGGACACGATCGGCGCGATCTTCCGCGGGCTGGTCTCGGGTGGAGGCGTGCCGACGCTCGTGACGGGCTCGGTCGCCGCCGCCGTCGCGATCGGGTACGGAACGCACTTCACGCCGATGGATTGGAAGGAGCGCGCGCTGCATCGCTTCGGCGACCTGCCCGGCTGGGTGCAGGGCACGGTACTGGCCGCGACGTTGTCACTGTTCCAGACGCTCTCGCTCGAGAGCGACCCCTTCATCTACTTCCAGTTCTGACATGAGCGAGATCCCACTCTGGCAACCTCCGATGCGCCGCAGACTGATCGGCATCCTGGCCGGCTTGCTCGGCTTCGTCGTGATCAGTCAGCTCGTGGTCGAGGGGCTGGATTGGCGATTGAAGCAGCCCCAGGCCCCAAAGACCGTGCGTCTCCTCGAGGCGTTCCGCGAGAGCGAAGGGCGAGTCGACATCGCCTTGCTCGGCTCCTCGCGCCTGCATGCCGCGGTGTGTGTGCCCCAGCTCGAAAGGCTGCTCGGCGAGCGGCTCTCGAAGCCTGTCTCGGCACGCAGCTTCTGGATCGAGGCCGGCAGCATGCCCGCGTACACGATCATCGCACGGGACGTGTTGAAGGGTGCTCAGAAGCCGGACCGCATCGCCCTGATCATGGGAGCGGGCAGCTTCAACTCGAACAGTCCTCGTTACCGCAACACGCTCCGGTACCTCTGCTCCCCGAGAGACATCGTGAGCCCGTGGGGCCCGAGGCGACTGGATGAGCTGCCCATCGCTGCCGACGTCGCGTTCCGTGCCGGTGGCACGTTAATCCAGAGCTGGCGAGGCTTCAGCGATGCAGAGCGTCAGGCGGCCGAGGTGAGCGAGCGGCTAGGCGGTGGCAAGTATGCCGATCTACCCGCCGTCGCACGCGACGCCTCGAGGAAGCAGTTCGATCGCGTGAAGGACCGCTATGCCGAAGAGGTCCTGAGGCGAGTGTCCATTCGCTCGCGAGGAACGCGGGAAGACGTGCTGGTCGACTACCACCCGGCGGGACGGGCGAGCGATGCGCTCAAGGAGCTGATCGCGATCTGCCGGGAGCGCGGCATCGCTTTGGTCGTCGTGAACATCCCTTTGAGCGATGCCTTCTGCGAGCAGACCTACCGGAACCGAGAGGACACACGATACCTCGAGCAGGTCCGCGCGATCTGCCTGGCTGCCGAGGTCCCCTTCTTCGATTTCAATCAGCCCGGAGAGCGGCCGCCATTGACCGACTTCCGAGACGGCGACCATCTCAACGAGATCGGCGCCGACCGCTTCACGCAGAAGCTGGCCGAGGAGGTCTTCGCACGGTAGGCAGGGGTATTCGGGTGCTTGTGTGGTCACGTGGTCGTGTGGTCACGTCGTCGTGCCAAAGCACCTTTCCCTTTGACACGAGAGCCGGGCGCTCCGTAGCTTGCGTCCGCCCGGGGGCGCGAGCTCGCGTCGTCGCGGGCTTCCGGTTTCTACTCCCGACCTAGCCTGCTTCGACCCAAACGGTACTGCCTGCCACTCGATCATGCTGTTCAACACCCGCGAGTTCGGTGTCTTCTTGGTGATCGTCGTGGCGCTCTTCTGGGCGCTTCGGGACTGGCGTCGGGCGCGGATCGTGTGGCTCCTCGCCGCCAGCTACTTCTTCTACGCCTGCTGGAACGCGACCTACCTGCTGCTGATCGTCTTCTCGACGTTCCTCGACTACTGGGTCGGTCGGCGCCTGCACGTGACCGAGAAGCCCAAGGGGCGAAAGGCGCTGCTGGGGGTCAGCCTCCTCGGCAACCTCGGCGTGCTCGCGGTCTTCAAGTATTACGACTTCTTCGTGACGAGCACGGCGAGCGTCCTCTCGGAGATTGGGCTGAGCTTCTCGCCGCCGCTGCTGGACGTTTTGCTCCCGGTGGGGATCTCGTTCTACACGTTCCAGACGCTCAGCTACACGATCGACATCTATCGCAGGCAGCTCGAGCCGACCGACAGCTTCCTCGAGTTCGCGCTGTTCGTGACGTTCTTCCCCCAGCTCGTCGCCGGTCCGATCGTTCGCGCTGCGCACTTCCTCCCGCAGTTCCGGCAGGAGCCGCGCTGGAGCGACTCGGCGATGGGCGAGGCGATCTGGCGCATCCTCAAGGGCCTCTTCAAGAAGATCGTCATCGCCGACTTCCTCGCGGTCAGCATCGTCGACGAGGTGTTCAAGAGCCCGGGCGATTTCGGTGGACTCGACATATTGCTCGCGGTCTACGGGTACGCATTCCAGATCTACGGCGACTTCTCGGGTTACAGCGACATTGCGATCGGCTCGGCGCAGCTCCTCGGCTTCGAGCTGCCGGAGAACTTCAACGCCCCATACCTGGCGCACAACCTCCAAGACTTCTGGCGGCGCTGGCACATGTCGCTCTCGGCCTGGCTGCGGGACTACCTCTACATCCCGCTGGGTGGCTCACGGGGTGGCCCTTGGAAGACGTATCGCAACCTGATGCTGACGATGGTGCTCGGTGGGCTCTGGCACGGTGCCAACTGGACGTTCGTCGCTTGGGGTACGATCCACGGCGGAGGGCTCGCCATCACCCGAATGCTCCAGAGAAGGCGGCAGCACGACGACGATCGTCCCCCGTCTCGAGCCGGGCTCTGGCTGGGTCGGCTAGTCACCTTTCACCTGGTATGCGCGGCTTGGATCTTCTTCCGATCGAAGGATTTCCAGGCGGCGGCCGAGGTCTTCGCCGGCCTGACTCGCTGGGGCGGCGGCATTCACTTCGCGACCTGGCCGATCCTGCTCGCCCTCACGGCCGGAGCGCTGACCCACGCGGCACCGGCGCGCCTGAAGTCGTGGAGCTCGACCTCGTTCCAGAAGATGCCCGCCTTCGCCCAGGCGTTGGTCATCGTGGTGTCGCTCTCCTTCTTCCTCTCGATGTCTCAGACCAATGCCCCCTTCATCTACTTCCAGTTCTGAGACGGTGACGAAGTCACCTGAGCGCCGGATCTCGCGGCACGTGATCCGACTGGTCATCGGCATCGCGTTGTGGCTCGCAGTCTCACAGGCGATCGTCGAGTCCTTCGATCTCCGCTTCTTCCAGCCTCAGGCCGAGCCGACGATGCGCAAGGTCGAGGTCTTCCGGGAGCAAGCGCCGACCTTCGATGTCATCTTCCTCGGCTCGTCGCGAACCCGCCGCGCGCTCGTACCCCAGACGTTCGAGGAGGAGGTGGCTCCGCTGATCGGGCGAGAGCTGACGGCTTTCAATCTCGGCGTCAATGCGACGATGATGCCGTCCTATACGATCATCGCCCGGAACCTGCTGCACGGGGATCACCGGCCGTCGATGCTGGTGTTGGGCCTCGGCGCCCGCAGCTTCAACTCCAACAGCCCGCGCTACGATCACACGATTCGGCACTTGTGCGGGCCTCTCGACTTGCTCGGTGCCTACGGTCCTCACCTCACGAGCGGTGATGAGCTCTTGGTGGTGCCCGAGGTGATGTTCCGCGCCACCTCCAGCCTGATCCAGCTCTGGCGCCGCGGCACCGACGAGGAGGTCGACCTCGCGAAAGGTATCTGGGAGCTGGGCGGCGCGACCTATCCGGCTTTGACCGCGCGCAAGAGCCTACCGCTGATGATCGACGACTCCGACCTGAGATCGATCGTGCCGGCGAGCGAGTATCGCGCTCAGCAAGTGGCTCTGGCAAAGGCGACACGGTACCGGATCGGCCAAGCACGGCGCGTCCTCTTGGAGGACTACGATGTCGATGGTCGCTGCACGACGGCCTTTCGGGAGCTGATCGATATCTGCCGCGAGCGGAGCATCCGCCTCGTCGTCCTCAACCTCCCGGTGACCGAGGCCTTCGCCAAGGGTGCCTACGTCGACGGTGAGTACGACGCGTACCTGACCCGGCTCCGTGAGCTTTGCACCGAGGGAGCGGTACCACTCTTCGACCTGAACCGCCCGCCCTACCGTCCACCGACCTTCTTCTTCCGCGATGGCGACCACCTCACCCGCGAAGGCGCTTGGTACTTCACGCGCCTCGTCACGCGCGAGGTGCTGGCGAATCTGTTGAAGGAATGAGGGTGAGCCGGCGAGACGCGTGGAAGTGCCCAAGCCGAAGCGAGCCGGTGACCGGGTCTGTCTGCGAGACCTTTCCCGAGCGAGCTTGGGCCGGGGCGCACCGTGCCGCCAAGACAGCGCACTCCGAATGCTCCCTTGCTCGGCACCTTTCCGCACGATCGTCAGCGCCGTCGAGGAAGCGGCTTCCAGCTCGGTGACCGCTCCCC
>JAVJTD010000188.1:0-14628 GCA_040219065.1 Planctomycetota bacterium
CACCTCCTCCACGAGAGCGATGCCCTCAACGCCACCAACGGCGTCCTCGACTCGCTCCAGTAAGACTCGAGACTCGCTCTCGAATCCAAGGCCTTCCCAGCGGGGGATCTCGAAAGAGATCCCCCGCTGCCTTTGGTTCGCAGCCTCGGCGTTGAGTCTGCAGGGGTTTCGCAGGCCGGTGGCTCGAGCACCTCGAAACGATGACTCTGCTCGACATCGAGGCCGAGGTGACTCGCGGGCCCGGTCGATTCGAGCCTGCAACCGTCACGGGCCCTTCGGGTTACGCGTGGCCAGCTCGGCCAGGACTTCATTGGTCCCGCGCTTGCGACGTGCCAGGCAGCGTTCCTCCTCGAGCATGGAGGAGTGAACGTTTGAAGGAAGAGTGAAAACGCTCCTGACTTCATATGGGCGATCGCCCTGAGTCCGAGACGGCCCGCGGCCCCGAACGGGAGGTGTGCCAGTCGAGGTCCATGCGGGACTCCCCGTGCGTGCCGTCCACGGCTCGTCGAGGAGGACTGCCGGTCCGCTCTCGCAGTACGCGTCGTCGGGGAAGAGACGACCTCGCGGCCAAGCCCAGAAGATTCCTGTTGTTCAGAAACAATCCGCCAATCGGAGGTAAGCCTAAGATGTCCAAGTTCTCCAAGGCTCTCTTGTCGATCGTCGCCGCTGCTGGCCTTCTCGCGGGCTTCGCTTCGGAGACGTTCGCCGGTGGCCGCCAGCCCGGCAGCCTGCTCGTCTACCCCGTCTACCTGTCCGACGGCTCGGGCATGACCTGCATCAACGTCACCAATACCTGGGACGCCCCGACGTTCAACCCGAACACCAATCTCGACGGCGTCATCGACGTCCACTTCATCTACATCGATGGTGAGTACTGGACCGAGTTCAACCGCTATGAGCGCCTCACGCCCAACGACACCCTCGGTGTCTTGGCTGGCGATCACAACCCGAACAGTGAGTTCGGCTTCGTCTACTGCGTCGCCCTCGACCCGGTCACCCAGGAGCCCGTCGACCGTGACTACCTCGTCGGTGACGAGCTCGTCATGGACTCGAACAACGGCGCCTACTACCAGATCAACGCCTGGGCCTTCGCCGCGGTCGCCGGTGACGGCAACCCGACCGACGTCAACGCCAACGGTCACCTCGACCTCGATGGCAGCGAGTACGAGCAGGCCCCCGACAAGCTGATCCTGTCCAGCTTCATCGGTGACTACGCTCCGGCCGGCTTCATGCCGCACCTCATCCTCGTCAGCCTCGTCTGCGACAGCGACTACGAGAGCACCATCGACTTCGAGATCTTCAACAACAACGAGCAGGAGTTCTCCGCGACCTACAAGTTCCGTTGCTGGGCGCTCGTCCGTCTCGCCGACATCGACAGCGTCTTCACCGAGCTGTTCCTGCGCACGACCAACCACGCCGATGAGCTCGCCGCTCAGACCGGCTGGGCCCGCATCGACGGTGATCGCGCGATCGACGTGGTCGGCAACCAGGCCGCCATCAACGATCCCGCCCTCATCGGCGCGCACTTCACGACCGAGTACTTCGGTCACCTGCTCCACGAGACCAAGGACCGCAACCCGACCGACGGTTGCCTCGACGCGCTCCTCTGAGTCTCGACGCCTTCTTCAGGACATTCTCTCGAGCGGAGGCCCTTCCAGGGCCTCCGCTCTTCTTTTTGCCCAGCCGGCAACCGTCTCGGCGCTCTCCTGCCGGCGAGCCACCCCCCTCCTTACCGCCCTCTCGTGACGTTCTCTCGCTCTCTCCTCGCATCCTCTACGATCTCCATAGTCCTCAGAAACTCATAAACTCAACTGAGTGTTCGTGTTGCGGTTGCTCGGCAGCCTGTCGAGACACGTGAACACCTCAGCGCTACCGCGCAGAGCTCGCCCTCGCTCGCGAGGAGTCTTTGACGGGGTGCAGATTGTAAGGTGTTGGACCGCAGTGTTTTGCGCGTGGATCCTTCACGGAGGCTCGCTGAGATACGAGCGGACTGGGTTTGGGCACACCCGTTGCGATTCCTCGTTCGTTCCCGGTCTGTATCCGGGAGCGGGGTCTAAGTGCTCCGATCGGGTCTCGAATCCGGAGACCCAAGGAGCCCAAGGCTGAAGGGAAAAGGAATTCTGACAATGAACACTTACTCCAGACTCCTCGTCGTCGGCCTCCTCGCCAGCTTCGCTGGCTGGGGCTGCAGCGGCGGTGGTGGCGGCAGTGTCGCGCTCGGCCCGATGAGCGCCGATGCCGTCTCGCCGTCGGAAGGCCCGGACACTGGCGGCTTCACCGTCACCGTTTCGGGCGCCAACTTCACTCAAGGCGTCAACGTCTATTTCGGCGACATGCCGGCCGCGGACATCCAGGTCCTCGACGGTGCGACGCTCCTCGTGACGACCCCCGCCCACGGCGCGGGCATGGTCGATGTGATGGTCGAGCCCGCCTCCGGCGACCCGATCGTTCTCCAGGACGCCTTCGCGTTCCTCCTCGATCCCGAGATCTCCCAGATCTCGCCGAGCACCGGCTCGGTGTCGGGTGGTGACCGGATCCAGGTCGAGGGCCGCGGCTTCGAGGCCGGCCTCGAGGTCTGGGTCGGCGACTTGAAGGCGACCGATGTCGTCGTGCTCAGCGAGACCCTCGCCGAGCTCACTTCGCCCCGCGGCTTCGCCGGCTCCGCCGACGTCCGCGTGCGCAACGCCAACGGCCTCGAGGACCGCATGGCGGCAGGCTTCTCCTTCGAGATGGCCAACTACCTCGAGGACAAGGCCGATGCCTTCGGCGTGAGCACCCTCCGCGCCTCGCGTGGCGCCACCTGCGCCGACGTCAACGGCGACGGCCTCGTCGACATCTACCTGATCAATGGTCAGCCCGGCAACGTCAGCGGCTCGGGCAACGTCCTCCTCCTCAACAACGGCGACGGTACCTTCCGCGACGAGTCCGGCCTCTCCGGCCTGGCCAATGGCGGCGAGGGTCGCAGCGCCGTGTTCTTCGACATGGACCAGGACGGTGACCTCGACCTCTACCTCGTCAACGAGGGCGAGCAGGATCATCTCTACCGCAATGACGGCGGCGCCCGCTTCGTCGACGTGTCCGGTAGCTCCAAGATCAGCAACCTCACCCTCGAGAAGAACGCCGGTCGCGCCATCGCCACGCTCGACTTCGATCGTGACGGCTGGATGGACCTGTTCCTCGGCAACGGCAAGGAAGGCCTCAACTCGGTCAACGGCCTCTTCCGCAACTGGGGCATCGTCAACGGTGGTATTCAGTACCGCGATCGCTCGGAGTCGGCCGGCATCTCCGGCCAGGACACCACCAACGCCCTCGTCACCTTCGACTACAACGGTGACGGCCTGACCGATGTCTACGTCGCCAACGGCGTCGACAACCGCCTCAGCCTGCCGTGGAACCGCCTCTACAAGAACAACGGCGACGGCACCTTCTCCGACCAGGCGGCCCAGCTCGGCGTCGACTTCCTCGATGCCGGTCGCGGTGCGGCCTTCGCCGACATCGACAACGATGGCTACCTCGACCTCTACGTCGTCAACGGCGTCGAGGCCGGCCTCAACGGCCAGAACATCTTCGCCCGCAACACGCTCGGTGACGGACAGCTCGGCTTCCAGCGCCAGACCCGCCGGGCGGGCCAGATGGTGGCGGACGCTGGTGACGGCATCGGTGTCGCGGCGGCCGACATCGACGGGGATGGCTTCACGGATCTCGTCGTGATCAACGGCGACGGCTCGAACCTCGTCCTCCGCAGCCGCCCGACGCGGCACCACTTCCTGCGCGTCGAGCTCGTCGATCGCTCCGGGGCTCCTGCCCGCGGCGCTCGAGTGACGATCGTCCAGAACGGACGCCGTCAGATGCGCCTCGTCGGCTCCGAGGGAGCCATCGGGGACTCGGCCGCGGTCTTCGGCTTCGGCCGGAATTCCTCGCCGGTCATTTGCGAGATCCTCTGGGCGGATGGCTCTAGCGAGATCATCCCCGAGGTGAAGCTCGACCGCACCGTCGTGCACGCTCAGAAGTAAGCGCGGCGCTCGCCGTCGGAATTCCTTCCCCGGATTCGGTTGGGTCTGACCTCTCTTCGAGGGGTCAGACCCTCTCGCCGTTCCATCGCTCGGGGCGGGTTTCCGCCGAGCTCCGCGCGAGCTCCTTCAAGAGCGCCTCGAAGCGCTCCTTTTCTTCCGAGCTCAAGGGGAGTCCCCCGAATCGCGCCCGATAGAGCTCTCGCGCGACCCTCGGCAGATCGGAGAGCGATTCACTCCGATCCCGGTCGACACGGGCCGCGATCTCGATCAAGGTCGCGCTCGACGAGCAAGGAACACCCCGGCGCGCCAGGGCCCGCCTGAGCCGATCGATGTCGGAGCTGGCCAAAAGCTCTTCGGTCGCCAGCCAGGGTAGGTGTCGCTTCCACCGCAGAGCCGGGGCACGGATGAACCGAAGCCCCAGACCGATCCCGATCAACGCGACCAGGACGGTCCAGTAGCGGATCGCTCTCGCACCGATGAGCTCGGGAGTCTCGAAGAGCACCCTCGCGATTCGGCTCAGCGATCGCCGCGAGTCGGTGTCCTCGCTCCAGAGGCTCAGCTCCTTGCCCAGTCGCTCGCCCCAGGTGGCGCCTTCCTCCGGTGCCCGGCGCCGCTGAGCGGCGACCTCGGCCTCGATACGGTCGGGAGCCGTCGAGTCGAACGGCACCCAGCCGACACCTTCGAAGTACACCTCGAACCATGCGTGGCCGTCCTTCGACCGCACGACGTAGCTCTCGGTCTCGTTCGACCACTCGGTGGCTCGGAATCCGTAGGCGACCCGACACGGCACGCCGAGTGTTCGCAGCAGGAGAACCGACGCCGCAGCGAAGTGCTTGCAGTAGCCGCGTCGGTCTTCGAGGAAGCGAAGCACCCCTTCGATCCCGTCGATCCCAGAACCACTCAAGGAGTATTGGAACCGGCTTCGGAAGTGCTCGGTCAACAAGACGACGCGCTCCACGTCGCTTCGTGCGCCCTGGGTGATGCGCGCCGCCTCGGTTCGCAGAGGGCGGAGCAGCCTCTCGCTGGACGGTAGCTGGTAGTACCGGGCGCTGCGGTGCCGAGCGCGGTGCTGCTCCAAGCTGCTCATGCTCAGCTCGCGCTCCTGCCAAGTGATCTGGTAGCGGACGCGACTGGCAGACGAGCGGCCGAGCACGACGCCTTCTTCGTGAAAGGTCAGGTCCAGATGGTCTTCGATGGCCAGGGTCGGCTCGATCAGGAAGATCGGGAAGCGGTCGGTGCCCTCGATGAACATCGGACGCTGCTCGATCGCGGCGACGCGGTTGGCGAAGCCTCGCTGGAGACGGACCCAACCATCACGCTGGCCGTCGTCGTCGTCCGAACGTGGCTCTCGGTCGCCGAAATCGGACAGCTCCAGGCTGTCGCCGAGAAACCGATCCTGGACCATGCCGCGCAGCAGAACCGAGTCGGGGCGCTCCTCGAGCGGACGCCCATCCATCGTGAGCAGCCGGAGCTCGAGGATGACCTCGCCGCCGAGCGGATCCAGGTCTTCCCCCAGTGAGAGCGACTCGGGAAAGGCCTTGGGGCGAGCAGCGGACCCATCCGCTCCCGCCGACGCCACGACATTTCGGGACGGCGCCCGGTCGAGCAAGCTCTCCCAGCCAATCCAAGAGGGATGCGGCAGCCACGGAAACACGAACAGTGTGACGAGGCAAACGAGCGCCCCGACCAACACGCCGTATCTTCCTCGACTCTCGAGCGCGGCCTTCGTGGCCGACTCCTCCCGAGCAGCTCTCGAGTGGCTCTGGATCCGTCGGCGATCGGATCGCGGCTGGATCTTCGAGGCGGCGACCGTGACCGCGACGAGCTGGAGCGGCAGGAGGATCAATGGCGCGATCCCCTCCCCGACCTCCAAAGACAGTACGACCTCCACGAGCCCGACTCCCAAGGAGAGGGCAGCCGACCCGTCGAGGTGCGCGTCGGCGAGCAGATAGCCGTGCACGAGCACTAGCAGGCCGGCGAGCGCCGCCACGGGGCTCGCCGAGAGGAGCGCGATCACGAGACCAGCCGACATGGCGTGATTGAGGATGGCCCATGTCAGCTCGTCCAAGACCTGGGTCACCCGCGTGCGTCTCTCTACCGTTCGGCGGATCATCGGCAGCAGGAACAACGCATTCACGAGAATCGACACGACCGCCGTATCCAAAGAGCTCGCCGATACACCGATCGCGACGAGTTGGGCGGACAGGAGCCCGAGCGTGGCGACCGCACACAGGCTGATCAGGCAGGCGAGCTCGACGCGCAGGCTCGGGACCGGATCGGTCGTGGCCAACCTCATGACCTGAGCCCCCCGGCGGCCATCAGGAGTGGACCGGGACCCTCTCGGCGGAGCGGCGAGAACACCTCGAACAGGGTGGGGGAGTCGACATCGAGCAGCCAGGTGCCCGAGACCGGCGCGGTCACCGTCCGCCGGGACCCACTCGCCCAGATCAGGACCATGGCTTCGCCGCGGCTCGCGAGCTCATTCCGCACCGCCGCCGGCGCAGCCGCCCGGTCGACGAGGACGTGCTCGACGCAGGCGAGCTCCCTCAGCACGGGAAGCAGCCGATCCATGCGTGGCTCGATTTGGAGACTCTCGGACGTGCCCGGCCAGAACGACAGCCGGAGGCGGAACTTCTCTCGAACGAGCGCCTCGCAGAGGGTCGCGGCCAGGCTGACAGCCGTCTCGAAGGCGTCGTGCCGCTTCCGGCTCGTGCCGAGTACCTGCCGGACCAAGACGATGTGGACAGGAGGACGGTCCTCACCGCGCAGCTCACGAACGATCGGCTGGCCGCGCCGCGCCGAGATCTTCCAGTGCACCAACCGTTGGCTCTCGCCTTCTCGCCAGTCCCGCAACCCGTAGAACTCGTCGGCGCCCTCACTCGTCCTTTGCGCCTGCCATGATTCGCCGCGAAGCTGTCTCAGGCGCTCGGTGATCGATCGCACGGCACCCAGACGCGGGAGCACGAGATGATCGGTCGGCAGTCGGAAGCTCGCGCGGTACTCCGCCAGGCCCAGCGGAAACGTGCTCGTGAGGGTCAGCTCGCAGGAGCGGTGCCGCCCTCTCTCGTTCAGCTTGATCGGAACTCGGATCGTGCGGCGTGCTCGTGGCTCGAGAGTGGCGATCAGTGCGTTGGCTCGGTTGCGTTGCGGTCGATAAGGGCCGTGCCAGATGGTGACGTCGCGCGCCGCGAGCCACCTCGAGCGGTTGTTCAGCTCCAGGGCGAGCTCGGCCTCTTCGCCGGCGAAGCAGACGAGGTCACCGACCGAGATCAGATCGGTGCCTTTCGCATGGAGCCACGCGCCGGTGAGGGAGACGAGCAGCAAGGCGAGCGCGGTCGCGGGTAAGAGCCCGAGGACACCGCCGAAGGCGGTGGTGGCGATCAGCCCGGCCACGGTGAAGGCGAGGACGGTCTGTCCGGCCGGGGAGAGTCGCAGCGAGCGACTCAGCCGCTCGGTTGCGCTCGAGCTCATCAATCGGGCACCGCCACCGCACCGAGGACTTCCTCGAGCAGATCGCTCGTCGAGCTCCGCCCTTCGGACATCGCCGGGATCACTCGATGCGCCAAGACGGGCACGAACAGTCCCTTCACGTCATCCGGCGTACAGTAGTCACGGTTCTCGACGAGCGCTTTGGCCTGAGCGGCGCGGAACAGTCCGAGGCAGGCGCGCGGGCTGGCGCCCAATGCGAATCGACCGCCGTGACGCGTGACCTCGGCGAGGCTGACGATGTAATCGACGATCGCCTCGTCGACGCGGACCTGCTGGACCTGCTCCATCAGCTCGAGGATCTCGCTCAGCTCGAGGACCGGCTCGATCGAATCGAGCGGATGGGCCTTCACTTGGCGCATCAGCATCTCGCGCTCCGAGGCTCGGCCCGGGTAACCCAAGCGGATGCGGAGAAGGAATCGGTCGAGCTGGGACTCGGGAAGGGGATAGGTCCCTTCGAACTCGAGGGGATTCTGGGTGGCGATGACCAGGAAGGGTAATGGAAGCTCTTTGGTGACTCCTTCCAAGGACACCGACCGCGAGTTCATCGCCTCGAGGAGACTCGATTGTGTCCTGGGAGTCGTGCGGTTGAGCTCGTCGGCGAGCACGACATTGGCGAAGATCGGACCGGGCCGGAAGCGGAACGTGGCCGTATCGGACGCGAACACGGTCACGCCGAGTACGTCGGTCGGCAGAAGATCGGACGTGAACTGGATTCGCCGGAACTCCCCTTGGATCGAGCGTGCGATGGCGCGTGCCAGGGTCGTCTTGCCGGTGCCCGGCACGTCTTCGAGCAGGACGTGTCCGCCGGCGAGCAGCCCGACGACGGCCTGGGTGATGGCCTCACGCTTGCCAAAGATCACGCGCTCGATGTTCTCGATGAGCGCGTGAATGCGGTCTCCCGCGGGCGAGATTCGAGAACGGTCGTTCTGGCCCACTTCCGTGGTCATGATTCCTCCAGCGGCGGATGCAGGAAGAATCGATTCTACAGAATGCGGGGCGGGACGCTCGGTCGAAGTTCAGTGGGTGAGGGGGGAGACCACAGAGTCCCACCGAACGAGCGAGGCCCGAGCGGGATGCTCGGGCCTTGCGGTCGTGTCTCGGAGAGAAGCCGTCAGGGCTTACCTCAACTTCTCCCAGTATTCCTCGGGCATGTCGTGAGCGATCTTCAGGGCGCCGTTCGAGCCGGCGTACATCGGCTCTTCGACCTTGAGGACCTGACCGCCACCGAGTCGCTCGGCCATGACCTCCTCGATCGCGCGATCGAGGCCGCGGACCTGGCTACCACCACCGCCGAGGAGGACCCGGCTGCGGAGGCGATCTTGGAACTCGGGGTCGAAGCTCGAGATGAGCTTGCCGAGAGCATCCACGATCGGTGGAACCATCTTGCGGCAGGCGGTGCGCACCTCGTCGGTGACGTCGAACTGGGTCGGCTTTCCTTCCACGGGGAAGGTCGCGATGACCGGCTCGGAGGCCGTGGTGACGAAGGCGTGCTTCTCCTTGAAGCGCTTGACCATGTTCAGGTTGAAGTCGGCGCCTTCGCAGCGCTCCTTCAGGAGCTCGTAAAGCTGATCGTCGACGTAATCGCCGGCGGTGGTGAGGGTGATCTGGTCATCGGCGTCGGGCATCGTGCCGTGCATGCGGCAGAGGTCGACGGTACCGGCACCGATGTCGATGACGAGCGTATCGTCGAGCATGTCGAGCCCGTAGGCGACCGAGAACGGCTCGGAGCAGAGCATGACGGAGTCGATGACCTCGCGCGCGGCGTCGAGGATCGCTTTCTTGTTGTGGATGCTCGCCTCGGCCGGGGCGCCGATGACGGCGTAGATCAGCTCGTCCTTGCGGGGCTTGGCGAGGGAGATGGCGTGCTGGATGAGGTCCCGCGCCGCCTTCATGTTCTCTTCGATCGTGGCGCCGTCGTCGGAGTCCTTGATGACGCCCTTCTCGAGGGGCTTGAAGATGTTCAAGGACAGACGCTTGCCGAGGGCCTCGACACCGAACATCACATCGCGACCGATCATCTTGCGCGCGACGACGTCCTTGGGGTAGCCGACATAGGACTCGACCGTTTCCCGGACACCGTTGCTCGCCGAGATGGAGGTTCGGGAGGTCCCGAGGTCCATCCCGATATACAGAACACCGTGATCCTTGTCAGACATCGACGACTACCTTCCGTGCAACTTCATCGACTTCCGAGACTCGCTCCCACGGCGAGCTCCCGGTCTCGGCCGCGTCAGTCGCGCAGCGCGAGATTCTGGTCGAAGATTTCCTTGAGGAACTCTTTCTTCTTGTCGGCGGTCGGGTCTTCCAGGTTGAGACCTTGAACGGATCGGTAGATCGATGCCACTCCGGGATCGATTCCCTTGGCCTTGGCCATCGCGGCCAGAGACTGCTCCGTGTCCGCCAGGTGCTTACGAAGCTTGGTGACTCGGCGCTCGAGCTGCTCGACGCGATCGTCCTTGTCTTGACGATCCCGCTCGTATCCGACGAGGCGCTCGTGCTCGAGGATCTGGGAGGTCACGTCGACGATTCGGGACTCGAGCTGCCGCAGCTTGTCGGCTGTCCCGTTGGCGAAGTCCATGCCTCCCGAAGAGAGAACCAGGTGGACCGCTTCACGAATCCTGGAGCCGACGTCGACGAGCCCTTCCTTGGAGAGGGTCAACGTCTCGGCGTCGAGCTCCCGGCTCCGCTCGTGCTCGAGCAGCTCCTGCTGCTGGGTGAGCTCGTGCTGGAGAAGTGAGTAGCGCTCCTGGAGCTCGGCGAAGCTCTTGGTGACCGATTCGTGGTCTCGAAGCACCCTCTGGTGCTCGGCGAGCAGCCGCTGGAACTCCTCGTGCACCTCTTTCTCGACGCCCGCCCGCGCTTTTCCGTCCAAGGCGAGGTCTTTCTCGCCCAGAACGCGTTCTACTGCTTCAGAGATGAGCTGCTGGATGTCCTGCAGTCGAAGCGCAGTGATGCGACGGTGGCCCTGCTGCTTCAGCTTGCGGACGGAGACCCGAAAGCTGTGGTCGCGGATCGCTTGGAGGACTTGAGAGTGCAGCTTGGCCATGGGTGTGGAGCTTCGGTACTTGTGACCGGATGTTCCTCGTCTTCGATCGCTTCGGCTCGAGAAGCTCTCGAGCCGGGATCAGACCGGACCCGGCCTTGTGCCTTTTCGGCTCAGGATCAAGTCGGCATTGAGGTGGAAAAGTGGGGCTTTATAGCCTGACACGGACGGTTGGGGTGGTTTTGGCTTTCCTCGACTTTCGAGAGAATTGCTAGAATTCTAAGGAGCGCGGCTGCCGATACATAACGAAGAGTTCGGCATCTGGCGCCAAGTGGTCGACCCACTCGACATCGATTCAACGGTTTGAGAGCACACATGTTTGGTAGGCGAGGCAAGCTCGAGGCGCTCCAGGCGGAGCAGGCGTTGGTCATCATCGATGACACCGTCGATCCGCATGTCGTCATGTACCACCAGCCCCGTGGGCTCCTCGCGGAGCAGTATCGGGCGCTGCGCACCAACATCCAGGCCCTCAACCGTGAGAACGTCTCTCGGACGATCCTGATCACCAGCTCCCTCAAGGGAGAAGGCAAGAGCCTGACGACTCTCAACCTGGCCGCCGCCTTCGCCGAGCTCGAGCACAGCCGGATCTGCGTGATCGATTGCGATTGGCGAGCGCCCAGCATCCACGAGAGACTCAGTATGGAGCCGGATGTGGGGCTTTCCGAGCTTCTCACGGATCGAGCTTCTTTGGAAGAGGTCATTCGGCCCACCCAGATCCGGAATCTGTCGGTCATCCTCGCCGGCGACGAGCCCGAGAATCCCTCCGACCTGCTTGGCTCTGAGAGGATGTCCGACCTGACGGCCGCCCTGAAAGAGCGCTTCAACTACATCCTGTTCGATACGCCTCCAGCCGCGACGTTCACTGATGCCTCAGTATTGGCGCCGAGAGTCGATGGCGTCGTCTTCGTCGTCCGCCTCGAGACGACCGCTCGAAAGATCGTCACCGACTGCCTGCAGCGCATCGAGACCGTGGGTGGCGTCCTACTCGGATGTCACCTCACCGGTGCCCGCGCGACCCAGTCCGACCTGCGTCAGTATTACTACAGCTACGACGCATAGTGTGATGGAGCAGGGGCATCCCGCCCCTCGGTCGCTGAAGGTGCGCGGGCTTCCAGTCCGACGCAACCGGATGAACGCCGCAGGAGCCGTCGGGCGAGGCTCGAATCCGGTCAGGAGCTCGGAGAGGCTCGCAGAGGACTCCGAGCGTCTCGCCCGCATCGATTGCGGCAGCCGATCCTCCTGAGCCGGCCGTTCTTACCCCAGACCGAGAGCGGTCACGCCTCGACGATGGCTTCCTGGCGAAGCTTGGCGATATAAGGCAGGTTGCGGTAATAGCCGTTGAAGTCGAGACCGTAGCCGACCACGAACTCGTCAGGGATCTCGAACGCGACGTAGTCGGCTTGGATGTCCACGACGCGGCGAGCGGCTTTGTCGAGCAGCACACAGCTCCGGATGGAGCTGGGCTTGCCTCGCTCGATCTCCTCGCGAATTCGGCGCAGGGTCCGCCCGGTGTCGAGGATGTCGTCCACGATCAATACGTCTTCGCCTTCGAAGTCGAAGTCCAGCCCGCGCAGCACTTGGACCTCGCCGGACGACGTCGTGCTCGCACCGTAGCTGGCGGCCGAGATCACCTTGATCCGCAGACGGAGGGGCAAGTGTCGGATCAGGTCGGCCAAGAAGACGATGCTGCCGGAGAGCACCGCGATCACCGTGAGGTCTCGCCCTTCGTAGTCGCCGGCGATCTTCTCGGCGAGGAGGGCGATCTCGTCCTGGATCTTCGAAGCGGAGATCAGGATGGAATCAATGTCGCGTTCGAGCTGCTTCATGGGAGGTCCTTCTCTGGGAAGCGTTCGATGGGACCATGGTTCCGGCGAGATTGGAAGGCCGGTGTCACGGGCAGGGCGATGGCAGAGGGGGAAGGCGTCGGGCAGGTGGGGAAAAACGAGCGAGGGCGAGCCAGGAAGGCTCGCCCTCGATGAGTCGATCAGCTCTTGTTCTTGTCGCGCTCGGCATACTCGCGGCGCACCTGCTCGGCGATGTTCTCGGGAACCGGTGCGTACTCGCAGGGCTCCATCGAGTAGGTCCCGCGACCCTGGGTCATCGAGCGCAGTGAGGTGGAGTAGCCGAACATCTCGGCGATCGGCACCTTGCCGGTGATACGGCGGATGTTGCCTTCGCCACCGATGTCCTCGATGCCTGCACGGCGGCTGGTCAGGTCACCGACCGCGTCACCGACGAACTCCTCGGGCACCTGCACCTCGATCTTCATCAGCGGCTCGAGCAGAATGGTGCCACTCGCCGCCACGGCGTTCCGGAACGCGAGGATACCGGCCGCCTTGAAGGCCATCTCGGACGAGTCGACGTCGTGGGACGATCCGTCGTAGAGTGCAGCTTGGATACCGACGAACGGGAAGCGCCACTCCTGGACGCGCTGGGTGGCCTCACGGATACCGGCCTCGACGGCGGGGATGTACTCGCGGGGCACCGCGCCTCCGACGATCTCATCCTTGAACTCGAGGAGGCCGAGGCCGTCGCTGGGCTCGAAGCGAACCTTGACGACACCGTATTGACCCTTACCACCCGACTGCTTGACATGGCGGCCTTCGATGTCGACCGGCTTGCGGATGGTCTGACGGTAGGCCACGGTCGGGCGACCCATCTCGGCGGCGACGCCGAACTCTCGGGTGATGCGATTGCAGAGCACTTCGAGGTGCAGCTCGCCCATGCCCGAGATGATGGTCTGACCGGTCTGGTCGTCGGTGTAGCGGGTGAAGGTCGGATCCTCTTTGGCGAGCTTCGCCAGGACGGTGCCAAGCTTGTCGCGGTCGGCCTTGGATTTCGGCTCGATGGCGAGCGAGATCACCGTCTCGGGGAACTCGATGTTCTCGAGGACGACCGGGTTCTCCATGTCGGCGAGCGTCTCACCGGTCACGGTGTTCTTCAGGCCGATGACAGCAGCGATGTCGCCGGCGCGGAGCTCTTCGATCTGCTGGCGGCTGGCGGCGTGCATCCGGACGATGCGTCCGATGCGCTCCTTACCGTTGTTGTTGACGTTGAGGACCTTGTCACCCTGGCGCAAGACGCCCGAGTAGACGCGGACGAACGTCAGGTCGCCGTTCGGGTCGGAGACGATCTTGAAGGCGAGGGCCGCCAGAGGCTCCTCGTCGTTCGCATGGCGAATGACGTTCTCGGAGCTCTGCGGGCACGAGCCGGTGATCGGCGGGACGTCGAGCGGGGAGGGCAGGAAGCGCACGACCGCGTCGAGGAGCGCCTGGACACCCTTGTTCTTGAGGGCCGTGCCGCAGAGGACCGGGGTGATCTCGTTGGAGATCGTGCCGCGGCGAATGGCGGCGATGACGTCCTCGAAGGCGATCTCCTCACCATCGAGGTACTTCTCGAGGATGGCCTCGTCGAACTCGGAGATGGCCTCGAGCATCTTGTCGCGGGCCTCGAGGGCGGCAGCCTTGTGCGACTCGGGGATCTCGGTGACCTCGATCGTGTTGCCGTCTTCGGTGGGGAAGGTGACGAGCTTCATCGAGATGAGGTCGATGAGGCCGCCGAAGTCCTTCTCCTGACCGAAGGGGATCTGGATAGGGACCGGGTGGACACCGAGGCGGTCCCGGATCGACTTCACGGCCTTCTGGAAGTCGGCGCCGACGCGGTCCATCTTGTTGATGAAGGCGAGGCGAGGGACCTTGTACTTGCTGGCCTGACGCCACACGGTCTCGGACTGGGCCTCGACGCCAGCGACGGCGCAGAAGACACCGATCGCGCCATCGAGGACGCGCAGGCTACGCTCCACCTCGGCGGTGAAGTCGACGTGGCCGGGCGTATCGATGATGTTGAACTGGTGGTTACGCCACTCACAGTTCGTCGCGGCGCTCGTGATGGTGATGCCGCGCTCCTGCTCCTCGGCCATGTAATCCATCGTGGCTTGCCCGTCGTGGACTTCGCCGGAGCGATGGATGCGACCCGAGAAGAGGAGGATGCGCTCCGTCACGGTGGTCTTGCCCGCGTCGATGTGGGCTACCAGGCCAATGTTGCGAACGCGCTGGAGCGCCTGCTTGGCGACCGGTATACCCA
>JAVJTD010000194.1:0-13630 GCA_040219065.1 Planctomycetota bacterium
TCTGGTTCGAGAACTCGCCACTGACCCTTCACGAGGCGGCTCTGGCGAGGATTCCGGTCCTGACCGATGGCACGACCAGCACGTCGATGGATCCGAGGACGCGGGCGAGCTCGCGATTGTCGAAGGGGCCGTGGAAGTGGATGGCGGGGTTCTTGGCCAGCCGGCGGAGGCGCGCCTCGAAGTCCTTCAGATGGGAGGGAGCCTTTCCGTGCAGGTGGAGATGCACGCCCTCTCGGCGAATCGGCTCGAAGGCTTCGATGAGCAGGTCGACGCCCTTCGTCGGCAAGAACGTGCCGACGAACCCGAAATGCAGCTCGCCCTCGACTCTCTCGCGCCGCTTCAGGCCATGCGCCCAGTCCGTCTCCATCCCGTAGTCGGAGTGCACCAGCTTCTGGTCATCGAGATCGAAGAACTCGCGATACTGATCGAGGATGAACCGGGACGGACCGATGATCGCCGAGGCGGCCTTCAGAACTTCATTCATGTGCTCGCGGCGACGCACGAACGGGCCGACGCCGATGTCGCGCTTGAGCATTCCGAGTGCCATCCCAGGCAGGGACGCGGCGCGGGAGAGGACGCTGCGCTCTTTCTCCTTCAGGCGGTCCCGCACGGCGTTCACGAAGTAGGCCACCTGCTTCTTGCCCAAGCAGCGGGCGCACTTCTGTAGGTCGATCGAATCGCAGCGCTCGTCTCGCCAGTCGATGCGCTGGCCGCGAATGCACTGGTACCAGAAGTCGGGCAGTGTGAAGACGACGGGAATCCCGCGCCGCCGTGCCTCGAGGACGATGCCGGTCGAGAGGCCGATCAGGTGCTGGACGTGCACGACATCCGCGGACACGCGGTCGAGCAGATCGGCGAAGATCGCGTCGATCTTCGGGTTCTGGTGCAGCTCGTCTTGGCGGTGCAGCGAGCGGTAGTTGTGATTGAGCCAGTGGACTTGGATGCCGTCCTGCGTGCGCTCCTCGAGCGAAAGCTCGGGCTCACCCGGGTCGCCTTTGCGCGCGAACACGTGGACGGCCTCGATGCCGGGGCGCGCCAAAAGGGCTCGCGACAGGGTGCGCGTGTAGACCTCGGTGCCGGCCTGATCGAAGGGGGGATAGCCGTGAACGACTTGGACGACCGTCAGTCGGCTCACGAGGTGCTCGGCGCCGCGGCGATCGCGCGCCCGTTCCGGCTCTTCGCTTCCCCGCGGAGGCGCTCGTAGATCTCGAGCAGCTCCTCGGCGTTCTCGGCGACGTTCTTGATGTAGATGTCCTTGTCGCCGAGCTCTTGGATCAGGCTCGGCTCGGTCAAGAGCTCCTCGAGGCGCAGACGCAGGTCCTCGGGGTCGCCGACGCGGAACGTCCGGCCGTTGCGATGGCGGTCGACGAACTCCTTCATCCCGCCGATGTCCGAAGTGATGACGGGGATGCGCGCGGCGGCGGCCTCGTGCAGGGTCAACGGCGAGTTCTCGAACCAGAGGGAGGGCACGATCAGGACGTCGATCTGATCGAGCGTCTTCGAGATCTCGGTGTTCATGTAGCGACCACGGAAGTGGATTCCGGGATGGGTCGCTTCGGCCTTCAAAGACTCAAAGTAGTCCTGCGTCCAGCGATTCGGTCCGCCGAAGATGTTGACCTCGGCCGGGACGTCGTCAGGAAGCTGATTGAAGGCTTTGATGATGACGTCGACGCCCTTCGAGGGAATCAAGGTCCCCATGTATCCGAAGCGGATGCGGCCGCCGGGCACCGGAGGCGAGTCGCGGCGTAGCAGCTCGAGATCCATGCCGTAGTCGGAGTAGAGGATCTGCTCGGGCGGCAAGCCGACGTGACGGATGTACTCTTGCCGAATGAACTCGGACGGCGCGATGAACTGATCGACTTGCATCAGCTCGGCGCGGAAGACCGCCTCGCGCAGCGTGAACGCTTGGTGCAGCCTCTTCTCACGAGCGGTGTTCCAGACGGCGCCGGCGAGCGAGACCGGCGCTTGGAGCAGACGGGAGCCCTTGCGCTTCCACTGCTGGTGCCGGAAGTTGGCGGCGAACCGGTGCCGCGGGAAGAAGATCGGCTTGTGGAACACGCACCGGAAGCAGAGGTCGTGGTCGATCTCGTGACAAAGGTCCTTCTGTGAGCGCAGCCTCTGCCCGAGGGAGCACATGAACCAGAAGTCCGGGAAGGTGAAGACGACGGGGATACCCCGGCGCTTCGCCACCGAGATGAGACCGATGGACAGCCCGAGCAGGTGTTGTACGTGCAGGATGTCCGGCTTCACGCGGTCGAGGTAGTCGGCGAAGATCTGCTCGGCGCGACGGCTGCGGTAGGTCGTCTCGAGCCGGCTGTAGTCGAGGTCGTTGTTGTTGAGGAAGGTGATGTCGAGACCTTCCCTCTGCTCCTCGAGGATCTCATAGTCGGGCTTCTCGTGATCCGAGCGCCGGGAGAACACGAAGACCTCGTGCTCACGGGCGAGTCGCCTCGAGATGTTGAAGGTGTAGACCTCGGTGCCAGCCGAGTCGTAGGGCGGGAATCCGTGGACGACCTGCAGGATCCTCATCGCGCGCTCACCTCGGCCAACTCGCTACGGCTCGCGTCTGGCTGGGACTCTCCCGCCAGCTCTCGGTAGACCTCTAAGAGCTGCTGCGCCGCACTGGTGAGGGTGGGCACGTTCCGGGCCCGGCCGGCACGGCCCTCGAAGGCCTCGAGATCGGCGCTCGCCGAAGCGATCAGACCTTCGAGCGCATCGGGCTCCGTGGCGGAGTACAGCACCGCGCCCCCGCACTCGCGGACGATCTCGGCCGCGCCTCCTTGCTCGGAGACGATGGCCGGGATCCCGGCGGCGAGCGCTTCGAAGAGGACCAAGGGGGCGTTGGTGCGACCGAGGGTGGGAACGACCAAGACGTCGATCTCCGAAAGGCGCCGCATCAAGTTGCGAGGATCGAACGTGCCATGCAGGAGCACGCCGGGGATGGCGTCGCAGCGCTCTCGCACGGGGTCGGACTCCTCGCTCGTCGAGAGTACCCTCGCCTCGAACCCACCGAAGACGTGCAGCTCGGCGGAGCTCGGCGCCGTCTGGAAGGCGTCGAGAAGATGGAACAGGCCGTTCGACTCCGACCAGGCGTCGAAGAATCCGAAGCGGACCTTGCCATCTTCGGAGCGTCGCCGCTCCGGAGTGCGACCGGTCGCGCCCGTCACGATCTGCCGCACCTTGGGGCCCTGGAGTCCGGCCTTCAAATACTCTTCGGCAGCATACCGAGAAGGTGCGACGGCGACATCGACGGCGTTCAGTCGGTCGAGCATCCACGTCTGCCGCCGCTCCAACGCCTTCGGACGCGTGGCCCGCTTTCGACGACCGAAAGGAAGGTAGGGCGCAGCATCCTTCATCGCTCGGATGAGCGCCACGGCGGCTCGCCAGGGATAGGGGCCCTTGGCGCCCCAGAGGTGGTTCTTGTAGGCGAAGCGCAGGCGGCGCTTGTAGCTGTCGAAGCGCTTCGTCTTGTGTGTGGCGAGGGCGTAGTGATAGAGGCAGCGATGGCAGGTCTCGAGCTCGATCTTGTCACACGCCTCTCCCCACCGAGCGTAGCGCCTCGTCCTCGAGCAGAGGGGCCAAAAGTCGGTCAGGGAGAACACCACCGGGATGCCTCGCCGCTTCGCCGGGCCGAGCACCGATGCGGTCAGGTGTCGCAAGCTGAGCACGTGCACCACATCCGGACGGACCCGAGAGAGATAGTGGTCGAAGTCGTAGGCGACCGAGCGATCGACGTAGGATTGTTGGAGCTGCCAGAAGGTACGCCGAGGGTGGTTGACCGACGTCACCTCGAAGGCCGGGTACAGCTCGCGGTCGATCTCGTACGGCTCGAGCTTGCCGTCTTGCCTGCCGGCGAACACATGGACCTCGGCGCGACGAGAGAGCTCTTCGGCCAGATGAAAGGCCGTGAGAGGGGCATCCCCCAAGTCGTGCGGGGGGAAGCCGTGCGTGACGAGGACCACGTTCATGGGGAGTGGGCTCTGCAGATTCTGGAGGTCGCTGGGTCGGCGGGGAGTGGCACCTTGCGGCAAGGCCAGCGCTGACTAGAATCACCCGCGGGCGGTTCCGCCGTAGCCCACCGCAGTTGCGCGCCCTCTCACGACTCCCCGTTTCAGCACGCATCGATGCGATGTTCTGTGTATCGGCCAGGAACCCTGTCCTGCTGACGCTCTGCTTATAGGAATCGCCCGAATCCCTGTCAAAGGTCTTTCGGCTGCGCAGCCTGCAAGGCCTCCACGACTCCAGTCCCATTTTGAAGAGAGACGAGCTCGCGCATGGATGAGACGGCGCCCAAAGGTCCCGAGGTCACCCTGGCCGGAGACGGCTTGAAGTGGTGGCAAGCCGGGCATCCTTGGATCTACCGTGACGACTTGACCTCGATCCGAGCCGAGCCGGGCGACATCGTCTCGGTGAGGGACGCCGAAGGGCGAGTCCGGGGCCACGGCTTCTACTCGGCCACCTCCAAGATCGCGGTGCGCGCCCTCGATCATGCCGACAGTGCGCCCACGGTGGACACCTTTCGTGCCCGCTTCGAGCGCGCAATCGAGCTGCGGCGCCGCTGGGTCCGCGAGGACGACGCGCACCGCTTGATCTTCTCCGAAGCCGATGGACTCCCAGGTCTGGTCGTCGATCGCTACGCGGACCATCTCGTCGTGCAGACCGCGATCGCCGGAACCGAGCGCCGCATCGAGGAGTGGGCTCCCATCCTCGCCGAGCTGACCGGCGCCACCTGCGTCATCGCGCGCAACGACTCGCCCGTTCGAAAGCTGGAGGACTTGCCTGTCGAGACCCGAGTCCTCTTGGGGAAGCCGAGGTCGCCCCTCGAGGTCCGAGAGGGTGCGATTCGCCTCCAGGTGGATCTGCTCCAGGGCCAGAAGACTGGTGCCTTCCTCGATCAGCGTGAGAATCACATCGCGGCGGGAGAGCTCGCCCGTGGCCGTGTGCTCGACGCCTTCACGTATCAAGGCGGATTCGCTTTGCAGATGGCGCGCTCGGCTGAGCACGTGCTCGCCATCGACTCGTCTCAGCCCGCGCTGGACGCGCTGCGGGAGAACGCGGTCTTGAACGGCCTGGGCAACATCGAAGGGGTCCGCGCCAAGGTCATTCCGTACTTGAGGAGCGCCGTGGAGAGCGGCGAGCGGTTCGACACGATCGTGCTCGATCCACCGGCCTTCGCGCGCACGAAGCGGGATCGTGGAGGAGCCGAGCGCGGTTACCGGGAGATCAACAGGAGGGCGATCGAGCTCCTGGCGCCGAACGGTGTCCTCGTGAGCTGCTCGTGCTCCGCTGCCATCGGAGCAGGGCAGTTCGAGAGAATCCTCACCCAAGCCGCCGGTGCCGCCGGTCGAAGCCTCCAAGTCCTCGAGCGCCGCGGCCCTAGCCGTGACCACCCCTCCCGGTTGGGGCTGCCGGAATCGACCTACCTCAAGTGCTTCGTGTTGAGAGCACTGGATTGAGGGAGGGTGCTTGGGTGCTTGGGTGCTTGGGTGACTGGGTGACTGGGTGACTGGGTGACTGGGTGACTGGGTGACTGGGTGACTGGGTGACTGGGTGACTGGGTGCTTGGGAATCGGAGTCAGATGATCGGGGCGCCTCGTCATCACACGGTCACCCAGGAACCAGAACACCAAGGCACCTCTTCCTGGGCGCCGGCTTCAGCCGGTCTCGGTGTCTTCCCACCGAGGTGCTGCGGTGTTCCTGAGACGACAAGAGCACCTGCAGAGCCCGACCACGTGACCAACCCGTGAACACACGATCACCGTTCGATCGGGTCCGAGAAGGGGGACAGTGCGCGGAGCTTCCGGACTTTCTCGATGACGACCTGGGCTGCTCGATCGATCTCGGCCTCGGTGGTTTCTGCGCCGAGTGAGAATCGGATGGAGCCGTGGAGCTGGGCGAAGGGTAGGTTCATCGCCCGCAGCACGTGAGAGGGCTTGGCAGCACCTGACGCGCAGGCCGAGCCCGAGGACGCGCAGATGCCGGCATCGTCGAGCAGGATCAGAAGGGCCTCGGCCTCGATCTCTTCGAAGCCGAGATTGCTCGTATGCGGCGCCCTGGGAGCACCCGCGCCGTGCACGAAGACTCCCGTCAGCTCGGAAGTGATGCGACGCTCGAGGCGGTCTCGCAAGGACGTGAGGCGCGGAGCGACATCGGGTCGAAGCCGCTCGGCCCTTTCGCAAGCTACTCCGAGACCGACGACCCCCGGGACATTCTCGGTCCCTGATCGCCGACCTCGCTGTTGCCCGCCACCGAAGACTGTCGGCAGCCAAGGCGTGCCCGTTCGAACCTTGAGCGCTCCGACACCTTTGGGGCCGTGCAACTTGTGACCTGAGATCGTGACCAGGTCCGCGCCGGCGAGCTCTTCGGGATCGAGGCGGCCGATCGACTGAACGGCGTCGGTGTGGAAGAGGGCGCCCTTCTCGCGGGCGATCTCGGCGGCTTCGGCGATCGGGAAGCGAACGCCGGTCTCGTTGTTCACGTGCATGATCGAGACGATCGAAGTCGCGTCGGTGACGGCGGCTCGCAGCTCGGCGAGATCCAAGCGGCCCTCGCCATCGACGGCCAGGCGAGTGATCCGAGCGCCTCGGGTCTCGAGCCAGTCGGCCGTCTCCAGAATCGCCGGATGCTCCACGACCGTCACGACCACGTGAGGACGCTCCGGCCTGGCAAGCCAGGCACCGATCAGTGCGGCATTGTCCGCTTCGGTTCCGCCGGAGGTAAAGACGATCTCTTTGGAGACACAACCGAGCG
Organism: Planctomycetota bacterium; assembly: GCA_040219065.1. Taxonomy (GTDB): domain Bacteria; phylum Planctomycetota; class OFTM77; order OFTM77; family OFTM77; genus OFTM77. The sequence goes on from JAVJTD010000194.1 coordinate 6,751, forward strand.
CACTCGCGACCCGGTCCCGTGCGACTGCCATGGCCTCGGCGGCCTCCCGGCCGAGTCGGTGCGGGCTGGAAGGATTGCCGAAGCGCGAGCCCCCAAAAGGCTCCATCTCCCGGGCAATCTCGGGGGCGAGAGGCGTCGTCGCGTTGTGGTCCAGGTAGATCAGCTCGCTCATGGCTCGCCATTATAGGCGAATGATCGGGAGGAGGAGAAAAGACGGGAAGGAGGCTTGGCAAACCGGCGTCCCAAGCTCCATGCTGGGGCCTCCTCGCTCGGTGAGCCTGAGCCTGAAACTTCGCGACCCGCCCGGTCGCTCACAGAAACGACATCACCGGTCGCCATGGCGGATTCCCCCGAGACACCGAAGAAAAAGCCCGTGCTGAAGCGCGAGACGCTGATCTCCGTCTCGTTCATCCTGCTGCTCCTCTTCATCATCTACCAGGTCGTCTCCATCCTGACGCCCTTCCTGGCGTCGATGTTCTGGGGCGGGATCCTCGCCTTCACCTTCTATCCCCTGTACCGGCTCCTCTCGAGCAAGGTGAGCTGGGGCCGGACATCGCGCGCAGCTCTCTGCACGACGCTGACGCTCCTGATCATCGTGCCCATCGGGATCGGGATCACGTTCTCCTTCGCCAAGCAAGGGCTCGATCTGTTCGCAGAGGCGCGTGAGTACATCCAATCCGAGGAGTTCGAGGCCACCGTCAACGAGCTCAAGTCGAACGAGGAATTTCGAGACTTCTGGACTTCCTTGCCTCAGACCGTCCAGCTCAATGCCGAGCAGGCCGCACTCGAGAAGCTCGCCGAGGTGCAGGGGTTCCTGTTCCAGCTCTCGCTCGATCTGGCTCGAAACCTGTTCTCCTTCATCGTCGACCTGGTCTTCATGGGGGTGGCACTCTTCTTCTTCTTCCGCGATGGAGATCGCATTCACAGCGCGCTCTACGAGCTCGCGCCCCTCGAGAAGAACAAGAAGCGCATCCTCTTCGACCGCATCTCGGAGACCTTCGCGGCCGTCATCCGCGGCCAGTTCCTGACCAGCATGGTGCAAGGCGCGATGGCGGCGATCGCCTACTCGATCGTCGGCCTGCCGGCACCGCTGCTGCTCGGTATCCTGACGGCAATGACGTCGCTGATCCCGTTCACCGGAGCGGCGACCGTCTGGGTCCCCAGCACGATCTACCTCTTGGTGACCGGGCAGATCGGTCAAGCGATCGCCCTAGCCATCGCCGGCGGCGGTGGCATCAGCCTGATCGACAACTTCCTCAAGCCGATCCTCATCGGTGAGCGGATCCAGGTGCCCGTGTTCCTGCTCTTCCTGGGCATCCTGGGCGGCCTGCGATTCTACGGCCTGATCGGCCTCTTCCTCGCCCCTCTCATGCTCTCCCTGCTCTTCGCCCTACTCAAGATGTACCGCGAGGACTACGACGAGGAAGAAGAAGCCACATCGGCCGAGCCTTCACCGTCCCCGCCAGAAGCACCTCCGCCCACGAGTGCCAAGGACGAGACACGGAAGCCGGACGCCGACACTCCGGTCGGCGTCGCCGCCGACGAGAAGAAGGACTCGGGGGAGTCTCAGTGACCCGGTGTTTGGGTGACTTGGTGCTTGGGTGCCTTGGTGCTTGAGTGACTTGGTGCTTGGGTGACTTGGTGCTCGTGTGACTTGGTGCTCGTGTGACCAGGTGACCAGGTGGGCACCCGACCACACGAACACACGAGCACACCAACACACCAACACCCGAACACGTGACCACCCGACCACCCGACCACACGACCACACGAACACACCAACACACCAACACACCAACACCCGCCCACCCAGGCCCACCTGCGTGGGCTGCGGTGACACGGAGTGCACGGAGGAGCTCCGGCCGGAGCCGGAAGGTTGCCCGCTCTCCCGTCATTTGCGGCCACGGCTCCGGGCGGAGCTCAGCTCTGTGATCTCCGTGTCTCTGTGGCTCACTCTTCCAGTGGCCGGTATACTGCGCGCTCGAGTTCCCCCAAACGAGAAGGGCGCCAGCCATGTGGACCATCTTGGGCTTGATGTTGTGGGCCGGGCCGTGCTCGCCGCAAGAAGACGTACGACTGACGATCGAGGGGCTGGAGCGCGACATCGCTGCCGTGCCGGTCGTCTATCCGATCGGAGTGCGAGTCGATCCTGACACGCAGGAGCTCCTCGACGAGAACAGCCAGCCGGTGCCCTTCCAGACCGATGGGGCCGGCGAGTCGACGCATCTCCACTGGATCGCTCGCGACTTGGTCGCGGGTCAGCCGAAGACCTACCGACTGGCGCCGCGCCGGAGTGGCCCGCGTCCAGCGCTGCCCGAGAAGCTGGTGCATTTTCGGGAGGAGAACGGCGAGGTGGAGGTCCTGCTCTCCGAGACGCCGTTCACCCGCGTCCATCTGGCCGACGACGCACCGCGCCCGTACCTCTTCCCGGTCGAGGCCTTCGGCCATCGCGTGACCCGAAGCTGGCCGATGGAGAAGGGCGTCGCTGGCGAGAACGAGGATCACCCGCACCACAAGTCGATCTGGTTCAGCTACGGCGACATCGACGGCGTGGACTACTGGGCGGATCCTTCGGGCGACGCGCCGCGGGGACGAATCCTTCATCGCGAGCTCCTCGATCGGACCGAGGGCCCGGTCTATGCCCGGCTGGTCTCGCGCCAGGAGTGGGTCGCGCCCGACGACAGCGTTCGTCTCGAAGGCGTGGAGGAGCTGCGCTTCTATCTGACGCCCGAGAACCCGATCATCGATCTGACGATGACGCTGACGGCGGTAACTCAGTCGGTTCGCATCGGGGACACAAAGGAAGGAATGATGGCGATTCGGGTGCACCCGGGCCTGAAGGCTCAGTCGGGGGGGACCTTGTCGAACAGCGGCAACCTGGTCGGTGAGCGGGCGCTGTGGGGCAAGCCGGCGCGCTGGTGTGACATGTCGGGCAAGATCGGCGAGGACGCGCTCGGCATCACCCTGATGGATCATCCTGAGAGCTTCCGCCATCCCACTCGCTGGCACGCCCGCGGCTACGGCCTCCTCGCCGCGAATCCTTTCGGATTGAGCTACTTCGTCGACAAGAGTCAGGATGGTGGCATCACTCTCGAGAAGGGCGAGTCGGTCCGCTTTCGCTATCGCATCTTGATCCACCGAGGTGACGCGGCCGGCGGTGCCGTCGATCAGATGTACCGACTGTGGGCGAGGCCGTCCGTCCGCCGCGAGTGACGGCTCGAATCAGAATGCATCCGAAAAAGGGATCCCGATGGGTCGCATCGAAGAGTTCAACGAGTTTCGTACAGCGATCAACGAGAAGGTCCTCGAGCGGAAGAACCGCTCGATCAACCGCTTCTTCAACCTCGACGCCGAGGCGTACAAGGATGGTGCCCTCGACGGCAAGACCAAGGAGCTGATGGGGCTGGTGGCCTCGATGGTCCTGCGCTGCGACGACTGCATCACGTATCACGTGCTCCAATGTGCCGAGCACGGCGTGACCGACGAGGAGTTCTTCGAGGCGTTCAATGTCGCCCTCATCGTCGGGGGCTCAATCGTGATCCCGCACTTCCGCCGAGCGGTCGAGCTGCTCGAAGAAGTCCGGGCCTCCTGACTTGAAGCCCAATCTCGCGCGACCGAGACGGGGAGCGGTGGCCGAGCTGGAAGCAGCTATCTCGACAATGCAGCCGGTCGAGCGGAGAGGCGCCGAGCAAGGGGCCATTCGGAGTGCGCTGTCTCGCCGCAAGGGTGCCCCCGGCCCAAGCTCGCTTGCGCAGAGCCCTCACCGACAGACTCGGTCTTCAGATATACCCGAGTCCGTTGGAGTGCCCAAGTCGAGCGAGTCAAAGACCGAGTCTCTTGGTGAGGGCATCCACGAGCGAGCTTGGGCCGGGGCCGCCATAGCGACGACAGCTCACTCCGTGCGGCCCCTTGCTCGGCGCCTCTCCGCTCGATCGTCAACATCGTCGAGGAAGCGGCTTCCAGTTCAGGAGCCGCTTCCCGTTTCGGTCGCGCGGGCTCTGGTTTCGGCCCTCAGCGGTGGAGCCAGTCCCAAGTTTGCTCGGCGCGGGTGCGGACACGAGCATGGTCTTCTTCGAGCAGGAAGCGCTGCTCGGTGAGCTGCTCGATCGCGGCGTCGACCTGCTTCAGGTAGGCATCCTTGGATTCGTAGAGCTCCTCGATGCTCGGCCGGGTGTCCTTCGAGCTCTCGTCCTTCTTCAGGGGAAGCGGCACGAACGTTCCGTAGAAATCGGTGAGCTCCCCATTCCCACCAGCCATCCCTTGGCGGAGGTTCCAAGAGAGGTAGCTCGCCAAAGGGGCCAGGGTCTCGACGCTCGGGATGCCGCCTCGCTCGTTACCGGCGGCGTCGAGCTGCGGGACCAGAGTCTGAAACGCCTTGCCGAGCTCAGGCGGCTGCTTGGTGATGATCCCTTCATTCCACCATTGCGGGCCGTAGTCGACGCGGTAGGCCTCGTGGGCAGCGGTCGGCGCCGGGAGCCCGGGCAGATTCCAAGACAGCTTCGAGACTGGGACCAGGCTGCCATCGGCAACGGTCGGATACTGGCTAGCCGGAGGCGCCACGTCCTTCTCCACCCAATCCTGCAGCGCGATCAGGAGCGCCTTCTCGGTGGTGAGCAGGTCGGAGGGGTTGCCTTTGTAGGCTTCGGCGCCCTCGATCCGGTCCCGGTCGCGCGGCGGGAAGCCGACCGAGAAGTGCTGCGTGCTGGCGAGGTGGTAGATCCGCTCGTTCGGCAGCGGCTCGATGTCCTTCTGACCGTCGGGTGTGGTGTGGATCAAAGACGCCACCCGGCCCCAGTACTCGTAACCGGAGTTCGTGTAGAAGACCTTCGGCGCCGGGCTCTGAGCATTTGCTCGGTCGAGCAAGCCCTCTTCGCGTCCTGACACCGGGTCCTTCTGCTTGCGCCCGCTGAAGGGGAAGAGGTCGGTCGGATAGAAGAACGCCGAGTAGCGATGCGCATCGCGCGAGGGTTGCCCGAAGCGGTGATTGAAGCTGCCGCGACCGCCGCCGGCCGTATGGATCAGGAAGCCGTCGAGCGCCGGCCGCTGCTGCTCGTCGATGTTGAAGCCGCGGTAGAGGAAGTACCGCAAGAACCGGCCCGTCTGCGAGATCCCGATCGCGATGCCGCGCTTCACCGGGAACGGGCACGACTCGTCGTAGCGTGCGAACGACATCGTGTCGCGGATCGCGGCGAGGCCCAGGCCGACGACCGCCGGGTCCTTGCCTTTGTAGACGAGCTCGTAGATATACCCGGCTTGGAAGCCCTTTGGGCAGAAGATGCGCGCAGGCTGCTGCAGCTTGCCTTCGCCGTCGACGATGAACTCCCAGCTCTCCCGCGGAACGACCTCGCGCTTCGAGAGACGACCCGAGCGCCGGGTGAGGACGTGCTCTTCCGAAGCCGGATCGACCACCGAGTAGGCAATGTGGTTACGATGTCCCAGATCCAACCGGGTCGTCGTGCGGTTGACGGTCCAGTCACTGCGAACCAACCCTTCAACACCTGCCAGCCGCGGCACATGCAGGCGAAGCTGCCCCGGGCGATCCGGCACGTCGAACTGCCAGCCTACCCAGATCACCGTCAGCCCGCGGCGCATCAAGAGACCGTCCCCGAAGTGCTCCGCAGCCATCGGCTCGGACGCCCCCCTCGCCGAGTTGAAGTACGACAGGCTCGCCTTGCCTCCCCGGTTGCTGACCTCGAGCAGCGCCGTGCCGCGCTTCTTCGGGTCCACGGGCTGGAGCACCATGAAGTTCGCCCAAGCCTCGACACGTCCGTCCGCGTTCTTCGTGGCGAGGTCGAGATCGACGATCGCGCGATTGAACGGATTCTTCGGGTCCAGCGCGAAGAAGATCTTGCCGCTCAAACGCTCGTACGCTCCGACGTCCCCGAACTCACGACCTTCGAGCACCACGAAGCGAGAGTCGATCTCGACCCGAACGACCTCGGCGCGCGCCACCGAGACCAGCGAGAAGGCGAACAGGATCAGGGCGAACCGGCGCATGGCGAAATCCCCTCAAAGGAACATGGCTCTCGAGGACCGGCCGGGAATCCTACCACAGGCCCGGTGCCGACATCCGAACCTGTGCCCGCCGAACCAGAGCCCGCGCGACCGAGACGGAGAAGGGCGTCGAGCGGGAGCCCGTGTCCTCGACAGTGCGCGCAATGAAGCGGAAAAGCGCCGAGCAAGGGACGCCTTCAGGGCGCGCGCGACAGACTCGAGCGGAGCTGCCTCTCGGCGAGCCCGGCTTTGCAGAATGTTTTGGAGCGGGAAGGATCGTCACAAGCGAAAGGGGGAGAGCCGCGAGCGCAGCGACCGGTCCACGCCCTGTCCGGGGAGGGTCCCTTCCGGTGATCGCCAGGGCAGTGGCGACGCCCGTCTCGCGACTGAAAGAACCTTCGAGCGAAGCGAGACTTCGTCGAAAGGCTCGTTACGCTTCGCAGTTCTTCAAGGCGGCGATGAAGAGAACGAACCTCCCCGAGACTCTACCGGCACGGACCCTCAATGGACTCGGCGAGGACCGATCGCTTCGCTCACGGCTCTCACCCCACTGCCAGTCGAGGCCCTCCTGGTCGGTGGTCCCGCGCTTTCAAGCTAGCGGCGCCCCCGGGCGCGGCGCCCGGAGCATACAGTGGTGAAACCGGGCCCGAGGGCGATGGAGTGCCCAAGCCGAGCGAGCCGGTGACCGGGTCTGTCTGCGATGGCTTTCCCGAGCGAGCTTGGGCCGGGCGCACCGTGCCGCCAAGACAGCGCACTCCGAATGCTCCCTTGCTCGGCGCCTCTCAATTCGATCGGTGGCACCGTCGAGGAAGCGGCTCCCAGTTCGGTGACCGCTTTCCGTTTCGGTCGCGCGGGCTCTGTTCTCGGTCGCGCGGGATCTAGTTTC
>JAVJTD010000201.1:0-5293 GCA_040219065.1 Planctomycetota bacterium
CGCCGCCGCCCTTTCAGGGCGGGGGAAGGCGTTGTATACGGGCCCGAAACCCAGGCCTTCGGCCTGGGCTACACGCTGTCGGGCCTTCGGCCCTAGGGACCCAGGCCTTCCCAATGGCCAAACGCCAAGGCCCGAAGGGCCGTCGGCGGGTAGCCCCAGGCGAGGCCGGTCCTCCGGCCCAAGCCTGGGGTGGGTTATGCAATGATGATGTTTTTATCACGCGCCCTGAAGGGGCGCCGGCGGTTGGGTCTGTCGACCGAGGGCGATGGGTGAAGATCGCCGCCCGAAACCCAGGCCTTTGGCCTGCGCAACTGCCAGGCCTTCGGCCCTCGTCACCCAGGGCGTTAGCCCTGGGCGCCAAGAGCCCTGGTCTTGGTTGAGACGGTCCGGGGGGCAGGTGAATGTTGTGGTGGGGTCAGTCGTCCGAGCGCAGGATCGCGTCGGCGGTGTCGGAGAGCACTTGGTCGTTGTCGATGCTGCCATCCTCGAGCATGCGTTGTACGGCACGCAGGAGGTCGGTTCGCTCGACACTGAGCTCGCTGAGGCTGTCGCGCAGGCGACGCGCCGTGTCGGTGAAGGCCGCGACGGAGTCGCTGACTTCGACCGAGTCCTTCTCGGCGGGCTTGGCGGAGGGTGCTGGCTCCGAGACTTTCTCGGGACGACCCTTCGGCTCGAGCGGCTGGTTCTGAGTGGGCTTGATTTCCATGACGGTCTTCCGTGGTTGGGTCCCTGTCGATCGAATCTCCAGGTCCTGTACATCCCTGATTTTCGGCCGAGATGACGATTCCTTTTGGGTATCGCTGTGCTTTTCCCGCACCCGTCCCTATCGATGCGGAAGAAGGAGCTCGCCGGGCGGAAAGCGTTTCCTGGTCCACGCGACGCACCGGAAGCGGGGTTAGGAGCATAAACCAAATGGCTTTGGGTACTTGAGGAACAGTCTCCCCCCGGGCACAGGTGTTGCGATCCGCTCCCGGCGGAGACCAGCACCATGAAGATCGAATCACGAGAAGATATCCCGGAAACGATGAGCTCACCAGCTCCCCGTGACCGCTCGGCCGAATCGGCAGGCTTTGCCGAGGCCCTGGTCACCGAGCAGGCGAAGCTCGCGGCGGCCCCGGCGGAGCTGGCCGCCATTCCCGCGGGAGACGTCAGCGAAGAGACCGCCGAAGGCGCTCCGGCCACGATCGACTCGGCGTCGACCAGACCCGGAACGAAAGCTCCTCTCGATGGCAGCGCGGCGATCGCACCGTCCACCGAGTCCAATACATCGCGCTCGGCAGCGTCGGGTCCACCTCCTCCCCCGCCAGTCGTCGAGAGCTCTCCAACGATCGCCGCGGCACGACCGGCCGATGCCCCTTCGGCGACAACGCCTCCGGCGAGCGAGGCGACAGGACGGCCTTCGCCACCGGTGGGAGTCACTACCGGCGCGAAGGTCGAGACCCCGGTCACGTCCGACTCGACCAAGAATGCCGCCCCTTCCATCGAAGCCGCACCTGCTGACCTGCCCAGGACTCCGCGCCGGGTCGAATCGGATCGTCACAGAACGGCGAGCGACCTCACGCAAGCACCAGGCACCACGCGAGCTCCGGATTCATCGCCGAGCCCTACTGCCGAGCAATCCAAGACTGACGCTGCCGAGGTCGATCGAGGCGATCGCCCCAAGCATGCGTCCGATACCGCTGTCCCGGCCAAGCAGACTCGAGAGCCTCACTCCTCCGCTCCGAATTCTTCGCCGAGCCCTACCGAGACACCCGAGGCCGGGCAATCCAAGACTGACGCTGCCGAGGTCGATCGAGGCGATCGCCCCAAGCATGCGTCCGATACCGCTGTCCCGGCCAAGCAGACTCGTGAGCCTCACTCCGCCGCAACGGCCTCCCCGCCTCCGGCCGAGCCAGCTTCGGCTCTCACACCGCCACTCCGAACCACGCCCGCGCCGGCCGAGCCGGCGGCGATCCGCGAAGGATGGACGCCGTCACCGGTGACGACCGGAGAAGCACCGGCGGAGAAGCCCGTGACCCCGTTCGCCGCGACGGCCTCTGGCCTGAGAGCGACCACTCCGGAGCAGGACGTCGAGCAAGACACTTCGGGCAAAGACTCTCCCTCCGAGTCGTTCCATCCGTCCGAGCTGGAAGAACCCACACCGCGCCGTGCGCCTCTCCCGGATCCGGCTCAGCTCACCGGGGCGCTGAATGCAGCCGAGACGTCGGTGCGTATCGCGCCGACTTCGGTGTCCCTGCCGGCACAGACCACGTCGCCTCCGCCTCCCGCGCCGAGCACACCTCCGAGCACGCCGCCCCCGCAGCCCGTGCACTGGAGCGAGATCGTCACGCCGCCACCCCCGGGCGACACGCTCTCCTTGCGATTGCCGGTCGGTGAGGACGGCCGCCTCAACCTTCATCTGCGCCTTTCATCATCCGGGGTGGAGGGTCGCCTGATCGCCTCGGAGCTCGCCCTCGGTCAAAAGCTGTCCCGCGAGTTGCCCAGCCTCCAAGCCGCGCTCGCCCAGGCCGGTGTCGCCGAGCAGAGCTGGACGCTGGTCGTTCCGAGGCAGCTCCGCCTGAATTGGCCGAAGGCGTCCCAGGACAAAGACAAGAACTCCGATCGTCCCCGAGAAGGCCGCTCACAGCCGACCTCGGAGCAGCACACTCCCTTGAACCGAATCGTTTGAGAAAGCAAGAGACATGGACATCACCAACGTCGGCAATGCCAGCGGCTCCTTCCAATCGCTGACCGGCTCCTCCTCGGAGGTCGGCAGCCAGGACTTCCTGCGGCTGTTGATCACACAGCTCCAGAACCAGAGCCCGCTCGAGCCGCAGAACAACGAGGAGTTCGTCTCGCAGCTCGCGCAGTTCTCCTCCCTCGAGAGCACCCAAGCGCTGAACTCGCGGATGGACCTCCTCGCCCAGATGCAGCAAGAGTCCCTGACGCTGCAGCAGCTCGCCCAAGGCAGCGCCCTGATCGGCAAGAAGATCGACTACGTCGATCCGAAGACGGGCGAGGACGCCAGCGGTCAAGTCGATTCGGTGTCGGTCGAGCAAGGGCTGGTCCAGCTCCGCGTCGACGGCAAAGACATCCCGCTCGGGTACCTCGAGCGCGTGCACGGCCAAGACGAGTAAGCCTCAGCGGACATTCCGCGTCCGCCTTCCATCGAGATCCGTCGCGCGCTCTTCCTTGACGCGCGGTCCTCATACACACATTTACTCTTTTGAGGGGAGCGCCCCGCCATGAACAACTTCTCTGCGGCCCTGTCCGGACTGAAGGCCAACCAGAGGCATCTGGATCTGATCGGCGACAACATCGCCAATGTGAACACCGTCGGATACTGGGGGGCGCGCGCGACGTTCAAGGACCTCTACTCGCAGGTCCTGCGGCCCGCCAGCGGCCCTGGCACGAACGTCGGTGGACGGAACAATCTGTCGATCGGTACGGGTGTCGAGCTCGCCAGCATCGACATGAACACTGCTCAGGGCTCGCTCCTCAGCACGGGCCGCACCTTCGATCTGGCGCTACGGGGCGGCGGCTTCTTCGTCCTGAGCGATGGCGCGCAGGACTTCTATACCCGCGCCGGCACCTTCGATCTCGATGCGAATCGCAACCTGATCGACACGCGAACCGGCCTGCGCGTCCAGTCGGCTGGCGGCAATGACATCCAGCTCCCCGTCTCCGACACCTTCGCACCGCAGGCCACCAGCAGCCTCGTTCTCGAGGGCAACCTGCCCGCCGAGCAGAAGGGTCCCAAGACCGAGGAGCTGACGACGGCCGAAGCGTTCGCCGAAGGCACCGCGGCCAGCACCTCCACCGCCTCCGCCGGTCCCTTCGCCCTCGCCGATGGCGACCAGTTCATCGTCCGGATCAATGGCCAATCGCGCACCGTCACCTTCGACGCTGCGGACTTCGCCGACATCAACAATGCGACCCTCGGCGAGGTACAGGCGGCCATCGACTCGCAGATCGGCACGTCGGGCGCCGAGGCGATCATCAATGGCGGTGGTCAGCTCGAGATTCGCACCACCGATCGCGGAGACGATCAGACGATCGAGATCCGGGAGCTCTCCGGCACGGTGGCCGGGACCCTCGGCTTCACGATCGACACCGAGTTCCAGGGCACGCAAGCGCTGGCGACCGACACCTCGGACTTGAGCTCCCTCAAGTCGAACCGCGACGCCTACGTCAACGGTGACATCATCCGCGTGCAGGGCACCGAAGCCGACGGCACCAGCGTCGACGTCAACTTCGTCTACGGTGTCGACGGCACGACGCTCGGCGAGCTGCGGGACTTCGTCACGAACAGCTTCGACTCGGCGACGGCGACGCTCGACGGGTCGGGCAACCTGATCCTCACCGCCGACGAGTCGGGCGATGCCAAGCTCAGCCTGAACTTCACCGATGATCCCGCGAACACGGGCTCGACGAACTTCAACGAGAATCGGATGCAAGTCACGACCGACGGCGCCGACAAGGACACCGTCAGCCTGGCGACGCAGATCTTCGACAGCCAGGGTCTCAGCCACAACGTGACGTTCACCTTCACGCGTGAGCAAGCGAACGAGTGGAGCCTCTCTGCCGAGTTCGAAGACGACGACGTCTCGTTGCCCGACGGCCTGGTCGAGGGTCTCGTGTTCGACGACAATGGTGAGCTCATTGGCGTGAACGGCGCGGGCGCTGGCGATCCCAACATCGAGGTCCAGTTCGACGGCATCACGGCTCTGCAGACGATCTCGCTCGAGTTCGGCAGCAGCGACGAGACCCAAGGCCTCAGCCAGTTCGGTGACGACGGCACCGTCCGCGTGCACAGCCAGGACGGCTACGCCGCCGGTGACCTGCTCGAGTTCGCGGTGTCCGGCGACGGCGTGATCCAAGGTCTCTACTCGAACGGTCAGGTCGTCGACTTCGACTCCATCGCGGTCGCGAGCTTCGCCAACCCCGGCGGACTGACGCGGCAAGGCGACACGCTCTTCAGCGCATCCGCCAACTCGGGCCAGCTCACCCTCGGCACCGCCGCGCTCAATGGCGCCAGCGTGCAAGCCGGAGCCTTGGAGGGCAGCAACGTCGACCTGTCGAGCGAGTTCGTCCGGATGATCGAAGCCCAAAGGGGCTACCAGGCCAGCGCCAGGCTAGTCTCCATCGCCAGCCAGATCTCGATCGAAGCCATCAACCTCCTCGGTTGATGCACGGCAACACCCGGGTGCCGGATGACGGAAGGCACCCGGGGCGGAGTGGTGGTCGGGTGCTTGAGTGCTTGAGTGCTTGAGTGCTTGGGTGGCCGGGTGCTTGGGTGCTCAGGTGCTCAGGT
>JAVJTD010000203.1:0-7074 GCA_040219065.1 Planctomycetota bacterium
GCGAGCCATCGGGCAGCGCGTCGATCGCGACGACCTCGAGGCGGCCATCGGATTCGGCCAAGTCGCGACGGCGCTCGCGCGTGCCGTCCGTCTACCGGTCGTCGACGGCGATGACGCGTAGCCCCTCGTAGTCCTGCTGCAACAGCGAGCGCACTGAGCGCGTCACGTGCTCGGCCTCGTCGCGGGCCGCAAGGACGACGGTCAATGTCGGCCAGCCAAAGCTCGGCGCTTCGGGCACGACATCACAAAGGAAGCTTTGATGGTGATGCCGCCGCCGGCTGGCCTCGAGCAAAATCCAAACCCAGATCAAAGTGCCGAGGCAGGCCGGTAAGCCGATCCACCAGAACAACGCAGGCTCCTCTCGTGACCAACGAGGAGCCGCTCGTCGTCCACCGCGGCCGCAGCTCCGCACGCGAGCGCTTATAGCGGGAGCCGCCGATGTTGCCGAAGAACTTCCCGGTTATGCTGGGCGCCATTCGCCTCTTGGCGTGATCTTCTTCCCGAGAGCATCGAGCATGTCCCCTGAAATCAAGAAGCGGCCGCTCACCTGGCGCGGCTGGATCGTCCCGGCCGGCGCCATCGTCCTGATCCTCGCGGCCTTCGTGATCGCACGGGTCTTCGCCCCCGGGCTGCGCCTGGTCACGCCGCGCTTCGACGGTCCCGAAGGCGCCGCGGTGTGGATCGATCGCCAAGGCGGTCCTCGCCCGATCGCCGTCGGCGCGGCCTTCGTCAGCGGCGCCCTGCTGGGCATCGGGCCGGACGGCGCGAGATTCCGCATCGAGCCGGGCGGCGTCCTCGAGGTGGCGCCGCATTCTCAGCTCCGATTCCTCAACGGTCCCGACTCGACGACGTTCGAGCTGCTGCGCGGAGACGCCAGCGTGTCGATCGATGCGAAGACTCCGCGCACGATCCTGTCGACGAAGAGCGGCGCCTTCGTGACCGAGGCCGGGCGGCTCCACGTCTGGACGGGCAGTCCGAGCGATGAGGCGTTCCAGGAGAGCGTGCGCGGGCAGGCGCCCGATCTGGATTGGGAGACGATCTTCGCGGCAGCGGAGCGCGAGCTCTTCTTATTGCGTCTCGAGTCCGGCGATGTCCTCTGGCAGCCGATGAGCGGCGCCTCGGCCGAGGGCGGCGAGCGTCGCTTCGAGGCTCCCAAGGATCTCGTGACGGCGCCCGGCCTCGGACTGCGCGTCGCTTCGGACGGCTGAGTCGCTCGACATTCCCTCGGCCAGGGCGCTTCCTTACGGTGCGCGGCGGGATTATGCTAGCGGCCGTTCCTGCGGGTGCCGCTGCGAACCGGCTCCGCATTCCCCCTGCATAGGCGGATCCCATGTCCGTTAGCCGCGAAGTGCGTCGCGTCACGACCAAGACCCTGTCCAAGATGAAGTCGGCGAACGAGCCGATCGCGATGCTCACCGCCTACGACTTCACGACCGCTCGCCTGGTCGATCGCGCCGGCGTCGACGTCATCCTCGTCGGCGACTCGGCCGCGAACGTGTTCTGCGGACACGAGACGACCTTGCCGATCACGCTCGATCAGATGATCTACCACGCCCAGGCCGTGATTCGCGGCGTGCAGCGCGCCATGGTCGTCGTCGATCTGCCGTTCCTGTCCTTCCAGGTCGACCCGAAGGAAGCGCTGCGCAACGCCGGCCGAATCATGAAGGAGACGGGAGCGGCGGCGGTGAAGCTCGAAGGTGGCCGTGAGATGGTCGACACCGTGCGCAAGATCGTCGACGGCGGCATCCCGGTGATGGGTCACCTCGGCCTGACGCCGCAGTCGATCAACCAGTTCGGCACCTACCAGGTGCGCGCGAAGTCCGAGACCGAGGCTCAGCGGCTGATCGAAGATGCGAAGGCGGTTTGCGACGCGGGCTGCTTCTCCGTCGTGCTCGAGAAGATCCCCGCCCAGCTCGGTGCCGAGGTCTCCGAGCTGCTCCCCATCCCGACGATTGGCATCGGCGCCGGCCCCCACTGCGACGGCCAAGTCCTCGTCGTCAACGACGTCTTGGGACTTACCGAGTCGTTCCACCCACGCTTCGTTCGCCGCTACCTCGAGCTCGGCAAGATGATCGAAGAAGCCCTCGGCAGCTACGTGAAAGACGTCCGCACTCGCCAATTCCCCTCGGACGACGAGAGCTACTGAGGGGCATTCAGAGCCCGCGCGACCGAAACGGGAAGTCGCAGTAGAACGAATAGCGACCTCCGCGACGGAAGGGCTGCCGATTGGAAAGACGCCGAGCAAGGGGCCGATTCAGCGGCAGCGGTCGGCATTTCGAGCTCCCCCTTGCTCGAACGCTCCACGTTCGAACGCGACATTCATCGATCGAGCCGGTGAACGCGACCTCGGCCCTTACCGTCTCGGCCGCGCGGGCTCTGGTTGAGAGCCCACTCTCGGCCGCGCTGGCTCTGGTCGAGAGGCCGCGTAGCGCTCACTCTCCTCGGTAGTCTTCCTTGCGGAGGCCGAGGCGGCGCATCTTGTCGTAGAGGGAGCGGGTCGAGATGCCGGCGATCTTCGCGGCGGCGTTGATGCGACCTTGGGTGCGGCCCAGGGCGGCGTGGAGATAAGACCGCTCGATCTCGGCCACGGCGCCGTCGCGCACCTCTTTGAGGTGCTTCTCGTGCCAGTTGTCGGGCAAGAGCCGCTCTCCCAGGGAGGCCCGGCTCACGGCTCGCTCGTGACCCGGGGCGCTTTCGGTCACCGGGCCGCTCGCCTCCTCGCTCCGAATCTCGGGAGGCAGGTCCCGAGGCTCGATCGCGGTGCTCTGCCCCAAGAGCATCGCCCGCTCGATCACATTGATGAGCTCGCGCACGTTTCCTGGCCAGCCGTAGCGCTGCAGGACGTCCATTGCTTGGGTCGAGATGCTCTTGATCTCCGAGTTGGGGATCTCCATCCGGAAGTGCCGGATGAGGTGCCCGGCGAGGTCCACGACGTCCTCGGGTCGCTCGCGCAAAGGGGGGATCCGCAGGGCGACGACATTGAGCCGGTAGAAGAGATCCTCCCGAAAGCGCTCGGCCTCGACCTCGGCGCGCAGGTCGCGGTTGGTGGCCGTCATGACCCGCACGTTGACGCGGATCGGGCTCTCGGACCCGATGCGCTGGATCTCGTGCCGCTGCAGCACGTTCAGCAGCTTCACTTGAAGGTGCGTCGGCATCTCCCCGATCTCGTCGAGGAAGATCGTGCCTCCGTCGGCTTGCTCGAAGAACCCGCGATGCGCGGTCTGCGCACCGGTGAAGGCTCCCTTCTCGTGACCGAAGAGCTGGCTCTCGAGGAGCTGCTCTGGAAGCGCACCGCAGTTCACCGCAATGAACGGTCCTGGACCGCGAGAGCTCTCGGCGTGGAGCGCTCGCGCCAATCGCTCCTTGCCGACACCGGTCTCACCAGTGATCAGAAGCGTCGTCTCGGCATCGGCCACTCGGCTGGCCAAAGCGACGAGGCGCTGCATCGATTCGCTGCGCGAGAGGAAGTCGGCGAGGCGAGGATGGGCGTCATGGCCGCGCACCTCGGGCCCTTCGCGACCCTCTTCCTGGGCGAGGGCGTCGATGAGCGGCCGGATGTTCTCGGGATCCTCGAAGTGCTCCGGCTCGACCACCTCGCTCGCCCCCGCGGCCAACAGCGAAGCACGCCGGGCCGGATCCGTCTCCTCGTCGTTCACGATGAGGATCGAGGGACCGTCTTCATCGTCGACGTGCCTCTCGAGAAACCGGGCGGTCGAGCCGCGGACCTCGGAGCTCCGCAGCACGACGACGTCCGCATCGCCATCCGTCACCGCGTCTCGGATCCCCGCGGACTCCTCGATCTCTTCGACCTCGATGCCCGCCTTCACCAGCGTCTTCCGCAGCCGTTCGTCGGGGAACGAGCCGGTCGGTACCTGGATGCGGATCTTGGGAGAGTCGCCCGAGTCCGCGTTCGCTTCTTTTTCGGTGGTCATCCTTCCGGTCCTCGAAGTTTTGAGAAGGCCAAGTGCCGACGGTCAGCGAGTGCCTGAGCCTTTCTGGATCGGGAAGAGAGGCTCCGCAAGGACTTGAGGCTCGAGTCCTTCCGGCGGCACATGATTTGATCGAGAAGGAGAAGTTCCCGTTCTCATTCTTCGTGAAAGGAGCTCGATCATCATGTCTCGCCCTCCCGAAGCCAGCTTCGATCGACAATCGGCGGAGAGGCTGAAAGGCCTGCTGGACCGAGTCGATCGGCTTCTCGAGCGCTCCGAGCTCTGGGCCGGGGCCCGTGGTCAAAACCTGATGCAACGCCTTCGAATGGCGCGCGACCAGGTCCACAACAAACTGCTGAAGCTGGCACGCTCCAACGAGGTCCGAACGCGCGCTCGCGAGGAGCTGAACAGCGCCTACCGAGAGCTCCAGGGTTTGGTCGAGGCCGTTCCCGAGTCCTGACGAGACGGTGGCATTCCCGCAGCGATTGCGATTTCATCTCCTCACCAGAACCGACCCTCTCGCTCGGTGTTCCAAGCTTCGTGAAAGAGACTTCCTGGTGGTCCCCGAGAAGAGATCGATGCGCGCGTACTTGATCATCAACCCCGCGTCCGGAGCGGATGAGCCCGTGCTGTCCGTCGTCAATCGCGAGCTGGCAGAGGCCGGTATCGAGTGGGAGCCCGGCATCACGCAGCGTGACGAGGATGCCTACCGCTTCGCCCAGGAAGCCGGGAGCCGCGACGACATCGACGTGATCGCCGTCTATGGCGGCGACGGGACGGTCACGGCCGTCGCATCCGGCCTGCTCACCATCGGATCGAAGAAGCCGCTCGCCATCTTGCCGGGCGGCACCGGCAACTGCATCGCCCAAGAGCTCGGCATCCCCGTCGACCTCGAAGCAGCGACGGCGCTTCTCCGCCCGGGGGCCCATCGCATGCGCTCGCTCGACGCCATCGCGATGAAGGGCCGCCACTTCCTCCTGAGGGTCGGTGTCGGCGCCGACGCCGAGATGATTCGCGCCGCCACCCGCGAGCAAAAAGACCAGCTCGGCTGGCTCGCCTACTTCTTCGGCGCTCTCAATCAGCGTAGGGCCGAGCCCGCCCGCTACGAGATTCGCCTCGACGACGAGGTGCTCGAGGCCGAGGCGATCGCCTGCCTGGTCGCCAATATCGGCCGCATTGGCCGAGCCGGTATCCGGCTGTCTCAGGAGATCGATCCTTCCGACGGAAAGCTGGACCTCATGATCATCCGAAACGGCGACTGGTCGACGATCGCGGCGCTGGGTGCCAGTGTCCTGGGTCTGGAAGGCGAGGAACCCGCCGACCCGGATGCGCCTCTATTGCATCGGCAAGCCGAGCGCGTCTCGATCCTGTGCGATCCGCAACAGCCCGTGCACGGCGATGGAGATCCGCACGGCGAGACCCCTCTCGAGATCGAAGTTCTGGCGAACGCTCTCGAGCTCTGCGTCCCATTGGAATGAGCCCGGTCGCTCTCGAAGATGCGGCCAAGAACCGGCAACCAGAGAAGTGAGCCATGGACAGCTTGATCGAGTTCTTCAGCAAAGCCATCGTCTGGATCGGCCTCGCGATCGTCCTGATCATCGCCTGGGTGATCATCGCCCGGCCCAAGAAGAAGCTGCCACAGTCCGGACCCGGCTCCGTGAAGCGCGGCGGCGAGATCCCCGGTGAAGGGCCCGAAGGACCACAGGGGCAGTAGGAGTCTGGGGCGAACGTTCAACGGCTCAACGTCCAACGCATAGACTTCCAAGTTCTTGGGACCAATGCGGGGCCTTGGCTCTTGGGACGCGATGCTGTTTCGAGGCACATGTTGACAGGCCGGCGCACGGTTCGGCCGCTGCGCGGCCCGATGCGGGCAGGATGCCCGCGCTTCATGTCGGAGCCGCTGTGCGGCCTGATGCGGGCAGGATGCCCGCGCTCCAGGCTGCGGTCGTCACTCCGCTGCGGCGGCGCTCTTCGTTCGGCGGCGGGTGGCACTTCGCTTCTTCGGCAATAGGTCCTTCAGGTAGTGGCCCGTCACGGAGCGTTTGATCTTGGCGACCTCTTCGGGCGTGCCGACGGCCAGGATCTCGCCGCCGGCGTGGCCGCCTTCGGGGCCGACGTCGATGATCCAGTCGGCGGTCTTGATGACGTCGAGGTTGTGCTCGATCACGATGACCGTATTGCCGCCTTCGACGAGGCGATTGAGCACGGCCAATAGATGCCGAATGTCCTCGAAGTGCAGGCCGGTCGTCGGCTCGTCGAGCACGTACACGGTCCGACCCGTCGAGCGCTTGGACAGCTCGCGGCTCAGCTTGATGCGCTGCGCCTCGCCGCCCGAGAGCGTCGGCGAAGGCTGGCCGAGCTTGATGTAGCCGAGGCCGACATCGTGCAACGTCTCGAGGCCTTGCTTGAGCGTCGGGTGGTTCTCGAAGAGCGCGAGCGCTTCCTCGACGGACAAGTCCAGGACATCGGCGATGCTCTTGCCGCGGTATCTCACCTCGAGCGTGGCGTCATTGAACCTTCGGCCCTGGCACACCTCACAATGGACGAAGACATCGGCGAGGAAGTGCATCTCGACGCGGAGATAGCCGTCGCCCTGGCAGCGCTCGCAGCGGCCGCCCTTGACGTTGAAGCTGAAGCGCCCGGGCTTGAAGCCGCGCATCCGCGACTCGGGCAATTGCGAGAACACGCCGCGGATCTCGTCGAAGACCTTGGTATACGTCGCCGGGTTCGAGCGGGACGTCCGGCCGATCGGGCTCTGGTCGATCGCGATGACCTTGTCGACCTCCTCGATGCCCTCGAGGCGATCGTGCTCGCCGATCTGCCCCAAGCTCTGGTGCAGGAGGTATCGCATCTTCGGCAGCAACGTCTGGTTGATCAGCGTGCTCTTGCCCGCGCCGCTGACGCCCGTGACACAGATCAAGAGCCCGAGCGGGAACTCGACGTCGACGTTCTTGAGGTTGTTCGAGCGCGCGCCCTTCAGTGTCAATGAACGCTCGCCACGCGGTCGGCGCTCTTCGCGGAGCTCGATCTCGCGGGTCCCGGCCAAATACTGTCCGGTCAAGGAACGCGGCTCCGCCATCAGGTCCTTGACGGATCACCTCATCGACTTCGGGCCGGGCGCGGGGCATCTCGGCGGCGAGGTCGT
>JAVJTD010000204.1:0-7342 GCA_040219065.1 Planctomycetota bacterium
CTCGACGCCGCGCTCCTCGAGGATGCGGTGCACCTCGGCTTGGACCGACTCATAGCTGCGCTCGCGGCGCCAGAGCGAGGCGATCAGGTCCTGCTCGGCACCTTCTTCCGCGCGCTTGTGCGCGATCGCCAGGATCAGGGACGGACGCAGGTCCTTCAGATCGTGCGAGTCGCTCTCACCGGTGAAGTCATCGAGATCGTCGCGGATCTGGTAGGCGATTCCCAAGGCCTCGCTGTAATTGCTGAGGACCGAGAGCACGTCCTCGTCGGCATCGGCGAAGAGTGCGCCCAATTGCAGGGCGATCTCGAAGGCGGGCGCGGTCTTGTGCTTGAAGATGCCGAGGACGTCCATCGAGGTGAGGACCTCGGGCTTGCGCGTCCAGTACAGCTCGGCGCCTTGACCGCGGCAGAGCAAGTTGTGACCGCGTGCCGCTTCCTTGAGCATGTGCACGACGCGCTCGGCCGGCAGGTCCAAGTCGCCGATCAGACGGTATCCCTCACCCAGGAGGAAGTCGCCGACGTTGAGGGCGATCGGCACACCGAAGGTCTCGTGCAGCGTCTCCTGCCCGTAGCGCTCGCGGTCGTTGTCCTCGATGTCGTCGTGGATCAAGGACGCCTTGTGGAAGCACTCGACGGCGATGGCGAGCTTCTTGATGTCGTCCGTCAAGGGCGGCTGGTCCTCGCGGCCTTCCGCGGCCAGGGCCGTGTAGACACACACACTGAGGTACGGCCGCCAGCGCTTGCCGTCGCGCGCCAGCCAGTCCCGAGCGATCGCCTCGGTCTCGCCGCGCGGCGCACCCATCAGCTCATTCATCGCCTGGGGCTCGAACCAGCTCTGCACCTCGCTCTTGAGAGCATCGAGGTCCATGCGGTAGGTCTTGTCGGCGGACGTCAGATGGATGACGTCCCAGACCCAGTCGAGGTCGACGGTGGTGTTGATGCAGTCGTCCTGCAGGAGCGGGATCGACATGCCGGGGATCGCGGCGGCCTCCATGTGCGGGAAGCACTTCTCGAGGACGTTGAGGCAGCTCACGCCGACGATCGCCTCGATCTTGCGCGTCTCGATCATGCTGCGCACGATCGCCGAGCCCTCGGCGATGAGCACCGCGTAGCCGAGGCGCTCGGCCTCGACGCTGAGGTCCTCGATCGAGCAGAGGCCGCACTCCTTGCAGAGCATGCCGAACTCGTCGAAGGGCGCTGGGCAGTGCTCCTCGACGCGGAGGCACTTCGGCACCAAGAGCAGCCGCTTCTCGAAGGGCACGTGCGCCAGCTCGTCGCGCCAAGCCTCGTTGTTGAGGATGACGGCGAGGTAGTCGCGATAGAGCGGCTCCAATCCCGCCGATTCACAAAGCCCACTCGCGTGCTGCAGCAGTTGATCGAAGGTCAGAGGCGGAACGATGCCGTTCGCTTCGATGTACTCCTTGGCGAGCTCCTTCATCCGGTCGCGCAGCCGACGGTCGTCGGGGATGTTCGACTGGGCTTTTCGATACTTCGGCTGAGCGATGCGCGGCGGGAGCTGCACGCTGGGCGCATCCGACTCGATCGGACCGAGGTCCACGAGCGGGAAGAGTTCGCTGCCGGATTGGGTGGATTCGTGGCTGGACACGGATCTTGTCCTTCGAGCTCTGTTGCCGGAATTGTTCAAAGCGCCACGGTTCGCCGGGCTGACACCCTTACGTGTACGCGCCGAAACCGAAGAACCAATGTTTCTTGGCAAAACGATAGAGCCAGTGCTTCTCGGGGATCTCTTGCCCCGGCTGGTGCTGGCTGGTCACCGACGAGAGCGCCGACAGCTCGGCGTGGGCTTCCTTTCGGGCCGTGGTGTCGCGCGCGCCATGTCTCTCGACGACCTCGGAGAGGAGATCGGGCCGCTCGAGAACAACGCAGCCGCGCGTCGCGCCTGCAGCCGTCTTGCGGAAGTCTGCGAGGAACGGGGACTCGGTCATCGTCTTGAACAGGTCGCCGCCGTTGTCGCGAATCGACTCGGTCGCGAACTGGATGATCGGGCAAGGCTCGACGTCGCCCCAGGGTCCGATGTGATGGCTGATGCCGGTCGCCGCGGGACAGAGCGCCTGGCCCTTGTCGTCCCAGTAGGCGTCGACGACGGCGATCGGCTTGCGATTGCGCATCTCGACGGCGAAGCGGCGGATGGCGACGATCTGCTCGGGTCGCAGCGCCAGCTCGGGAGAGGGCTTGGGCCCCACGCCGCGGTAGGTGTGGAACCAGACGTAGTGGACGCCCCGACGGATCAGCTCGTCGACCCACTCTTCGCTGACGAGGTCGTAGTTCGACTGGCAGACGCTGGTGGCGACGCCGGTGATGAGCTTGTGCCGGACGCACGCCTCGAGGCCGTTCAGGGTGTGCTGGTAGACGTTCTCGCGCCCGCGGCGCTCGTCGCTGACGACCTCTCGCCCCTCGATGCTGATGAGCGGCGTCGCGTTGCCGACCTTCCTGAGCCGCGCCGCCACCTCGTCGGTGATGAACTGGCCGTTGGTGAAGATCTGGAAGTAGCAGTCGGGGTGGGCTTCGAGGATCTCGAACAGCTCGGGATGCATGAACGGCTCACCGCCCAGGATCCCGAAGAACGAGTTGCCGTGCTTCTTGGCGTTCGCGATCAGCGTGCGCATCTCGTCGAACGAGACCGTCGCCTGCGGCGCCGCGACATCGACCCAGCAGCCTTGGCAGCGCAAGTTGCAGCTATTGGTGATCGAGATGTAGAGGAACGGCGGGAAGACCTGCCCTTGCTTCAGGCGCTTCTTGAAGCGCTGAACCGAGCGCATGCCCTTGTAGCCGAAGTTGTAGGCGAACTTCCAAAGCAGGCGCGCGTCAGTCGAGCGCACCATGCGAGTCGCCAGTCCCAAGATCATCGCCGGTAGCCCTTCAAATGCCCCACTCGTCCTGGGAAGGCGCACGACTCGCGCCGCCGTCCTTGACCGATTGCGAGCGCGCCTTGCGCTTCTCGGCCTTCTCCTTCGCCCGGCGAGCGCGCTCCTCGATGTCGCCTGCCGACGGCAGGGTCATCAGCACCTCGTCGGGAATGTCGAGCGCGTCCTTGAGCTCACCGAGGCAGCGCTTGCGCTCGAGCAAGGCCCGCGACTCGTCGCGCTCGGTCGAGAAGCGCTGGCGCGCGGTGTCCTGACGCTCGCGCAGCGACTTGTAGATGTCACCCCCCAAGAGCGCCGAGATGTCGACCTTCATCGACTCCTTCTGCACGTCCTCCTGCTTGACGACGTCGCCGTTGATCGGGCCCTTCCGGTACTTGGGAAAGAGGATCGCGACCTCGGGGCACACGCGCGAGCAAGCCGGGCAGTTGGTCTTGCACTTGTCCTCGTTCGAGACCTTGATCTGGCCCTCGGCATCGACGCCGTACACGTCGAAGAGGCAAAACGTCAGGCACTGCATGCAGTTCGTGCAGCGGTCGTAATCGATGACCGGGAACCAGGGTGTCCACTGGCCCGGCTCGGCAATGCCCGCCTGATCGCGAGCGGCCGCCACTTGCGCGACGACGTCTTCCGCGCCGCGCCTCTCGATGTCCCGCACCAAGAGCGCGGGGCGGCCGTCCTCGCGGCGCGACTCCAAAGGAGCCGGCCCTTCGAAGCGACCGAGCAGCATCACCGTCGCGTCGTCTTCGGGCGAAACCGTGCCACCCGACTTGGGGCGCGTGACGCCGTAGCCGCCTTCGAGCAAGGCGTTCAACGTCTCGAAGCGCTCCTCCGATTCGAGCGCGGTGCTTCCCGGCCCCTCGTAGAGCACCACACGCAACCGCTCCTGGACCGGGTGGCTCATGACGACATCTCCTGCTCTTGCTCCTTCTCTCCTGGGGCGCCGATCACTCGCTCGAGGATCACCTCGGCCGACTCTTCGCGCATGTTGTGGATCTTCACCTCGTCGCCGGCCGGCAATGGATGCCCCGCGGCATGGAAGAGCCACCGGACCGCGCGGGGATAGCACGCGGTGATCTCGAGTCCAGGCGTCGCTGAGAGACGCGCGAGGGTCGGATCCTTGCGAGCGGACATCTCACAAAGATCGGGCACCGCTTCGAAGGCGACGTCCGACTCGCTCAAGCCCCGCAACACCTGGCGCTTCACCTCGGGATCGATCACCTTGGCGTAGGCGCAGTGGCAGTAGAGGTGGGCTCGCTTCTGGCCGTCCTTCATCCACTGGCCTCCTCGGTGACGATGTCGCGGTGCGTCGGCACGGGTCGCGCCGGGCGGAAGTACTCGACGTGCTCGCTCCTCGCCTCGAGCCCCTGAACGGCGACGGCACGCTCGACGGCCCTCGTGCCGATCGCGCGCAGCTCTTCGGGATCACCCTCGGCGCGGAGATTGACGATCAGAGCGCCGCCCGAGACCTCGTCGAGGAGCGACTCACGCAGGTCGGGATGCTCGTCGTCGCCACTCGTCACGCTGACGACCGAGAGCTGTCCGCCCGCGTCGGGCGAGTCGAGGGTCATCTTGAGGTGAGCGATCTCCATGTCGGCGAAGCGACACTGTTCCTGCATCGCGCGGGCCAGGGACACCAAGAGCTCGTTCGCATTGAACGGCGCTCCGCCCGTGATCTCCCAGGTGGCATTCATCCAGCCGAGCAGCGCCTCGCCCTCGGCGTAGGTGTCGTAGTCGAGCTGCATCGTGGGAGCCATCGCGGTCTCGGCCCCTTCGAGCCACTCGAACCAGGCGTCCAGCCCCTCCCCCTCCTTGGCCGACACCTCGAAGAGCCGGGCGCGGGGATACTCTCGTCCGAGCGCTTCGAGCAGTGCGCCTCGCCTCTCGGGATCGAGCTGGTCGATCTTGTTGATGACGATCGCATCGGCCTCTTCGAGCTGTTTGCGATAGACGTAGACGACCTTCTCGGAGAAGGCGCGGCCCTGGTCGCTCAAGCCCAGGACACGCTCGGCGCGGGCGGGGTCGATCAGCACCGACAAGGGCGCAATCGCGAAGTCGTCGCCGTAGATGCGCCGCAGCGGGTAGCTGACGGTGGCGACGAGATCGGTGCAGCTTCCGACCGGCTCGGCGAGGAAGATATCGGGTCGCACCGACTGTTGGAGCTTGGCGGCGGCTTCTTGGAGCGAGGGGAAGCGGCAGCAGAAGCAGCCGCCCGCGATCTCCTCGACGGCCCAGCCCTGCCCTCGAAGGATCGTCGTGTCGACGAGGCCGATGCTCTGATCATTCGTGATCAGGCCGACCTGCTGCCCGGACTCGTGCAGCCTCCTGGCGAAGCGGCCGACGGCCGTCGTCTTTCCGGCGCCGAGGAAGCCGCCGATCATCACGTAGCGTGCGCGAGGTGTCTGGCTCATGAGGACTGGCCCATCATCTTGTCGATCGTGGAGTCGAGGAAGTCGGCGTAGTCTTGCGCGTCGTAGCATTCGTCATCGGGCTCGCCATCGACCGCATACAACCAGCCCCGATCGTACGCGGAGCGTTGGAGCAGCGAGATGTCGTCGTCGAGCTCTTTGTTGTGTCCCGCGAACCGGCCGGCCATCGGGGAGTACAGGTCGGCGACGGCCTTGAAGCCCTCGGTCCAGCCGATGACCTGGCCGCGCTCGATCGTGTCGCCCGGCTTGACCTCGAAGTCGAACTCGACGATCTCGCCGAGCATCCGCAGCGCGAACGGCGTGAACCCGATGCGCCAAATCGCGTCGCCGTCCCCGCGACCGAGCCAGAAGTGACCGGCGGTGTAGAGCCGGTCCTCGAACAGGCGGGCGGAGAACTTGGCGCGGCGGTAGCGGAGAATGCCATCTCCCATGGACGGGTCACGCTGGGTCGGGGTCTTCGTTCGGTCAGGGCGCTGAGGACCCCTGAGGGTAACCGTGGCAGCATCCACAAGAAAGAGTCGACTGGTCGGCAACGGCCCATCAGGTCTTCGCCGACGATTCCGAGCCATCGCTCCTCGGCCTCTCCGGCAGCAGGGCGCAGGCTCCCTCGCATCCGAACAGCTTGCTGAGGCGATGCCGATGCCGGCTGACGAATCGGTACACCCACTCGGCGACCCAGATCACTCCAGGAGCCCAGAGCAGCAAGCCGAGGGGCCACAGCAACGGCACTCGCATCGAGACGTACCGGATCGCTCGCGCGCCGCGGTGCACGTCGCCTTCCGCCGTCACGCAGTGGATGGCGGCCCGAAGGTCGCTCCGCTCGACGCCCGGCACGAGTGACTCGGCACCCGGATCCGAGAGGGGCCGCCACACGATCCGGTGACGCCAGTCGAGCCAGGTGAGCGAGCGCATCTGAAACGTGCACAAGGGACACGCGTCGTCGTACAGCATGGTGGCCGGACGGGTCACCGAGCATCTCCTCCGGGGGTGGTTCGCGGCGATGGCACCGTGTCAGGGTCGACGGTACCTCTGGCGTCGTATTGTTACGGAGCCCGGTGGTCGAACGCGAGAGGTTCATGAAACCGACTTCGCATGCCGCCACACCCGATCGACGAGACGCGAGCTCGGGAGCCGAACGCGACCTCGCGACCAGCGCACCCTCGAGCGCCCATGTCAGGCCGATTTTCGGGTGCCCCATTGTCAGTGCTCTGGGAAAGCCATAGCCTGGGATATCGACAACTCCGTCATTGCGGGGCCGGACGCTCGACTCTCGTAAGACGGAACCTACCATTGCCTCCTGCCGAGCACTCCGCCTGCCGCGCCCTGCGGGCTTTCGCCTCGCAGGCTTTGTCCAGTCCCACGCGGTTCCAGGAGTAAACGAATGTCCTTCCAACAAACCGTCGATCTGTTCCGGCGCTCGGAGCGGTGGCATCATCGCGCCTCCGATCTGTTCGCCGAGCTCGCCGAGAGGGTCACCCAACCCAAAGCGAAGATGCTGCTCGAGTTCCTCTGTGAGCGCGAGCAGCAGATCGCGGCCGGGATTCGCGAGCGGCGACAAGGGCTCTCGCCCCAAGCCGCTTCGACCTGGTTCCAGTACACCCCCGACGACCAGATCACCCGCTCCATCGATGCTCTCGGCTTGACCGAGGACATCAGCCTCGACGAGCTGATCGAAAGGGCCTTGGCCCTCTTCCTCGAGTTCGAGCACCTCTACGCCGATCTCGCCCAGCTCGCCAGCCACCGGGAGGTTCAAGCCGCCTTCCGCGACCTGCAGTCCTACGCCGACATCGAAGGCCACAAATTCGTCAAGAATGCCGCCGAGTTCTCGAGCGACACCTGAGAACGCGCTCGTCCCGGTGAGGGCTGCCCTGCCGCAAAGCCCTCACCGAGACGAGCCCGTCCCGCGCCGGGTGCGAACCCGATCTCGAGGGCGTTGGAGTGCCCAAGCCGAGCGAGCCGAAGACCGAGTCCGTCGGTCGGGGCTCTCACGAGCGAGCTTGGGCCTCTCGGAACGTCCGACTCTCGACTCTCG
>JAVJTD010000210.1:0-11908 GCA_040219065.1 Planctomycetota bacterium
ACCGCAGGCTTCAGCCGGTCTCGGTGTCCTGCACCCAAAATCCGAAGGGCCAGGCCCCTCAGGCCTCGCATCGGGCGCTGCGCGGCCCGATGCGGGCAGGATGCCCGCGCTCCCAGTGAAGCCGGCCCTCCGAATGCGCCCTTTTTCGCCAGGAAAGGGCAGGGCCTTCTGTCCAGGCCCGAAGGGCCGCGCCTTGGAGAGGGCGCGCTCACCTCTGATTCTCCGTGTCACGAAGCTGAGTGCAGCCGGTCCACTCGGTCCTTCACAACGGGCTCGAGAGTGAATGCTCTGCCGCTCCGCCGGCGGTGCTTCCTTCATTGCCGCCGGATGACTTTCAGGATGCCTTGCTCGGGGTCGGCGTCGAGGACGCCTCGGCCCAGCCAGGCACCGCCGTCGATCGTCAGGCACTCGCCAGTGATGTAGGCCGCCTGATCCGACACGAGGTAGCCCGCGGCGTGGGCGACCTCTTCCAACGTCGCGAAGCGGCCCAAGGGCACGCGGCTGCGAACGCGCTCCTCGAGCTCATCGCTCGGCCAGAGTCGGGCCGAGGCGCCGCCGGTCTCCATTGCGCCTGGGGCGATCGCGTTGACGCGGACGCCGTGGCGAGCCCACTCGACCGCGAGGGTGCGAGTCATGGCGAGGACACCGGCCTTGGCGGTGGCGGAGTGAACGGTCCCCGGGCCGCCGGTCCAGGCGTAGGTGGCGACGATGTTCAAGATGACGCCGCGGCCTTGGGCGATCATCAGGTTGCCCGCAGCGCGCGAGGCGTAGAACGTGCCGTTGACCACGATGTCGACGATGTTCGCGAAGGCTTTTTCCGGCAGCCGCTCGGCGGGCCGGACGAAGTTCCCGGCGGCGTTGTTGACCAGGATGTCGAGGGAGCCGAAGTGTAGATGCGCCTGCTTCACGGCGGCTCGGACCGAGCGCGCTTCGCGGACGTCGAGCGGGATCGTCAGGGTCTCGATGCCCTCACTTCGGAGCTCTTCCTCTCCCGCCTCGAGATGTGCTTCGTCGCGCGACGCCAACACCAGCTTGGCGCCGCGGCGGCCGAAGGTCTTCGCCATCTCGAGGCCGAGGCCGGTCGCGCCGCCGGTGATGAAGGCGACGCGCCCTTGGAGCTCCGGCGAGTCGCTCACGAGCCCTTGCGCACGAACAGGACGAAGCGGTTGGCCTCGCGATCGACGTCTTGATGGACGAGCTCGTGCTGCGCGCGCTCCGTCCAAGCGGCCATGTCACCCAGCACCGTCGGGTCGGTGGCGATGAGCTTGAGCACCTGCCCGGACTCGAGGTCGGCGATAGCCTTCTTCGCCTTGAGCATGGGGACGGGGCAGCTCATCCCGCTGCAGTCGATCTCGCGGTCGACCGGCAAGTCGGTCACGATCCGGCTCCTTTCGTAGTCTTGTCGACGTAACAAGCATCGAGGACGCCGCGCACCGAGAACTGGGTGCTCGGGTCGAAGCTGAACTTCTTGTGACGATAGTCACCGTTCGGCAAACGCTCGTAGAGCGGCGCGTACTCGTCGCGGCGCGCAATGATGTCCCGTACACCGGTGACCAGTCGCTCGACGTCCTGCTCGGTCGAGTACAGGCCGAAGCTGGCGCGGACCATGCCCTTGCTCTGCTCGGCGATCGCTTCGATCTCGTCCTCATCGAGGTCGTCGAGGCGCCGCTCGAGGTCGAGGGTGATCATGTCCTTGACGTAAGGGTGCGCGCAGAAGCACTCGTTGCGCACGGCGACGTTGTGGTAGTCGTTGAGGATCGCCGCGGTGAGACCGTGCTCGATGTCCACGATATTGAAGGTGACGCAGCCCACTCGGTGCACCGCGTTCGGACAGATCACGCCGTAGACGGTCACCTCGGGCATGGCCTCGAGGGCGTCGATCGTGGTGCGGATGAGCTTGTCCTCTTCCTTCTCGAGGAGGTCCATGCCGATGCGATCCAGCACCTCGAGGGCAGCGGCGAGCTCGATCGCACCGACGATGTCGGGCGTGCCCGCTTCTTCGCGCTCGGGCAGGCTCTGGGCGACGATGTAGTCGTCGACGAAGACATGGTCGACGATGCCGCCCCCCATCTCACATGGCTCGTTGCCGTCGAACAGGCTGCGGCGAGTGACCAAGACGCCCGGCGAGCCCGGCGCGTAGATCTTGTGTCCAGAGAAGCAGAGGAGGTCGATCTCCTTCTCGGGCGCGTCGGGCCGCGAGACTTGCATCGGCACGTGGGCGGCCATCTGCGCGGCGTCGATCATGCAGAGCGTGTCGTAGCGGTGCGCGAGCTCGGCGATCTCCTCCACCGGGTTGACGATGCCGGTGACGTTGGAGACGCCGGTCGCGGTGACATAAGCGACGCGGCCTTGGTACTCCTTCAGCGCCTTTTCGAGCTGGGCGAGGTCCAGGCACCCGGTGCGCCAGCCGTCGAGCTTGGAGCCGACGTGAACGACCTTGTTGAAGTGCGCGCGGTGCGGCAGGTCGTTGGCATGGTGCTCCATCATCGTGGTGATGACCACGTCCCGCTCGGGGAAGCGCCGCGAGAGCGAGCGCGCGACGCGATTGAAGCCGGCGGTGGCGCCGCTGCCCAGGAAGATCGCGGCGTACTCCTTGGGATCGGCGCGGACGAACTCGAGCACCTTGTCGTGTGCCCAGTGGTAGGACTGGGTCGCGAGCTTCGCGCCGAAGTGGAGCAGGCTGTGGGTGTTCGAGTAGTGCGGCAGGAATGCCTGCGACACGCGATCGACGGCGCCGAGCTTGAGCGTCGTCGCCGTGCTGTCGAGATACACGCGCCGACTCGCCTGGCCGGTCGCCAGCCGGTACTCGGTGTCCAGTCCGATCACGTCGCGACGAACGTGCTCGAGGAGCTTCGCGCCTCGAAGGGAAGCCTTCACGGCATCCGATGAGATGGTCATGGGATTCCAGTCTCTCGCGCAGGGCCCCGGACCTTCCGGTCCGGATCGCCGGTTCCGAATCGAAGGAGGCGTTCCTGGGGCGCCTCCGAACCGATCATTCTGCCCGATCGAGCCGGGAACTTCGATTCCCCACCCACGAAGTTTGGGTGCATGGCCCACGGTTGTGCGAGTGGAGGCACCGGATCGCTCGCTCCGGGGTGCCCGCTCGGATTCTCGGTGCCGGCCGCGGCGCCAGAGGGTCTCGAGACCCACTTCGCCCGAGCTGGCTGGAGCTCCTCGGGCATATTCGTCTCCGCGACGGGAATCATGGAATTGCTCATCGAGTGAGCGATGCACCCGGCCACTTGGCCAGATCCTGTATCGGCAGAGACTGCTCTCGCTGATACCCTGGGCGTCGGACCGGGCTCGCCCCTCGGTTCACTTCAGTTTCGGAGACTCGCATGCTCGTCATCTTTCTCTGGGCCGCTTCCCTGTGTTCAGTTCAGGACGGTCCTGACTTCGAGGCGGAGGTCGCTCCGATCCTCGAGCGGAGCTGCCTCGAGTGTCATGGCGGCGAGAAGCGGCGCGGGGGCTTCTCGCTCGAGACGCGGGAGACCGCGCTCGAAGGTGGCAAGAAGGGGCCGGTCCTTACGCCGGGCGATCCGAGTGGGAGCCGGATGATCGAATTGGTTTCGCCGCGGGAGGACGGTCGAGCGCCTCGCATGCCGCGGCAGCGGGATCCACTCACCAAGGCCGAGGTCTCGCTGCTGACGCGCTGGATCGAGGCCGGCGCGACCTGGCCTTCGGATCGGCGCCTGTCGGCGCGCGAGGACGAGGCCGAAGAATCGGGCACCTGGTGGTCGTGGGCGCCGCTTCGGGAAGTCACTCCGCCGAAGGTCTCGGGCGCCGGGAACCCGATCGATGCCTTCATCTTTTCAAAGCTGCAAGATGAAGGTCTGGCTCCCAACCCACCGGCGGACCCGCGCACGCTCATCCGAAGGCTCACCTACGATCTGCACGGGCTGCCGCCGACTCCCGCCGAGATCGATGCCTTCCTGAAAGACGACACGCCCGGCGCCACCGAGCGCTTGATCGATCGCTTGCTCGCGTCGCCGCGCTACGGCGAGCGGTGGGGACGCCACTGGCTCGATGTGGTGCACTACGGCGATTCGCACGGGTACGACAAGGACAAGCCGCGGCCGAATGCCTGGCCGTATCGCGACTGGGTGATCCGCGCCTTGAATGAGGATCTCCCCTACGCCGAGTGGATCCGCCGGCAGCTCGCCGGCGACGTGCTCTTCGAGGATCAGCCATCAGTGGTCGCGGCGACGGGCTTCATCGCGGCGGGTCCCTGGGACTTCGTCGGCCACGTCGAGCTGCGCGAGGGCACCCGCGACAAGCGCATCACGCGCTCGCTCGATCGCGACGACATGGTCATGACGACGATGTCGACCTTCGCCAGCACGACCGTCCACTGCGCCCGCTGCCACGATCACAAGTTCGATCCGATCCCCCAACGCGATTACTACCGGCTGCAATCCGTCTTCGCCGGCATCGATCGCGCCGACCGGGAGTACGATCCCGACCCGAAGGTGCATCGCGTTCGAGCCGAGCTCCGCGAGCGGCTCACCGAGATCGACGGTCGCCTGACGGCAATCGAGGAGGATCTGCAGGGTGTCACCTCCCCCGAGCTCGTCAGGGAAGAGCAGGTGCTGCAGGCGCTCCACTCGGAGCTGGCCGCGCTCCCCCAGCCGGCCGAGTCGACACCGAGCAACGGCTACCACAGCACCATCGCTACCGAGGCCGATGTCACCAAGTGGGTCCAGCTCGAGCTTCCTGGCGAAGGGCCGATCGACCGCATCGTGCTGGTGCCAGCACGCCCGGTCGACTTCCCCGATACGCCGGGCTTCGGCTTCCCGCTGCGCTTCCGCATCGAGATCAGTGACTCCCCGAGCTTCGAAGATCCGATCCTCGTAGCGGATCATTCGAAGGACGACTTCGAGAGTCCGGGTGACGTCCCCGTGTCCTTTGGCGCCGAAGGCCACTCGGCACGCCACGTCCGGCTGACCGCGCTGCGCCTCTGGGAGCGGCGCTCCGACTGGGTGCTCGCGCTGTCGGAGATGCAGGTGTATCGCGGCGAGGAGAACGTCGCTCGGCGATCCGAGGTGACGGCGCTCGACTCGATCGAGGCGGGCTTCTGGTCGAAGCGGTACCTGATCGACGGCCGTAGCTCGCGCGAGGTGCTCGAGCCCGGTTTGCCAGGGAGTGATCTCGAGAAGCGCCGAGACGAGCTCCTATCGTCGATCACCACGGCCCAAGACCGCATTGCGGCACTCCGGCAAAGGCTGCGTCCCGATCTCGACCGCGAGCGCGCGGCTCTGCAAGAAGAGAAGCGACAAACCGAAGCTCGCCTCGCGGCCTTGCCCGAGCCGGGCCTCGTCTATGCCGCGACGAGCGACTTTCGAAAAGAAGGGCAGTTCCGTCCGCCCGAGGGCATCCGCCCAATCCACGTGCTCGGCCGCGGCGATGTCGATCAGCCTCTCGAGGAGGTCGGTCCGGGAGCGCTGTCTGGCCTGCCCAGCCTCGACCACCATTTCCGCGGCCTCGAAGGATCGAGCGAAGGCCGGCGGCGGGCGGCGCTCGCGGCTTGGCTGACCGATCCCGAGAACCCGCTGACCTGGCGCTCGATCGTGAACCGCGTGTGGCAATACCACTTCGGCCGCGGGCTGGTCGACACGCCCAACGACTTCGGTCGCATGGGCTCATCGCCGACCCATCCCGAGCTACTCGACTGGCTGGCCGCCTGGTTTCGCGATCAGGGTGGCTCTTTCAAGGCGCTGCATCGCCTGATCCTCACAAGCCAGGCTTATCAGCAATCGAGTGAGCACCACGAAGGCGCCTCGATGATGGACGGCGGCAACCGCTTCCTCTGGCGAGCGCCCCGGAGACGGCTCGAAGCCGAGGCGTTGCGAGACGGCATCTTGGCGGTCAGCGGCCAAATCGACTGGACCATGGGCGGCCCACCGGCGCAGCAGTTCTTCTTCAAGGACGATCACTCGCCGGTCTACGACTATCGCCGCCTGCCCGCCTCCGACCCGGCCCAGAAGCGCCGCAGCGTCTATCGCTTCCTGGTCCGGAGCGTGCCCGATCCCTTCTTCGAATGCCTCGACGCGGCGAACCCCTCCGCTCTCGTCGCCAAGCGGACCGAGACGCTGACCGCGCAGCACGCGCTCGCGCTCCTGAACGATCCCTTCATCCTCGAGCAGGCGAAGCACCTGGCGGCACGCATCCAGCGCGAGCAGCCCGCCGATCCTCTGTCCCGGCTCTTCGCTTTGTGCCTGGGACGCGAGCCGACCGAGGAAGAGCGTGAGCTCCTGGCCCCCCTCGCCCTCGAGCTCGGCTGGCCCGCTGTGACTCGTCTGATACTCAACACCAATGAGTTCTTGTTCATTGATTGATATGAAACTCAAACCAGAGCCCGCGCGACCGAAACGGGAAGCGGCTGCTGAACTGGAAGCCGCTTACTCGACATCGCTGGCGATCGAGCGGAGAGGAGCCGAGCAAGGGTGCCTCTCGAGCGAACTGTCTTCCCGGCAGGGTCTGCCCCGGCCCAAGCTCGCTCGGGAGAGCCTTCACCGAAGGTCCTGGTCTCCGGCTCGCTCGGCTTGGGCACTCCGATTCACTTGGGCGGTACTGACATGAAGCCAATGAATTCGAGTGCCTCCTTCGATCGCCGGACGCTGCTCTCGCATCTCGGTGGCGGCCTGGGCGGCATCGCGCTCGCCACGCTGCTGGGCGAAGACCTCTTGGCCGCCGCTCGCCCGCGTCGCCAGCCGGACGGGCTTCATCATCCGGCCAAGGCGAGGCGAGTGGTGCAGCTCTTCATGTCGGGCGCGGCGAGCCAGTGCGACACGTTCGATTACAAGCCGCTCCTGATCGAGAAGCACGGGGAGCCCTTCGATCCTGGCGGTGAGGTCGAGCTGTTCCAGAGCTCGCCGGGAGCTTGCTTCAAGAGCCCCTGGGCCTGGAAGCAGTACGGAGAATGCGGCAAGTGGGTCTCGGGTCTCGTGCCTCATTTGGCGGGTGTGGTCGACGAGATGGCCTTCATCCACTCGATGACCTCGCGCTCGAACGTTCACGGTCCGGCGACCTTTCTCCAGGCCACCGGCTTCAATCGCCCTGGCTTCCCCTCGATGGGTGCGTGGATCGCGTACGGGCTGGGCCGGATGAGCGACGAGCTGCCGACCTTCGTCGTCTTGCCGGACTCACGCGGCTTCGCGCCGAATGGCCCCTCGAACTGGTCGTCGGGATTCCTGCCGGCCGAGACGCAGGGCACGATGATCCGGCCCGATCGCGACGAGCCGATCGTCGACCTCTTCCCACCGGGCGAATTCGACCCGAAGGACGAGCGCGACAGCCGAGCGATCCTCGCCTCTCTGAACCGCCGGCATCTCGAGGAGAGACCCGGCGACTCCCGTCTCAATGCGCGGCTCGAAGCCTACGAGATGGCGGCGCGCCTCCAGGTGAGTGCGCCCGAGGTGCTCGATCTCTCGGGCGAGTCGAAGGCGACGCGGGAGCTGTATGGGCTGGATCATGACGTGACCGCCGACTTCGGTCGGCGCTGCTTGATCGCGAGGAGGCTGCTCGAGCGCGGCGTGCGCTTCGTCCAGGTGTGGAGCGGCGCCGACAACGGCTTCCCTCGGCGGAACTGGGACAGTCACGAGAACCTCGAGAAGGACCACGGCATGATGGCCCAGGAGATGGATCGCCCGGCGGCGGCTCTGATCCAGGACCTGCGCGCCCGGGGCCTCCTCGACGACACGATCGTGCACTGGACGACCGAGTTCGGCCGAATGCCCTGCTCCCAGGGCTCACTCGGTCGGGACCACAACCCCTTCGGCTTCACCAACTGGCTCGCCGGGGGTGGAATCCGCGGCGGCACGACCTACGGCGCCACCGACGAGTGGTCGTTCCGGGCAATCGAGCACCCGACCGAGTGTTACGACGTGCACGCGACGATCCTGCATCTGCTCGGCATCGATCACGAGCGGCTGACAGTGCGGCACGACGGAATCGACCGGCGCCTCACCGACGTCCACGGTCACGTGATCGACGAGCTCTTGGCCTGAGCGTCATCCGGCATCGAGCGCCTGACGAAGGGCCTCGATGTGGGCCGGCCGCGTCCCGCAGCACCCTCCGAACCAGGTCGCGCCGGCCTCGAGGAGGTCGTCGATCTGGAGTGCATAATCCTCGGGATCGATCGGAGCCTCGGCCTTTGGATCGCATTCGGGAGTCAGCCCGGCGCCGGCCCGAACCCAGATGCGCGGGAGCCCTGCGGCGCGAGCGGCACGGACGGCCTCGACGTGATCGCCCAGGCCGAGCTCTCCGCAGTTGAAGCCCACGACGTCGAAGCCGCCAGCGGACCAAGCGGCGAGCACCTCGCTCAACGGATCACCGGCCAAGGTGAGGTATCGACCTTCCGAGTCCCGCCTCAAGATCACCGAGGTCGCGAGCCAAGCGTTCGGGACGAGGCTCCGAATGGCCTCCGCCGCAAGCTCGATCTCCCGACGGCCGGAGAGCGTCTCGACCAACAAGCCGGAGACGCCTGCCTCGATCAAGGCGAGAGCCTGCTGGGACCAGATGGTCTTGACACGCTCCTCGTCCAAGGTCCCTCTCGGCTCGAGGAGATCCCACAGGGGCCCGATATCACCGAGGACGCGGCACCTCGCCGCCGAGGCCCGATCGGCGAGCTCGACGGCGGCGCGTTGAATCGACCGAACGTCGACGTGACCCGGGAGACGTCCGGCGTTGGCGACGAAGGTGTTCGTCAACAGGACTCGTGCGCCGGCGCGGTAGTAATCCCGGTGGATCGCCAGAACGGTGTCGGGCTCCTCGAGGACCGCCAAGGCGGTCGGCCGGCTCGGATCCCAGCCGCGTCGCCAAAGCTCGGTCCCCATGGCGCCATCGGTCAAGACGACGCCCGACAACGGTCGGACCGTTCCTGGTTTCCTGTCCATAACTACTCACTCTCAGTGCGTCGGTCCGGACAGCTCTTTCCCCAACCGCTTCGCCTTCCGTCGGAGGCGTATGCTGCGACCAGGACGATGGGGATTCAATGAGAATCTCGTGTCGCTCGAAGCGGCGACCTCGAGGCACCGGAATCCCGAAGTCGTGTCTGTGTTTTTGATTGCATAACCCGATCTCGCTGATAAACTGTCGAGCTTTTCGGGCGGATCTCCGAAATCGAGCCCCGACGGGGCAGGGAATTCGAGAGCGGACAGTAATGAAGACTTACGTGGCCAAGCCGGGTTCGATCGAGGCCCAGTGGCATCTCGTCGACGGCACGGACCTCGTCCTGGGCCGCCTCGCGGCGCGTCTGGCGACGATCCTGCAAGGAAAGCACCGGCCGACTTACACGCCTCACGTCGACACGGGCGATTTCGTCGTCGTCATCAACGCGGAGAAGATCCGCCTGACGGGGCGCAAGAACGAGCAGAAGGTCTACCGGCACTACACCGGTTGGCCGAGCGGACTGCGCGAGGTGCCGTACGAGCAGCTCAAGGAGCGCAAGCCGACCGAGGTCCTGCGTGAAGCGGTTCGCCGGATGCTCCCCAAGAGCAATCTCGGACGTCAGATGTTGAGCAAGCTCAAGATCTACGCGGGTACGGAACATCGTCACGAGGCACAGAAGCCGCAGCCGCTCACGATCGACTGAGCGGGCGTAGGAATTCATCGAGACAGCGAGGAGCGACCAAGTCGTGGGCGACAGTCCTTTCAAGTGGGGCATGGGGCGTCGGAAATCTTCGGTGGCGCGCGTTCGGATCAAGCCGGGAAGCGGTGGCTTCCAGGTCAACAAGCGCGACATGAAGGAGTTCTTCCCGACCCATCAGCATCAGAGCATGGTCCAAGCGCCGCTCGAGGCGACGCAGACCAGGGAAAGCATCGATATTCACGTCAACATTCGCGGCGGTGGCCTGTCCGGCCAAGCCGGCGCGGTGGTCCTCGGCGTGGCGCGTGCTCTGATGGAGCTCGACGGTTCGCACGAAGCGGTCCTTCGCGAGCACGGCTTCCTGACCCGAGACGGGCGCATGAAGGAGCGCAAGAAATACGGTCAGAAGGGCGCCCGCAAGAAGTTCCAGTTCTCCAAGCGCTGAGCACGCTTCGAGCGCTCGGCCTCTGGCCGGTGCTCGCAGGCTGCCCTTGAGAGCAAAGCCCTTCCACCAGCGCCGAGTCCTCTTGACCCGGCCCGCCGGACGAAATCAGGACCTCGCCGACCGCTTGAGACGAGCGGGCGCCGAGGTCTTGGTGGTCCCAGCGATCCGGCGCCTTCCAGCGGCAGACCGGGCGACCGTCCATCGCACTCTGAAAGAGCTGCCGCCCGGGAGCTGGATCTTGTTGACCAGCGTCCCAGCCGTAGAAGCCTGTCTCGCGGTGGCGCCGCCAGGAGACTGGGGCGCTTCGGTGAGGATCGGTGTCGTCGGAGAGAGCACGGCCCGGGCGTTGTCGGAAGCCGGACGCGAGCCCGACCTCGTCGCCAGCCCCCCCAACGCGGAGGGACTGCTGCACTGCTTGCCGCCGGATCTGACCGGAACCGCCGTCTGGATCCCCGGATCCGATCGCGCGCGCTCCGAGCTGCCGGACGGAGTGAAGGATCGTGGTGCGGACGTTCGGACGCTGGCGGTGTATCAGACCGTTCCCATCGAGGAGATTCCGGCCGAGGTCCTCGAGGAGCTGAAAGCGAAGAGCCTGGATGCCGTGGTGTTGGCAAGCCCGAGTGCCCTCGAGGGCATCCGGCGAGCAGCCCAGCGCGCCGGCCTCGAGGAGAGGCTCTCCCGAACACCGTGCATCACCATCGGTCCGACGACGTCGGCGGCAGTCGTCGCCGCCGGGTGGAGGCTAGGGGCCGAGTCCGAAGAGCCGAGTGACGACGGTCTGTTCGAGGCCTCCTGGCGTGCGCTGGATCGGGCCGATTCCTGAAGTTGACGCTCTGAAGAACGCCTGTTTGAATGAGCGGAATCGAGACACGAAAACGAACTCTGCCAAAGGCATCAAGAGAAGATGGCTGGACACTCACACTGGGCGGGCATCAAGCACAAAAAGGCCGTAGTTGACGCCCGTCGCGGCAAGCTCTTCAGCAAGTTGTCGAAGGGGATCATGTCCGCGGCACGTCAAGGCGGCGGCGATCCCGAGACCAACCTCAAGCTGAAGTATGCGATCGACAAGGCGAAGGCCGGCAACATGACTCGCGACGCGATCGAGCGCGCGGTCAAGAAGGGCACGGGCGAGCTGGGAGCGGAGAACTTCGAGGAGCTCAGCTACGAGGGCTATGCGCCCGGCGGCATCGCCATCATGGTGGAAGCTCTTACTGACAATCGAAACCGCACCGCCCCCGAGATCAAGAAGCTGCTCGAGCGCCGCGGCGGCCAGCTCGGTGCACCGGGCTGCGTCGCGTATCTCTTCACCAAACAGGCCATCTTCCACGTACCGCAGAGCGCGATGGGTGAAGACGAGCTGATGGAGATCGTGCTCGAGGCCGGTGCCGACAATCTCGAGTCGATGGGCGATATCTTCGTGATCAGCGGCGAGCCCAGCGACTTCAACGCGATCCAGGACGCCCTCTCTCAGCGCGAGATCCCGCTCGAGCTCGCCGAGATCCAGCAGGTCCCGGCCACCACGGTCGAAGTCGCCGACCCGGAGATGGCCAAGAAGATCCTCAAGCTGATGGAGGAGCTCGACGACCACGACGACGTGCAGAACGTCTCGTCCAACTTCGACATCCCCGAGGCGATCCTCGAGACGCTGGAGGACTGAGGCGGCGACGCCACACGACCGGCAATCGAAACCAGAGCCCGCGCGACCGAAACGGGAAGAGGTGGTCGAGCCGGAAGGTGCTTTCTCGACGGTGCCACCGATCGAGCGCAATGGTGCCGAGCAAGGGGATGCTTCGAATGCGCTGTCTCGTCGCAACGGTGTGCCCCGGCCCAAGCTCGCTCGCGAAAATCCTCACCAAGAGACTTGGTCTTTGGCTCGC
>JAVJTD010000228.1:0-4614 GCA_040219065.1 Planctomycetota bacterium
GTCACCCAGGCACCCAGTCACCCAGTCACCCAGTCACCCAGGCACCCAGTCACCCAGTCACCCAGTCACCCAGGCACCCAGGCACCCAAGCACCCAGTCACCCAGGCACCCAGTCACCCAGGCACGACAGCTCACCCGCGAAGCTGCGCGCTGTGGGCTTTGGCGAGGGTCTCGACGATGCGATCTTGGAAGCCGGTGATCTCTTCGTCGGTGAGGGTGCGATCCTCGGCTTGGAACTCGATCTCGAACGAGAGGCTTCGGTGCCCCTCGGGGATCTGCTTGCCCTCGTAGACGTCGAAGAGTCGCGCCGAGGAGACGTAAGGCGAAGCCGCTTCGATGATCGAGCGCTCGAGGCTTCGGACCCTTTGAGTGACGGGCACGATGACGCTGATGTCGAGTCGACTCGACGGAAACCTCGGGAGCTCTCGGAAGCGCCGGTCCTTGTCCCGCAGCTCAGCCAACACCCGAAGATCGAGGCTGAAGAGCGCGGCGTCGGCCTCGAGATCGAGCTCCTTGATCAACCGCGGATGCAATTCGCCGACGTAACCGACCTCACGGTCCCCCACGACCACTGCTGCGCTTCGCGACGGGTGGATCCAGACGAGATCGGGACTCCGCTCGCTCTCCAGCTCGCCGGAGACTCCCATCTCGGCCAGGAGTGTGTCCACGCTGCCCTTCATCTCGAAAAACAGCGACGGCGACTTCCCGCTACTACGGCGACAGCCGATTCCAACGACCTCCCGCGTCTCGAAGGGAAGCCCGCTCTCCCCTTCGCGCTCAGGGTGATAGCCGCGACCGACCTGGAAGATCCGAAAGTCGCGCTCGAAGCGCAGGTTCTTCTGGAGGAACACGAGCATGCCCGGTACGAGGGAGCGACGCAGCCGCGTCATGTTCGCTGCGATCGGATTGCGCAGCTTCAAATGAGGCTCGGCAGCTAGCCCGCACGCATCGATCAGCTCATCGGCCCCGAACGAGTAGTCGTAGACCTCGTGGAAGCCGCCGGCCAAGGAGAGCACGTCCTGTACACGGCGAGTGACGTCCCAGACCGGGTCGCGCCGCGGTGGCGTGACGGGCGCACTCGGGACTTGCGGCGGGATGTTGTTGTAGCCGTAGAGCCGGCCCACCTCTTCGATGAGGTCGTCTTCGTGCTGAACGTCCTTCGTCGCTCGATGGCTTGGCACGGTCACCTCGAGCGCTTCGCCTTTGACCTCGACACAGAAGGCAATGCTCTCGAGCAAGGACCTCACCTGGTCCGCGCTCAGGGGCACCCCGAGCTTACGCTCGACCTGAGAAAGCCGAAGGACGACCTTCGGTACCGACGGCCGCTCGCCGCCCCAGGCATCGATGAGGGAGCCGCGCAAGCGAATCTCGGGATCGATGGTGCTCGCCAGATCGAGGAAGCGCCGCACCGCGAGCTCGGTCCAGGTCGGGTCGAGGTCCTTCTCGAACCGCGCGACCGCCTCGGAGCGGAGGCCCAGTGTCACCGAGGCGCGCCGGGTCACCACCGGGTCGAATGTCGCCGACTCGAGCAGGAGCGACTGCGTCGTCTCCGAGATCTCGGTCGCCTCGCCACCCATGACGCCGGCGAGGGCGATCGGACCCGAGGCGTCGGTGATGAGCTGGACGGTCTCCTGGAGCTTCCGCTCGTTGCCGTCCAAGGTCACCAGCTTCTCGCCCGACTTCGCCATCCGGACGCCGATGGTATCGCCCTGGAGCTTGGCCAGATCGAAGGCATGGGTCGGCTGCCCCAGCTCCATCATCACGTAGTTGGAGATGTCGACGATGGTGTTGATCGAGCGGACCCCGACGGCGCGTAGCCTTTGCTGCAGCCAACGCGGTGAAGTCTGCACGCGCACGCCGTCGAAGATGGCGGCCATGTATCGGCGACAGCGCAGGCCGTCCTGGATGTCGACGCGGACCTCGCCGTCGCCGATCGGCAGCTCCGGGCCGGGGTAGGGCTCGAGCGGACGGCCGAAGATGGCGGAGAGCTCGCGCGCGAAGCCGTAGAGGCCCCAGAGGTCGGGGCGGTGGGTGATGGACTTGTTGTCGATCTCGAGGACGACGTCGCGCCCCCAGTACTCACCGAACGGCTGCCCGACCTCGGCATCGCCATCGAGCACGAGGATGCCGTCGCCGTCTTCTCCGATGCCCAGCTCGACCTCGGAGCAGATCATGCCGCAGCTCTCTTCGCCGCGGATCTTTGCGCGCTTGATCTTCAGGCCATCGGGCAAGACGGCCCCGATCGTGGCGAAGGCGATCCTCTGCCCCTGCTCGACATTGGGAGCGCCACAGACGACGGGAAACTCGTCGTCGCCGGTGCTCACTCGCGTCAGCCTGAGGCGATCGGCCCCCGGGTGCGGCCCGACGGTGAGGACCTCGCCGATGACGATTCCGGGCAGCTCACCGCCGACGATCTCGATGCCTTCGATCTCGGCCGTGGTCAGGCTGAGCTTCGTCTTGATGTCCTCGGGGTCGATGCCCGAGAGGTCGACGAAGTCCTGGATCCAGTTCAGGGACAGCTTCATGGCTCACCGAGTTTCTCGTGGACCGGTGCCGCGGAATGGCGATCGCCAGGGACGCCGCGGCGCAAGACGATCATCCGGTCGATCAGAACTGACGCAGAAAGCGGAGGTCACCCGACATGAAATGACGGATGTCGTTGATGCCGTACTTCATCATCGCAAGGCGCTCGATCCCCATGCCGAAGGCGAATCCGGTGAACTCCTCGGGATCGACACCGGACTCGCGGAGGACGTTGGGATGCACGAGGCCGCAGCCGAGCAGCTCGATCCAGCCGGCCTGCTTGCATACCTTGCAGCCGTCGCCGTCGCAGAAGACACAGCCGAATTCGAGCTCGAATCCGGGCTCGACGAAGGGGAAGTAGCCGGGGCGCAGCCGCACGCGGACCTCACGCTCGAAGACCTCCTGCAGCATGTACTTCAACACGCCGGTGAGGTTGGCGACGGAGATGTCGCGGTCGATCATCAGGCCTTCGATCTGGTGGAAGGTGTTCTCGTGCGAGGCGTCGATCGCCTCATAACGGAACACGCGGCCGAGGGCGACGACACGCAGCGGCGGCCTTCGGCTCTGCATCGCCCGGATCTGCACGGGTGATGTGTGCGTGCGCAGGACCTGACCCGACTCGAGGTAGAAGGTGTCCTGCATGTCCCGAGCGGGATGATGCTCGGGGATGTTGAGCGCCTGGAAGTTGAAGTAGTCGGTTTCGACCTCGGGACCGTCGAGCACCTCGAAGCCCATCGAGAGGAAGATGCTCTCGAGGCGCCGGAAGACGTGGGTCAGGGGGTGCTGACTGCCTCGGGGCGGCGCGACGCCCGGTCGAGTGACGTCGAAGCCTGGGTCTTCGAGCTGCTTTCGGAGCTCGGCTTCCTCGAGGGCCTGGCGCTTGTCCGCGATCTCGCAAGTGACGGCTTGGCGCAGCTCATTCGCTTCTTGTCCGAGCTTCTTGCGCTCGTCGGGAGGCAATGATCCGAGGTTCCGCAGCAGTCCGCTGACCGAGCCCTTCTTGCCGAGGAACTGGACCTCGACGTCTCGTAGCTCTTTGAGATCTGGAGCATCGGCGACCGCGCTCTTGGCTCGATCGAGGATCTCCTTGAGTTCGTCGCGCATGAGGCCACTCCGTCGAGAGGGTTTCCGAACGAGACGCCGGGACTGGACCCGGGGCTCCTGGAAGGCCGTCCGACGGAGCCCCAAAGTACGACGGCGCCCGGCGGCTCACCGCCAGACGCCGTGTCGTCTTTCGCCCGGTCGCCCTGGGCTGAGGTCGCTCGGGCGGCGGTCCGATCTCAGACGAGCGCGCCCTGGGCCATCTCGACGAGCTGGCTGAACGCGGCCGGATCGGCAATGGCGAGCTCGGAGAGCTGCTTGCGATTCAGCGTCACGTTGGCCTTGCTCAATCCGTTGATGAATCGGCTGTAGGTCATGCCGTTGGCGCGAGCGGCGGCGTTGATGCGCTGGATCCAGAGCTTGCGGAACTCGATCTTCCGCTTCTTGCGATCGCGGTAGGCGTACTGAGCCGCGCGATTGCGAGCCTCGAGCGCGGTGCGCAGCAAGCGACGGCGGCCACCTTGGTAGCCCTTGACCGCCTTCATCAGGCGGGTCTTGCGACGGTGACGGGCAACGCCGGTATTGGCGCGTGACATCGTTCCTTCTCCTCAACCTTGCTGGCCGAAGTCCCTCAGGGACTCAGCCGTGCAGCGCCAGCTTGTAGTTCTTCTCGATCTTGCCCTCGACGAGTCCCGGCTTGCGGAGCTGACGGCGCCGCTTGCCGTTCTTGTGCGAGAGCAGGTGGCTCTTGAACGCCTTGGAGCGCTTGAGACGACCGTTCTTGGTCATGCGCACGCGCTTTTGGATGGACTTCTTGGTCTTCTGCTTTGGCATCGGTCCGTTTCCTTGTTCGCGACCGGTCGATTCGACCGATCCGCCTCAGGAGGTCTTGTTCTCGGAGGACTCGGGATCGTCTTCTTCTTGAAGACCCTGCTCCTCGTCGTCGAGACCCTGCTCCTCCTCCTCGTCGTCGTCGAGACCTTGCTCCTCGTCGTCGTCGAGACCTTGCTCCTCGTCGTCGTCGAGATCCTGCTCCTCGTCGTCGTCGAG
>JAVJTD010000231.1:0-17001 GCA_040219065.1 Planctomycetota bacterium
CCGGTCGACGCCGGTGGACCAGCCGGACCTCGAAGCCCCGAATCTCCCGGTGCGCGTCGAAGCGGAACGTCTTCTCGACGGGCACGCCGAGCGCCAGCCGAGTGTCCCAGGCCTCGCGCGTCGATCGCCACCACGCCACCGGCTCATCGCTCCCTTCGCGAGCCAGGCGTCTCTCGAAGACCGCGCCCGGTGCCCGTCCCGACCTCGACAGGATGCCGGCGATGGCGGGCGCCTTGGCGAGGGTTGGTCCGTCGAACGGCACGTCTGCGACGACGCGACCCTGGGCATCGACCGGCGAGATGACGAGGAGGAGCTGCTTGTCGGGGTGCCCTGTCGGGACCCGATGGTTTGCACCGATGTTCTCCACCTCGATGCGGACCCGGATGTCCGATGCGTCCCGGCCCGCATGACCGTCGATTCGAATGGCTTCGGCCACCCACGCCCCGTTGATGCCACGAAAAGCATGATCCCGGAGCTGATCAGGGCCACGGTCCATCGCCCAGATCGCAAGATCGTCCTCCCCCGGGTCAGGATCGGGAGGCATGTGACAGTCCTGACACGAACGAGACTCCGGATCCAGCGACACCGACGCTCGCCACTCCTCGAAGGTGTTCATCTTCACGATTCCGGCCTGATTGGCTGCCGACTGATGGCATCCCGCGCAAAGCCAAGAAGTCCGAAAGGCCGGGGCGAGCGAAGCGCCCATGAAACGGTAGGTGACGTCCGAGAGTGACCCGAAGACGCGCTGGACCGGGCCGGGTCGGGTCGGATCCGCGGGCCCCGGCCGGCCCAGGACCAGGCTCCCCGACAAGCCGTTGGCGTCCGGACGCTCGATGTGGCGGATCTTGTGACAGAAGTCGCAGTGATTTCCGCGCGCATCGGCGCCCTGGGGACGGTCCCAACTCGATCGGGTCACGGCGCGCGAGAACGCCGAAGGGGAGTGGCAAGCGCCGCAGTCGGCATCATCCTCTGTGACCGTGGCCGTCCCATCTGCCAAGGCGGCCCGCAGCCCGCCGCGAT
This sequence comes from Planctomycetota bacterium, assembly GCA_040219065.1. Classification (GTDB taxonomy): domain Bacteria; phylum Planctomycetota; class OFTM77; order OFTM77; family OFTM77; genus OFTM77. Next base: position 1,021 of record JAVJTD010000231.1, read on the forward strand.
AGTCCGCGAGAACGAGAGGGTTGACGGCCGCCTGGGCGTGACGAGAGGTCTCCCATCCGGCGAACTGTCGCTTGTGACAGTTCCCGCACGCGAAGAGCTCTTCCACCTCCGCTGGCTCGGCAACAGGGTCTGGCGCGACCCAGGTGTAGCTCTCGTGATCTCCCGGAGGCACCGGCTCGAGCGTGATCCGGATCGGCTGACTCGGATCGTCGATACCGGCAAAGAGCGTGATCTGGCCGTTGTACCAACCGGGCCTTCCGGCGGTGACACGGAGCACGTTCTCGAAGCTTCCCGCCCGGAGCGCGAACTGGCCGCCTGGACCCGTGAGGACGGCAGAGGCCTCGACTCCCTTCATCTGCACGCGGCTGCCCTCAAGAGGGTAGCCATCGGGCGTCACGACCGTTCCTCGTATGACGAAGCCTCCCTCCGGTGGGCTCGGGACCTCGGGATGATAGGGCACGCGCCCCAAGTAGGTGCCCTCCGACGGAGGAGCGCCTCCGAGTCGCTCGCCCTCTCCCCACTCGAGGAGATCGGGGCGCGTGTCGTGATAGTAGAGCGCGTGTACCCGATCTCCCTCGAAGGTCATCAGGGCCCCGCCACCATTGGCGAACGATCTCGAGAGATCGACGCAATCCCAAAGGACGCGTGCCCTTTTTCCCTCGAGCTCTCCGCGACCGACGGTCCACCAAGCGCCGCCGCCGACCTGCTTGTCCAGACCGTGGGCCGTCAGCAAGACGACTTCGCCATCGGAACGAACACTGATTTGATAATTATATCGAGAGAAGTAATACTCACCAGCGATGGCGGACTCCGCCTCGGTCTCCTCGAGGGCGGGATGTGTCAGCCAATCACTTCGCGATCGGTACTCCTCTGCCCAGCTCGCCAGGCGCTCAGGGTCGGCCTCGGGGTCGTAGCTCGGATGAGGACGGCTCCAATACCACCAGCCCGCGCCGGTCACCAGCAGCACGGCTGCCGCCAGACCGGCCCACCGGATCTTCGTCTTGCGTTCCATGGCGCCGAAGGTAGCTGCGGCGCCTCGGTGCTTCAACGCGCAGACGGACCAAGGGCCGCTTTCGAGGTCAGCTCGGCACGGGCACCGACGAGCGGCTCCTCACGAAGAGTTGCCATGAGCTGCGCTGCTTCTGGCGAGGAACACGGAGCAGCGGGCTCCAGTCGGGCTCCCTCGGAGTCTCGAGGAGGGACATGCCGACCTCGCTCGGCAGCCGGTCTCCCTTTTGTCCGTTGCATCTCTCGCAGGCCAGGGCACAGTTGGTCCAGGTCGATCGTCCGCCCCGAGATCGAGGCAAGATGTGGTCGATCGTCAAGCGGGTGGCGCCCGGCTGATCTCCGCAGTATTGGCAGGTGTTGCGATCCCGTTGATAGAGGAACCGCTTGGAGAACGCCTTGGGTGGCCGAGGACGCCCGGAGTATCGCTGCAGGACGACGATCTCGGGGACGGGGATGGCACCCCTCACCGTCTGCACGGCCAGGCCGCCGGTGACCTCCTCGCCCGCAGCCCACGATCGAAAGTCGTGCAGAACGAAGTCACGGGGACAGAGGACGCGGGCGTCCTCTTGGTAGACCATGATCAGCGCGTGACGAACCGACGTGACGTCGATCGGGATCCAACCGCGATTGAGGACCAGAGTCGGCTCGTCCAGGGCACCAGGCATGGGCTGAGTTTCCGAAACAGCGCAGCGTGCCCCGAGGTCAGGACCTCCTCGGTACCGTCGCCAGGGCCCAAGAGGTCTTCGCCTGGATTGATCGAAGACCTTTAGGAGCGATCCCGCTACTCGTCGTGGACGAGAGGATCGGGCTCGGCGTGCAACCAGACCTTGAACAGGTCCAGGCTCCGCTCCCGGTCGGGTACCGTGCAGTGGTAGTGCGGACTTTCCGAGACCAGCCTCAGCTCGGGAAGGTGCGCCAAGCCGAACCTTCTCAAGATGGGCGAGTACCGCCCGACCTCGTCCGTGAGGATTTGAAGGTTCTTGTGGACATCGAGCCGAATCTCGTCTGCGACGGACTTGTCGAAGACCGACACGCCGAGGAACCCGTCATCGAGAACGAGCGGACCGAACTCGAAGAGGTAGGACTGCAACACGCACAGGTCCATCTCGACGGAGAAGTACTCCTCGAAGTCGGCACCGCCCGAAGCCCAGGCGTCTTCGATGACCGCGAAGACCTGTGAGCTCAGCCGAGAGGTGCAATCGAGCAAGAGATCGATCAGCTTCTCGGCAGACACGGAGGCGATGATCCTCCACAGCCCGTCCTCGGCTGGCTCGACCCGGTAGCCCTCCATGGGGCTCTGCTCGACGGCGGGATCGGGACGAATGGCACCCGCGAAGCGATAGGTCCCAACGCGCTTCAGTGCCGCCAGGCGACGAACGCCAGCACGCGAGAGATGGGCTCGGCAGGTGCCGAACTCATCGTGACGGAAAATACGGGCATCGGGGGCTTGGAGCTTCATGGCGAGGCCTCCGGACTGGAGGAGTTTTCCGAGGCGGGTGGGAAGGAGAGAGGGCTTTTCGAGCGGCGGTTCGGCGCTGAGCCGTTTCGGATGCTCGCACGTTGGACGGCCGTGCCGCCCCGAAAGGTTTCCCGAAAATCGCCCGGTCGGCCCGCGAGCCGCCGCGCCATTCTGAAGTGCGCGACGGCGTCGTGGACGTCGGGCTCAGTTGTCGCGAGGTGCCGCTGGAGTCCCCGTCGGCAGGACCGGACTCGTCGTGCGGTTCCCGGCACCTCTCTCGAGCAAGCTAGCCGTGACCTGCAGCCGCTCCTTGACCCGTCGGTCCTTTGGGCGCAGCTCGAGTGCCTTGGCGAGATGGTTCTGGGCGGACTTGAAGTCACCTCGGTAGTAGTGGCAGTTGCCGAGCTCTCGCTCGATGAAGCCGAGGTACAGCGTCGGGAGGCCTTCGCGCACTGCGGCTTGATACCCGTCGATCGCCTGATCGAAGTAGCCCTGTCCTTGGAGCTTTTTGGCCCGAACGAGTTTGATCAAATCGTTCTCGGCGATGTTCTGCTCCTCGTCGACCTCGAGATCGAAGATTTCGATCCAGGGCGTGCCCTTGAACTCCGTCCGGACGGTGCCGCGCAGGATGACGCGATCGTACTTCTTCAGCTCGAGCAGCTTGTCGAGGTTGGCGCTGTGCTTCGCCATGAAGAAGAAGGTGTGGTCCTGCTTGTACTCTTTCCGGTTCCAGAGCTCCTGCTCCTCTCCCCAAGCGGAGAAGTTGAGGAAGCGGTCTGGGTCGAAGAAGGTGTAGTAAGGATTGTAGAACTTGTCGAACTGGTGGAAGTACACCGCCGTCCGGATGGGGACGTTGATGAAGGCTTCCGGAGTTTGGCGGACCGCCGCGAGCTCGACCATCTGGACCTCGTCGCCGTCTTCGGCATGGTCGTCTTGGTACTGAGCGAGAACGGGCGACGCGAACATCGACAGCCAGGCCAAGCCCAGCAGAGTTCCCAGGGTTCGCTTGCGAAGGTTCATGAAGGATTCCTCATCTCCGAGCTTCCGAGTACCGGCCGCCAGCGCCCGGCCGCACGGCTCTCTCGAAAAGGTCAGTCTTCTACCTCTTCGGCTTCTTCTTCGATCTTCTTGCGTCGGGCTCGCTCCTCGGCGTCTTCGATCTCGTCGAGAGCGCCAGTAATCAGCCGCTCGAGCGCGATCTGGAACTTGCCCCCTGTGTCGTAAACCCCCGACCAGACAAGCTCTTGGATGCGCTCGATTCGGGCCGCGCGCCGGCCCGATCGCGTACCGGTTTTTCCGGTGCGGTCGTGATCGATCATGGATTCTCAGGCTCCTCGTGTTCAGAGAGGTTCGACCCCGCCGAAGCGAAGCCGGCTTGCTTATCGGCGACGGGACGATCACCTCTAAACAACTGTCACGAGCGAGCTTGAATCCTCAGAGTGGGACCGTTCTCACGACTCTTCAGGTGGGGCGGCTTCTTCCGGATCCACGGGGCGCGGCTCTGGCCCAATCTCGACAGTGAGCAGGGCGATCGCCGTCTCCCCGTACCGGAGCCACCGATCGGCCGGGGCTCCCGGCTCGAATACGGCCCGGACCGGCTGCTCGACGAGGATCCAGGCGTCCGGCGAGCAGGCCGGCATCAATTGCGTCCTGATCATCTTCGAGAGGCCCGCGCGGGACTTGGCGCCCTCGAAGATCTGGAACGGCGGATCCAGATAGACCAGATCCCAAGCTTCGCCTTGAAACGGCGCCCCGCCACGGAGGACGTCTCCTCGGCGGACCTCGATCTGGCCCTGGAGCTTCGCCCTCATTGCGTTCTGACGAATCAGATCGAGCTGCGCCGGATGTCGTTCGACGAGTCTCACTCGCCTCGCCCCTCGACTGGCTGCCTCCAGCCCGATGGCTCCGGTTCCCGCGAACAGATCCAAGAAGCTCGCTCCGGGGAGCCGAGGGGCAAGCACGTTGAACACGGACTCCCGAACGCGGTCCAGCGTCGGCCGGACCCCGCGCCGGGGAACCGAGGCGAGTCGAACACCCTTGGCGGTGCCACCGATGATTCTCATCCGACCAATCACTCTGAAATGGCGCTCTGAGTTCGTATAGTCAGCCAGGAAAGTTATCACCGAGTGCAAGTCCGAGCCATGGGAGCGGCGAACATGTGGAGCGGAAGCTGGGTCGCTTTGGCGACACCGTTTCGGGAGGGGGAAGTCGACTTCGACACGTTGGACCGACTGGTCGAGCTGCAGATCGAAGGCGGTACCCAAGGACTCGTGGCCTGCGGAACGACAGCGGAGACGCCGACGCTCTCGGCGGAGGAGTACCGTGACGTCGTCGAGAGGATCCTTCGGGCTGCCGACGGACGCGTCCCGGTTCTCGTGGGTACCGGGAGCAACGACACTCGTCGATCCGTCGCCATGACTCGGCTCGCCGCCGAGCTGGGCGCGAACGGCGCCCTCGTCGTCGTCCCCTACTACAACAAGCCGAATCAAGAGGGCCTTTTCTGGCACTACCGCACCATCGCGGAAGAGGGCGGACTCCCGGTCATGCTGTACAACGTTCCAGGACGGACTGGCTGCGAGCTCGCGATCGACACCGTCGCGCGTCTCTCCGAAGTGGAAGGGATCGTCGCGATCAAGGAAGCCAGCCCCGACATCGACCGGACGAGCCGCATTCGGAGCGCCTGTGACCTCGCCATCTTCTCGGGGAACGACTCGATGACACTGCCGATCCTGAGCCTCGGCGGTCAGGGTGTGGTCTCGGTCGCGGCAAACGTGATTCCCGAGCTGGTCGCTGAGCTCTGTCGCACTGCCCTCGCCGGGGACTTCGCGGCGGCCCGGGACATTCATCTGAGGCTGTTCCCGTTGTTCGAGGCGTTGTTCGTCGAGCCCAATCCGATCCCGCTGAAGGCAGCTCTCGAGCAACGTGGACTCGGCACCGACGAAGTCCGGCTCCCCCTCGCCCCTGCCAACGAGCAGACTCGCGGGCGGATCGCGGCCTCTCTGCAGAAGCTCGCGAGCCCCGTCTCCCACTGATTCGACTTGGGAGAATCGGACCTTTTCGCCGATCGAAAGGAGGATTCGAAGCACGGAGGCGGAACCTTGGACGCCCTCGGGCGGGCTGTTAGACTTGGTCTCGGAGAAATCGAGAGAAGCTCGCGGCTTCCAGCTCGGGCCGGCTGGTGCGATCACGAGGCTGCTCTCGGCAGAATGGAAGCATCACCGAGCGACCCCGAATACCCTCCGATTCGCTCGCTCGCCCACCGCCTGCGGACACCGCGATGTCCCGATCTCCGAATGCACCGACGAGCCCGCGCCTCGATTCCTCGATCCGGCGATTCCGATTGGCGATCGCCGGATCGGATCATGATGCGAGCTACCTGATCGAGACCACGCCCGTCACCATAGGCAGCTCACCTCAGAACAGCATCTGCCTGCGCCACCAAAGCGTCGCGGCTCGACACTGCGAGATTCGCATCGACGCGGGAGGCGCCCTGCTGGTCAACCTGGAACGGTCGGGCTGCGAGGTGAACGGCGAGAGAGTACGAGAGCGCTGGCTTCGGCCGGGAGACACGATCGGTGTGGGTGCTCTGTCCTTGCAGTTCCAGGAGGCCTCCGACGCATCCTCGCCTCCGCCCAGCTCGGCCACCCTCCCCAGTTCGATCTGCGACGCCGACTCCTCTCCCGAAGTCCATCATTTGGGATTCCGGCGAGAAACTTTTTCCGAGGTGTTCCTCAGCGAGCTGCGGCGAGCACCTTGGATGGCCACTTCGATCGCGGTGCACGCCCTCTTGCTGTGGATACTCTGGGAGCAGCCATTCTGGAACCGAACCCCGGCCCCGAAGGCTCCCGTGCTGCAAGCCGGCCTGTCTCTGGAGGATCCCATCGAGCCTTTGGAGAGGGTCGAGATGGAGCCGCTCGAGCCGGAATGGACGCAGGAGGAGCCCGCCTTCGCCGAGCCCGAGCTGCAGAGCAGCCTGCCCGATCCCATCGAGCTTCCCAAGGCGGACGCCGCTGACCTGTTGGGACCCGAGGACATGTTCGGCGCCGGAGCCCGCTCAGGCGCACTCCTCGGATCGGGAGGTGACGAGCTCCTTCGGGGATCGGCCGGCAAGGCGTTCGGCGATCGTGTCACCGACTTGCGTCAGCGAGGCGTCGAGATCGTCTTCGTGTTCGACAGCACCTCGAGCATGGCCAACGTCATCGACGACGTGAAACAGTCGCTCGATCGGATGATCACGATCCTGACCTGGATCGTCCCGCATGCCCGGCTTGGCGTGGTGACCTTCCGGGATCATGGCGACGACTACGTCGTTCGACAGCTCCCGCTCACACGCTCTCGTTATCAAATCCTCAACTGGGTCGATCGGATCGAGGCGGCCGGCGGCGGTGACGTGCCCGAGGCAGTGCTCGAAGGACTCGAATCGGCCATCAAGTCCATGCCATGGAGCGAACGCTCGCAGCAGGTGATCGTCCTCATCGGAGACGCGCCGCCGCATTCGCGCACCATGCGCAAGATCGACGAAGTCGTCTCGCGCTTCCATCGATCCGCCCGCGGCGGTGCGGATCACATCGTGAGCGCCATCTACACCGGCGACCAATCGTCCTTCGGCTACGAGGACGGCCAAGCGGTCGAGGCCCTCGAGCGAATCGCCGACAAGGGCGGCGGGCAGCTCATTCGGCTCACTGAAGCGAATCGCGTGACGCGACAGTGCCTGAGCCTGGCATTCGGCTACGAGTACCGTGAGAGCATCGACCGCCTGTTCTCCGATCTCCAGGAAGGCTCACGGACCCAGCTCCTCGAGAGGCGCTTGCGTCGGGGCTCCGAGAAGGACATCGATTGGCTCCTGGCGAAGCTCCACCGAGTTCCCGTACATCCGGGGATCGTGCGAGGTCTGCAGGTCTACCACCGCCAGTATCCAAAGATCGTCCAGGAGCTGACCCGAAACCTCCAGCAAGAGCAGGTCGACGATGAGACACGCTGGGCTTCTCTGTACATCCTGAGGCGCATCTTCGACTTCGACTTCGACTACGACCCCGCGGCGAGCCCCATCGACCGGGAGCGCCAGGTGGACTCCATCAGCACGGTGATCAAGGCCTCGAAGAGCCGGCCTCGTCGAAAGCGCTGAAAGCCGAAGCAAGGCCGAGTCGCTCCCGATGCCTTGCCTACGGCTCTTGTCCTCTCGAGACAATGGCTTTCGAGCTTCGGCAAGAGGTCGCCCCCACGCGTTTCGACCTCGTGAGCCAGCACTCGGGAAAATGATCACAAGTCCATGGTGGTCATATACTTGAACCACAAATCCAAGTCGAATCTTCGCTCGATTCTCAAGATTCGCCGAATTTTGCAGGGGTGGATTTGCCAACTCAGCACATGAGGGCTATTCTTCCGGTGATCATGGTAACTCCTCCTTTCACTTTGGGCCTCGTTACCGCCGGGAGGCGGTGACGAGGCTTCATTTTTGGCCTACCCGGTCCCCCTTCCTCTCGCCTGGATCCGCCCCTCTTCCACACCTCCTTCTTCGATTTCTCCTCGATAACCGTCAGGTTTTGGCTCCAAGCTCCCGATATCCTGCTCGGGCTGAATCACCGGCAGAATCGCTGCCTCGATGGACGCCCTGTTGACTCACCTGAAATCGAGGAGTGGCGAGAATGATGGCGACGCGACGATGGATCTGGGGCCTGGCTCTCGCTGGCGCGGCTTTGGCTTGTGCCGGCCCGGGATCAGTTCAGCCGCAGACGAGTGGGCAACGCACTGACGAGCCCCCGATGGCTGGTCCCACGGACGAAAGCCTCGAGATCGCCGTTCGGCTGCTCTCCCCAGAGATCGCCTTGAGTGAAGGCGCACGGATCGGTGTCGCTGGCCGCCATTCGGAGTGGCAGCCATTCCTCCGCGAAGCCAGCGGACCTCGAGGATCGGTCTCGTTGATCGACTTGCAGACGATCTCCGCGCCGATCGACTCCGAGCCTTACGACGAGATCTTCTTGATCGACTGCTGGAGCAAACTGGACGCGCTTCGCGCGACGGAGGCAAGGGCCCCTCTCGAGCTCCTGCTGGAGCGTGTGAGGCCCGGAGGACGACTCTGGGTACTCGAGCGCCGCAACGAGACCACGACCCGTGAATCCGTCTCGTGGTCGTCCATCTCGGCGGAGCTACGAAGGGCCGGGTTCACTCTGCGAAGCGTCGACATCAATCGGTTGGACGACCATCTCTTCGTGCAGGTCGAGCGACCGAGCGGCTCTTGACCTTTTTCCGGACAGCCTTCAGGGCGCGCTCGAATCAGCCGGCCGACGCCGGCTTCTTTCCTGGTTTCTTGTCCTGCCGGAAAGTGCGCGCCTTCTTGTACATCTTCCAGACCTTCCGACGCACGTCGGAGAGAATCTGATTGACCGCCGGTTGGGAGATGCCCAACATCTCCGCGATCTCTCGCTGCAGGAGTGACTGCCGGTAATAGAGGCCGACCACCTGCTTCTGTCGGTCCGTGAGCAGGTCCTCGTAGTCCAGGATCAGGTGCGTGGTGATGCGACCGATCCAGAGGCGCGGCAGATCTTCAGCATCGACTCGCCCTTGTTCCATCGACGGGAGTAGCGCCGAAACGGTGCTGCAAACCTCCTGACACCGATCGCGGATCGGGCAAGTGTTGCAAGTCACGCACTGGATCATTTCGGACGCCTCGCGCCTTGGTCATCACTCGACGATTCATCAACCGTAGATGTCTATCGTCCGCAGGGTTAGAACACTGAAGCCCTCAGTCGCCCGCAGCCGCCGTATATATCACCCCAACTCTTCGAAGTCAAAACCGGTGACCACTCCGCGAGCAGACATCTCGACCGACACACCCGCCCTCGATCGATGGGCACCGTGGTTGGCGGCGCTTGCCATCTTCGCCGGAACCATTGTCCGCTTTCATGACCTGTCCTCGATCGGAATCTCCCACTGGGATGCCGGCACCTACACCGCCGCCCCGCTCGAGGTTGGCCCATACGGTCGCCGTGAAATCCTCCCGTTCTATGCTCCGCCTCTGGTTCCGGCCTTGAACGGATTGGGCTTCGATCTCTTCGGCCCGAAAGATACGGTCGCCATCGCCATCGCCGCGGCCATCGGCTCGTTGACCCTCCTCGCCATCTACCGCCTGGGAGCGGAGCTCTTGGGCAAGCCTGCAGCAGCCTTCGCGACGGCTGCTTACGCCGCAATGGAGTATGCACTGGTCTACTCGCGGCAGCCCTTGACCGACGGGCCTTATCTTCTCTTCTTCACCTTGTCGGTGACGGCGCTCGCGGCTGGCCTTCGCTCAGGACGCGCGCGGAGCTTCGTGATCGGCGGACTGTGGTCCGGTGCCGCGCTGCTGACCAAGTACCACGGCTTCTTCCCTCTCGTCGTGCTCGCGATGGTCACCGCCCTCAGCAGCCTCGGCTGGGGAGGTGGCGGTCCTTCGCGGGAGCCTCTTCGTCGAGGATGGAAAGGAAGTTGGATCGCCGGTGGCGTGGTGCTAATCCCGCTGGCTCTCCTCCTGATCTGGATCTCTCGCACGGTCGGGATCCCCGAGTTTCGAGCGAACCGATCCCAGTGGCTGCCCGACCCGGGACTCTATCTCGTGCCCCAAACCGCTCGGTACGTGCTCGCTTGTCTGACCCACTGGATCTCGCCGATCACCCTCATGATGGGGGCGGCCGGCTTCGTCTGGATGCTCGTCGCGCGGCGCCGGGAGCACCTCTGGATCCTCGCCTGGGCCGCTCTCTTCTCGGCGACGTTGCCCATGTACAAGAACTACCCTCGGCTCCCGTTGCCATTGACGATTCCGATTGCGCTGGCTGCCGGACTCGCGATCTCGAGACTGCTCGCCGTGTGGGAGCATCGCGGTCACGCCCGCCAAGCCGTGATTGCCTCGTTCGGTGCAGCGATCGTGCTCTTCGGCGCCGAGCTCTGGAGGTCCAGGGACACGCTCGCAGTCACGGATCGCGGCTACGCCCGGGCTGCCGAGGTGCTGGTCGCGGATCCGGTCTCGGAGGGCCGAGACCTCCTCGTCACCCAGCACGCCATCTTGATGTACTTGCTCGACTCGAAGCGGGAGCCGATCTGCTACGACGAGCCGGGCGCCTTCGAGCTGCTCGAGAGTGGCAATGTCCGGTACCTCGTCGTGGATCTGCGAACGATCCACGCGCCGCGCTTTCGCGCTTACCTCGACTCGAGCTCCGACTCTCTCGAGCTGGTCGAGGAGATCCCGAACCCGCTCAACGAGGCGTCCCTCGTGAACTGCGCCGGATTCGAGGCCCTCGAGGAGACCGACCCCGAGGTCCTCACCGAGCTCGAGACGATCCGAATCTACCGCCATCGCCCCGATCTTCGCTGATCACTGGCAGTCCCGTTCGAAGCCGATCTTCCACTCAAGCCGCGCGACCCACGTTTCCGATGGAGTCCCTCGAAGGAAGCGCGTCGCAGTCGGAACTTGCAGCGAGAGAGCGGAAGCCGGAAAGCCGAGGTCGGGATGCGTTATCGTCTGATTGGCAGTCTCCTTCTGATGTTCGCGGTGGCGGCGGAAGCGCGCGCTGACGAGTACCTTCTCGATGTTCGCGTGTCGAACGACACCGCCCTCGGCCGCGAAGGGGAGGCCGTCTCCATCGGAGTGCCCTTCGCCGAAGGCATGCTTCGGAGCGAAGACGTCCCCCGTGTGTACATCCGCACGGCATCAGGGCAGGAGATCCCTTCCCAGCACCGCGTCCTCGCCTACTGGACGCCGGGAGCCTCCGTTCGCACGTTGCTCATCGTATTCAACGCGACCGTTCCCGCCTTCACCGAGAGGCGTTACGAGCTGTGCCTCGGGAACACGCCCCGGGCGTACGTGGGACGCAATGCCATCTTCGACGCCAACACCCTCCGGGGGCTGTTCGGCTTCGGACTCCTACGCGTGATCCTCACGGATGGCTTCGACCAGGAGTACTACATGGCGCGCCCGCGTATCCAGATCCTCGAGCGCGGGCCCATTCGCACGATGTTCCGGGTCGAGGCCTATCACCGAACGTACCCGGGTCAGGGCATCCGACGCGACTTCCTCTGGACCACCGCCTACGTTCGCTTCTTCCATGGTCAACGACGCGTCGTCGTCGAATGGTTCCTCAAGAACTCCTACACGACGCGCCCTTTGGGGAGCGTGTCCTTCAAGTCCTACCGAGTCGAGCTGCGGCATGGTGTCCATCCGGTCTGGGCGCACGGTGAGGACGGCGATCAACTCGATCTCCCGGCGAGCGTTTACTACGACACCGCCGAGCCGAGACCGGATCTTTGGGCCTGGGCAGGCAACGAGAGCAAGAGCCTCGCCATGGCGACGCGCCGCGCGTGGCAGACGTTCCCCAAGGCCGTCGAGGTGACCGATGACGTGATCCGCAACTGGATCCTCCCGCCCGGGGACTACTGGCTGGACGATGGTCAACATCTCGGTGCGAAGACTCTCCTCACTTGGAACACGGATCCTGAGGAGACCGAAGCGATGGTGGATGCCTTCAACAAGCCTCTGTTGACCAGCCTTGACTCCGACTACCTCCGCTCGACCCACGCGTTCGGGGACTTCGGGGCGATCATGCCAGTGCCTGCGGGGACTGGACTGCCTTCGCTGGGGCCGACGTCGTACTTCTACGGCTGGAGCGAGTACGGTGAAGTGCACCACTCGACCCACACCACGGGGAGCCCGCGCAATCGGTTCAGCTACCTGCTGCCGTATCTGCAAACGGGCCACCGGCCTCACATCGACTGGGTGGAGGACCAGCTCCTCATCTCGATGAACATGCGCCCCTACCATTGGAACACCTTCGAATCGGAGTTCGAGTCCGCCGACTTCCCCGGCGATCGATTCTACGACGGCGCTTGGTCTCTCGAGGGCTCTGGCCCGGGCGCCGAAGCGCGAAGGAACATCCCCTCGGACTACGCGCCCTGGCAGACCCACCGCCGACACGCGTGGAACGGGTGGGACATGGAGCACATGACGATCGACGACTTGCGGGACTGGTACCTTCTGACCGGTCACCCCAAGGCGCTCGAATCGATCGTCGAGGTCGTCGAGGCACTCAAGACCTATCGCATCTTCTGGGACTGGGACACGTGGGCCCACACGGGTCGGACCTTCGGCTGGTGCGCCCGCGCCATGCTCGACGCGTACCTGCTGACCGGTCGCGAACGATACTGGGTCTCACTGACTCATCTCGTGCAGCTCGCGATGATGCGCAACGGCACCCGGCGCATCCTGGACGACGGCTGGGCGACACACGACTTCGAGCCGCTCTGGCTCTACGGTGAGGTTCAGAAGGGCATCACGAACTACGACGAGTTCCGTCCTTGGATGTCTGCCATCGGTGGGATCGGCGTCGGTCGCTACCTGACCGAGCTCGAACGGCGCCGGCGTGCGGGCAAGACCGATGAGATTCGCTCGGACGAGCTCAAAGCATACATGCGAGAGACCGCCGATCTGATGCTCGAGCTGGGCTGGATCCCGGGCGAAGGCTTCATCTACTCACTCGACATCTATGAAGAAGGCGGTACCTACAGCGGCACCAAGAACGGAACCGCGACCTGGACGGCCGAGTTCTTGACCCTGACGACGATCCAGACAGGCGATCCTCGGTACCACGAGGTGGCCGAGGAGATCGTCGAGCACCAGCGGTCGAAGGGAGAGATCCGAGGCAATCCCTGGTATCAGCTCACGCTCGAGTACGAAGCGGGTCTCCGCTGACCCGCTTCCTCACGGATCGCGTAGTCAGGGAATCGAGACCAGGATCGACTCGGTGACGTGCCGCAAGGCCGAGAAGAGGCCCGGCGAGCCCGAGTCGAGGGTGATCACCGCGAAGTAAGCGTTCAAGCCGGAAAGGCGCGGGTCGTTCGGGATCGCGACGGTCGCGGTGGCTTGACCGGCGGCGTCCAGCGTGCCCTGGAAGTTGAAGAAGTAGGGCCCTGAGTTTGGGAACGCGAGAGTCGAGGCCAACAAGACGTCGTTGGCCAGGTCGAGGTGCCGGCCGTCGGGGAGCGGAATACCCGGGCTGGTCTGAAGTGAGCCGACGACCAGGTAGGTCAGTCCGGCACCACTCGGCAAATCGAGCGCGAGCTGGAACGAAGCGCCCAGTGCCGGTGGGCCGACAACTTTGACCGGCTCATTGCGGAAACGCCTGACGAAGACGTCTTGCGAGGCCGCACCCGGCCCGGTGTAGACGAAGACGAAGTCCTGGCCTGCCCAGTCAACGGCGACGCTCGGATTGATCTGGCTGCCGGTTGGGCTCTGATTGACGAGGAACTCGGCTCCCAGCGGCTGTCCGCTAGCGTCGAAGCGACGGGCGAGGATGTCGCTGTCACCGCTCTGCCACGATTCGTAGGCTACGACGAAATTGCCCATCCAATCGACGGCCAGAGCCGGGAGCGCTTGGTCGTCTTCCGTCGTTTGATTCACGAGGAACTCGGGACCCTGAGGCGTGCTGTCCCGATAGAGCCGACCGTAGATGCCCTTGCCGCTTCCGTCGTTGAGACGATCCTCCCAGACGAGGACCCAACCGTTGAATCCGTCGGCACCGACCCGTACGTCGCGCTGGTCGCCGCTGAGAGTGTTCTCGTTGACGAGGAACTCGGCCGGATCGAGCGCTTGACCTTGGGAGTCGAATCGCCGGCCATAGACGTTCGTCGCCGTGCCGACACCTCCGTGACCACCGTAGTCGATGTACACCAAGAACAACTCTCCTGAGCGATTCGCGGCGATCTCGGTGTCGATCTGCGCATTGTTCGTGAGGGTGTTGGCCTGGACATCCCCGGTGCGGGGCGTGCCGTTCGGCTCGAAGATGCGAAAGAAGGCGTCACCGCTGAAGGTGCCCGACCAGGTGACCGCCCAGGCACCATCGGGCAAGGCGGTCGCGTTCGGCTCCCACTGGGACTCGGCGCCGTTGAGGTTGACCTGGAACTCGGGTCCCTTGGGGTTTCCCGACGAATCGAAGATCCGGGCGAAGATGCCCATCGAGTCGCCGTCGAAGGCGCTTCGGTCGGACCACGCGACGATGAAGTTGCCGGCGGCGTCGAAAGCGATGGTCGGCTCGTCCTGGATGTAATTGTTCAGCGTCGGGTTGACCAGGATGTCGCCGGTGAGGGCCGCCCCCGCGTGATCGAAGAGGCGCACGTACACGTCGTGATTCACGACGGACTCGAACGCGACACCGAAGAGAGTTCCCGTCGGGTTGCAGGCGACACGGCCGTACTCCTGGGTGTACGACGTCGCTTGAGGCACGAGCAGGTCACCACCATCGGCGTTGAAGTCGGCTCGTGAGCTGCCGCAGGGTATCGTCAGTCCTGCCAGCAGCAGGAAGGCCATCCATATCGATTCATGCTGGCGGATCATGATGTTCACTCTCTCCATGACGAGGCCGTGCCTTCCCCCAAAGACACCGTTTTCTTCTTGGCAGGAAACGCTCAACGGCCGGAGAAGCGCGCAGACCGCTACCAGCTTCGGAGTATACGCCCCCTCTGGGGACCAGGCAATTGGCCAGTGGATCGAAATGTCCCGCAGCTCCTACAGCTTCGGGAGGTTGGAGAGAGAAGAATCCCAAGTGGTTCGGCCAAAAAGAAGCGGGCCGAGGTCCCCTGAGGACCTCGGCCCGCGATGTCGAATCGGATCGGACGACCCGAGATCAGTACATGCCGCCGCCCGAGCCGCCCGGCGCCTTCTTTTCCTCCTGGATCTCCGAGACGATCGCCTCGGTCGTGAGGAGCAGCGAGGCGATCGAAGCCGCGTTCAGCAGCGCGGTGCGGGTCACCTTCGTCGGATCGATGACGCCGTCCTGGATCAGGTCGACCATCTCACCGTTGGCAGCGTTGAAGCCCTCAGTGTCCTTCTTGGCGGAGCGGACCTGCTGCACGATGACCGAGCCATCGAAGCCGGCGTTCGTGGCGATCTGCTTGAGCGGGGCTTCGAGAGCCCGGCGCACGATGCCGGCGCCAATCTCTTCGTCACCCGTCAGCTTGAGCTTGTCGAGCGCCTTCGAAGCGCGAATGAGAGCGACGCCACCGCCCGGAAGGATTCCCTCCTCGACGGCCGCCCGGGTCGCGTGCAGCGCGTCTTCGACGCGCGCCTTCTTCTCTTTCATCTCGACCTCGGTCGCCGCGCCGACGTTGATCTGCGCGACGCCACCGGACAGCTTGGCGAGACGCTCTTGGAGCTTCTCGCGATCGTAGTCCGAGGTGGTGCGGTCGATCTCGTTCTTGATCTGCTCGATACGCCCCTTCACCGCGGCGCTCTTGCCCGCGCCCTCGATGAGAGTCGTGCTGTCCTTGTTGACGATGACCTTCTTGGCCCGGCCGAGATCGTCGAGCGAGACGCCCGAGAGATCGACGCCGAGATCTTCGAAGATCGCACGGCCACCAGTCAGCACGGTCAAGGCGCCTGGTTTCGGCGACCGCCGCAAAGCGATGCTCGAGGACTTGGCCGTGCTGACTGGTGGCCGTGCGATCTTCGAAGATCTCGGCGTCGATCTCTCGGGCGTCTCGCTCGACGATCTCGG
>JAVJTD010000252.1:0-14865 GCA_040219065.1 Planctomycetota bacterium
CCCGGCCCAAGCTCGCTTGCGCAAAGCTCTCACCGCATGACTCGGTATCTTTCTCGCTCGGCTTGGGCACTCCATCGCCGTGCGCTGTCTTGCCGGCACGGTTTGCCCCCGGCCCAAGCTCGCTTGCGCAAAGCCCTCACCAACTGACTCGGTCACGGGCTCGCTCGGCTTGGGCACTCCATCGCCGTGCGCTGTCTTGCCGGCACGGTTTGCCCCCGGCCCAAGCTCGCTTGCGCAAAGCTCTCACCGACTGACTCGGTCTCTGGCTCGCTCGGCTTGGGCACTCCATCGCCGTGCGCTGTCTTGCCGGCACGGTTTGCCCCTGGCCCAAGCTCGCTTGCGCAAAGCTCTCATCGACTGACTCGGTCACTGGCTCGCTCCGACTTGGGCACTCCATGGACGCGAGGTCAACGAAACCCGGGCTTCGCCCGGGCTTCGACTCGTTCGCTCAGCCACCCACCGAGGCATTCGCCTCGTGCTCGAGGAGCTGCTTCTTGATCGGAAGGCCGCCAGCGTAGCCGGTGAGTTGACCGTTCTTGCCGATCACGCGGTGGCACGGGACGATGATGGGGATGGGATTGCTGCCGTTCGCGGCGCCCACGGCGCGGCTGGCCGTCGGTCGGCCCAGCTTCTTCGCCAGCTCGCCGTAGCTCGTCGTTCCTCCGAACGGGATCTCGAGCAACGCGCGCCAGACCGACTTCTGGAAGTCCGTCCCGCGCGGATTCAACTTCAGCTCGAAGGTGTGGCGCCGTCCGGCGAAGTACTCCTCGAGCTGACGGGCCGCCTCGCCCAGCACACCCTCCGTATCGGGTCGACTGCCCAGATCGGGTGGCGCCGGCTCACCGTTCCTCGGAAAGTCGATGCGCTGCAATCCGTCCGCGTTCCCGACGAGGAGCAGTGGACCGATCGGGCTCTGCAAGCTTCGATGCACTGACTTCATTTGCTCATTCCTTGCCAAAGGGTCATCGCGGCGTAGGCGCGCCAAGGCCGCCATGTCTCCGCACGCCTTCGAAGTGCCGCCGCCGACATTTCTCTGCCCAGCGCACGGCGAAGGGCGAGGTCGCCGGCCGGGAAGGCGTCGGTCTCGCCGTAGCCTCGCATGGCGATGTACTGGGCCGTCCAGTCACCGATGCCGGGCAAGGCGGTGAGCCGATCGACCACGCCGTCGAGATCGGGCGAGGCCTCCAAGTCCAGCTCGCCATCGAGGGTCGCCGATGCGAGCGCTCGGAGTGTCCTCTGCCGAGCGCCCGTCAATCCGATCGAAGAGAGATCGGCCTGGCTAACGTCCTCCGGAGTCGGAGACAGATGGCTGAGCTCGTCGGTGTCGGCGATCCGCTGCCCGAGCTCTCGCACGAGGCGGCCGGCCAAGGTGGTGGCACCTGCCACGCTGACCTGTTGGCCGAGCACGGCGCGAACGGCGAGCTCGAACGGGTCGAAGGTGCCGGGCACTCGGCGACCCGACCGGAGCTTCTTCGCCAGAGCCGGGTCGGAGGCCAGATGTGCGTCGATCTCCTCGGAGTCGGCGCGCAGATCGAAGAGGCGACGGAGCCGCGCCAGGATGGTGCTCAGGTACGGGCTCAGCTCGGCATCGATCTCGACATCGAGCTCGTCCTTCGTCTTCGACCGACAGACGGAGATCCGCCCGATCGACTCGTCGAAGCGAGCCGTACGCTCGTAGCGCCCTCGATCGATCCGCTCGACTCCGGGGAGAGCTCGCGGCGCCAGGAACGCGAGGAGTCCCTCCCAATCGAACGGCGGACGAAAAGCCAGGCGGGCCTTCAACCGACTCCGGGCTCTGCGATGCCGGCGCCGTCGCAGCTCGCCGGGCGCGCATCCGTACGTGGAGCGCATGGCGCCATTGAAGCGCCGGACGCTGGAGAATCCAGCGGCGAGCGCCACACCGGTCATCGTGAGCTCGGACTGCTCGAGCAACGTTCGTGCGAGGAGGATGCGTCGCGTTTGAGCGACACCCTGCGGACCGACACCGAGATGCTCGAGGAACAAGCGGCGCAGGTGGCGCTCGCCGATTCCGAGACGGAGCGCCAGCGCGGGGACGTCGCCCGTGTCGAGGGCACCGTTCTCGATCAGTCGCAGTGCACGGGTGACGGTCGCGGCCGTGCCACATCCGGCCGGGCTGCCGGGCGCGACCTCGGGTCGACAGCGGAGGCAGGGCCGAAACCCGGCTTCCTGGGCAGCCGCCGCCGAGGGATAGAACTCCATGTTCTCGCGGCGCGGCGTGCGCGCAGGGCACAGCGGGCGACAGTAGATCCCGGTCGTCTTCACGGCCGAGAAGAACCGCCCGTCGAAGCGGGGATCGCGCGTTTGAACTGCGCGATAGCAGATGTCGGCATCGAGGATCATGTCCTCACTTCTACCGCCATCCGGGTCGGAAGGCTGGCCATTTTCGGACGTGAATGGAAGGCGGCTTCCCCCCGTCAGTCCCGCTCCTCTTCCTTCTCGATCTTCTGCTGCTTCGCGATCGCTTCACCGTGAGCGATCGCACCGGCTGGGGCTCCATGAGGGACGTCGGAGAGCGCCTCCCGAAGTGGCGCCGGAGCCTCCCCTCCTAACCTGAATTCGAGGGGCGTCGAGTCGGCGCAACGGAGCCTTGCACCGATTCGGTACCGCTCGCGCGAACGGCGCGCTGCCTTTGCTCCGCGACGGCTCAGATCATTTCTTCGAATCTCCGGTTCGCTCGCTTCGGGGCCGGGCCTCAGCACGTTGACGGCGGCCACGAGTGGCTCGCCATGACGATGCCAACAACGATTCGAAAGAGAGAATACACATGAACGCCAATATCATCCGCCGCGCCAGCAGCCTCCTCGTCCTCGGTCTCGGTCTCGTCAGCATGGTCGCTTGCAGCGGCGGCGGCGGTGGAAGCTCCTTCGCTCCGCCCGCCGCGACGGTCGACGTCAACGGTACCTGGGCCGTGACGCTGTTCGTCGACACGCAAGACTGCGGTGGCCAGGTGGAAGAGCAGGACGACCAGGTGGACATGATCCAGGACGGCACCAACGTGCAGATCATCCCGCAGAACGGCGACCCGATCGACGGCACCATCGCCGGCAACGTGATCACCCTCTCCACCGAGCGGGTCGAGACCGATCCGGACACCGGCCTCAGCGTCCGCGTGAAGGAGCAGTATCGCCTCGAAGTCAACTCGGACAGCAACACCTTCACCGGCACGGGATCCCAGTCCCTGGAGATCGAAGGACTCTTCGACTGCACCGCACCGGTCAACCTCAGCGGACAACGCCTCTGAGCTCGAAAGGGGATTCGGGAGAGCTCTTGCGGAAGCTTCGGCTTCCGCATCTTTCCTTTGGTTGCGCGAAGTTTTTTGGAGCGGAACGGTTCGGTCGTGCCCGGCACGGGCCTCAGCCGGGTGCGGTGATGACAGACACCGCGAGACACGAACGAGAAGACACCCAGCATCGGAGCCGAGTCATGTCGAGCCACGTCACCCGAAACCTGTTCCTGATCGCCGGCACGCTGGTCGGCGCCGCGGTGCCGATCACGATGATGGTGAGCGACGAGATCGAGCCGATGGCCCGACCGATCCGCTTCGCCGTCGAGCCACTCGAGCCGGTCTCCGAGCCGACGGCCATCGCCGAGCCGATGTCACCGTTGGCCAGTCGCACCGACTCGGGCGACGCGCGGCGCATCTTGCCCGTCGCTGCTCCGAGCGCTGAGAACGTGCAGACGATCGCCCAGCCGACCACCGGCGACTTCGAGCCCACCGAGCCGATGTCGCCGCGGCTCCGGGGTCAGATCGTGTCGACCTCGGGAGAGGCCATCACCGGTGCTCGCGTCGTGATCCGCTCGGAAGGCCGGACCGAGCCCCTCTCGATGTCGAGCGACGCCTCCGGTCAATTCGCGACCGACGGCGACGGACCGTTCTCGATCCAGGTCTGTCACCCGGACTGGCGAGCGACGACCCGGGATGGGATTCTCGCGAGCGACCACGTGATCATCACCCTCGATGCCGGTGCGGCCGTGACAGGCTCGATCCGCAGTGAAGCCGGGCAGCCGATCGAGGGAGCGACCATCTCGCTCGTGCCGATGCGTCCCGATCAACTCCTCGACCTCGAGCGCTCAGCGAACACCGATGATGAAGGTCAGTTCGAGCTGCGAGGATTGCTGTCGGGGAACGTCCGCCTGAAGGTCGAGGCCGAGGGTTACGCCGACCTGGTTCAGGATCTGCAAGTCGGTGACTCGGGAGAGACGAGCGTCGCGTGGCAGCTCACCTGGTCCGAGCAGCTCCTCGGGCAAGTCGTCGACGAGTCGGGTGCGGCCATCAGCGGTGCCACGGTGCACCTTCGGAGCCGCAGCGGCGAGCTCGCCCTGACGAGTGACATGGCCGGTCATTTCACGGCCGAGAACGTGTGCGCGAATGGGCTGAGCGTTTGGGTCACCGCCCGCGGATTCTCCTCTACTCGACTGGAGGAGGTGCGCACGGACGAGCCGCTGACCGTCGTCCTGCGAGCGAGCCTGCCGGCGTGTGGCCGCGTCGTCGATCAGCGCAGCGGTGCCCCGATCGCCGGCGCGCGCGTTCGCCTCTCGAATGAGTCGAGGAGCTGGCGCACGACCACCGACGCGACCGGCCGCTTCGAAGTGAGCGGAGCCGCAGGCAACGAGCTCCAACTCGAGGTCACGGCCGATGGCTATCGCCCAGAGGAGCCCAAAGAGGTCTCGACCACCTCACTCATCGAGGTCGAGCTGCGCCCCGGCGCGACGGTCACCGGACGCGTGCTCGGACCGGACGGCGCGCCCCTCGCGAATGTAAGCGTCTGCCTCGTGAGAGCCGGCTCGGAAACGGATGCTCCGAAGCTCCGCTTCGGCTCCGACCGCCTGGCTACCGTCGCCGCGGGTCGCACCAACGGCGAGGGCCGTTACGAGCTGGATGGTGTCGCAGACGGCGAGTACTGGCTGCTGCTCGCACACGGTCAGTACCGCAGCGACCGAAGCGAGCGCGTGCTCGTGGCGAATGGACTGGCCGGTGCCGAGATCGCGAGCCGGCTTCAGGCAGGACTCGCCCTCGAGGGACGCGTGCTCCACGAAGGCCAAGCTGCCAACCGTGGGTACGTTCGGCTGCTCGACGCCGATGGTAAGACCGTTCGCCGCGTGCGCCTCACTCCCGAAGGCCACTACGCCACCGCCGGACTCGCGCCGGGACGCTATCACCTCCTCGCCGAGAAGACCGGCTCCCCCGTCGCGGGCATCGACCTGGACCTGAACGCCGATCGTCGCGTCGATCTCGGAAACTGATCGAGCTTGCATCGTGTCTTCTCTCGAGCCGGGCCTCCCTTTCCCAAGGGAGGCCCGGCTTCTTCTATGTTGGGGCGCACAGGCGAGCCGGTGGAGAGCTGGCCGCTGCGCGGCCCGAGCGGGCGAGACGCCCGCGTTCCCAGTGACGGTCTCTGCTTACTCGGTGCGACGCGAGGTGGGCTTGGCGTCCACTTGCTTCTTCCAAGCATCGAGCTTCTGCTTCATCGCCTGGACGCGCTCGGGCTGCAATTCCGCCAAGTTCTCGCGCTCGCCGAGGTCTTGGACGAGATCGTAGAGCTCGAGGCGGCCGTCCTCGAAGAGCTCGATGAGCTTGTACGGCCCGACGCGGATCGCGCTACCGGGCGTGCCGCCCTGGTTGCCGTAATGAGGGTAATGCCAATAGAGCGTGTCCCGGCTGAGAGGCGCCTCTTCTTTCAAGACACTGGCGAGGCTCTCGCCATCGAGGTGCTGCTCGGGCTTGGCATCGAGACCGGTCGCCTCGAGTAGTGTCGGGTAGAGGTCTTGGCTGATGACCGGGACGGAGGACACGCTGCCGGGTCGAACGTGTCCGGGCCAGCGAACGATCAACGGTACGCGCAGGCCACCTTCGTAGAGCCAGCCTTTACCAGCGCGCAGTGGCACGTTGGCGGTGGGATGCCCTTCGGACGTGGAGAGGCCCCCGTTGTCCGACGTCAGGATCACGATCGTGTCCTCGGCGCGGCCGCTGGCCTCGAGGGCGTCCAGCACCCGGCCGACGGCGCGATCGAGGCTAGCGACCATCGCGGCGTAAACCGCATGCTCCTGGTTGCGCCGCACCTTGCGCGGCGGCTCCTCGCCCCACTCTGCCGAGAGGCCCAAGCGCTGCTTCTTCTCGCGAAAAGTAGCAACGCGATCCTCGGGTGCCTGCAGCGGCGTGTGCACCGTGTAGAACGCCAAGTACAAGAGGAATGGCTGCTTCTCCTCGGTCTGCTCGATGAAGGTCACCGCCTCCTCGGCGAGCCGGTCCGTCAGATACTCGCCCTCAGGCCCATCTTCGAGGTTCGGGTTGCCGTAGGGCGCGAAGTAGCCCTTGTTCGGATGTCCCCATCGGCAGCCGGCGACGTTGACCGCAAAGCCTTGGTCCGTCGGCCAGAACCCTTCGTCACCGAGATGCCACTTCCCGAAGAACCCGGTTCGATAGCCGGCCTCACCGAGAGCTTCGGGCAACGTGACCTCCGCCTTCGGCAATGCATCGACGTACGGCGCGCCGATGAGCGGCGTTTGGGACCAGCGACCCCGCCCCGAGCGAAAGTCGGCGGGCTGCGGCGCACCGAAGTAGTCGGTCGTGTCGAGACGGGCCGGGGCCTTGCCCGTCATCAGTGCTGCGCGCGTGGGGCTGCAGACGGGCGCCGCGGCGTAGGCCTGAGTGAATCGCATGCCGCCGGCGGCCAAGCCGTCGATGTGCGGCGTCTCGTAGAACGCGCTGTCGTAGCAGCCGAGATCGGTCCAGCCGAGATCGTCGACCAGGAGCACGACGACGTTCGGCCGGTCGGGGGTCACGACCAGGCCGGAGGCCGCCAGGAGGATCGCGGTGAGCGAGATCAAGGAGAGCTCCTTCAGCGCCCGAGGCGCAGCTTCTTCCAGTAGGCGTCGTCCATCTTACGGCTCACCTTCTTGGCGGCCTTTTCCAAGAACGCGATCTTGGCCGCCAGGCGGCGATCTTCTTCGGCCCAAGGACCCACGAGCTTCCAGCGCTCGGCGAGGAACATCGAGGCCCACACCTCGGCCTTGTCCTCCTCGAGGCCCGACATGGCGTAGCCGTTCACGAATCCGGACCGAGGATGATCGAACACGCTGACATCGCCGTTGCGAGCGTTCACACCGCCCGTGCCATAACGAAAGTCGCTCTCGTTCAGCTTCGCCCAGGCAGGGTCCTTGTAGTAAGCCGAGCCGTTCCACTCCTCCTCGATCATGTGGTAGTACTCGTGATGGATGACGTGGCGCACGTAGCTCGCGTCGCTAGTGACCAGATAATCGATGTCGTAGTAGAGCGTCTCCTTCACGTAGTCGGGGAGTGCCGCTCGGGGCTGCTTGCGAAACTGGAGCCCACGCCCGAGAGCCACCACCTTCAGCTTGGTGCGCTTCAAGAAGTCGGCGGGATACTTGCCAAGCTCTTCTTCGAGGATGTCCAAGTAGCTCTCGAGCAACTTTTGCTGCTCACGGTCGACCGGCGCGAAGGTGAGCGGCCAGGTGCACTCGGGGATGTCCTTGGGGTGGACGGCGATCTTCAGGCCTAGCCGCTTCTCGACGCGAGCCACCCTCTCGTCGATATCGCTCTCGAGCAGTTTCGGCTGAGCTTCGATCGCAGGTGAGCAGCTCAGAACCAAGCTGGCGAGGAGGATCGAGATGCGAAAGGTTGCTGCCGTCATCGGAGGCTCTCCATGCGGGGCGGAACGGGCCGTGACCGAGCCCCGGCTTATCGGCCCGCGCTCGCCGTGTCAACGGCTGCGACTCGGCCCGGCCTGCATCTCGGCTCGAGCTCGCGGCGAACGGTGAGGCTCCCACTGTCGACCAACATTCAGAAAGCCATGCCCAAGAATCGACGAAACCCTTCATCCAGCACGTTGCTCGAGCGCCTCGGCTCGATGGCCCACGAGGCGCCGGAGCGCTGGCAGTACCTACCCTACGATCAGCTCCACGAGAGGCTCCTCGCACAAGTCGACGGCTCCGTGGGTGCCCACTTCATCGAATCGTCTTGGAAGGCCGGTCAGCGCCCCTACCATCGCCAGAAGCTCGCGTTGATCCTCGCCAATCAGCGGCACTTCGCACTCGAGCTCGCCGAGAAGGGAATCCCGGTCGACTACCGCTTCAGCGATCGCCCCTACGAGGAGGTGCTCGAAGAAGCCGCTGAAGAGCTTGGCGCTCTGACGGTCAACGAGCCAGCCGAAAGAGAGCTGCGTCACGCGCTGGCCAAGCTCATCGAGGCCGGCATCTTGGAGGCGCGCCCTCATCCGGGCTGGCTGACGACGAACGCTGACTTCGAGGATCTCGGCGATCCGCCGTGGCGTATGGACGCCTTCTACCGCCGCGTTCGGAAGCGCACGGGCTACTTGATGGAGGACGGCAAGCCCACCGGCGGCAAGTTCAGCTTCGACGCCGAGAATCGCAAGGCCTGGAGCGGCGAGCCAAAGGCGCCCGAGCCGCCGCGCTTCGAGCCCGACGAGATCACCTGCGAGGTCGCGGCGCTCATCGAGGAACGCTTCTGCGATCATCCCGGCCAAGTCGATCTCGAGCATCTCCCGGCGACGCGAGACGACGCCCAGGAGCTCTGGCGCTGGGCGAAGAAGCACTGCCTCGAGCACTTCGGCCCCTTCGAGGACGCCATGAGCGTCCACTCGTCCGGTCTCTTCCACACACGGCTTTCACCGCTCCTGAATCTGCATCGCCTTTGGCCAGCCGAGATCCTCGAGGATGTGCTCGACGCCGATTTGCCACTGCCTTCAAAAGAAGGTTTCCTCAGACAAGTGATCGGCTGGCGAGAGTTCGTGCGCCATGTGCATCGCGCCTCCGACGGCTTTCGCACGCTTCCGGACCAGAAGAGCGCGCCTGCGAAGTCGCCCGGCGACGGCGGCTGGAAGCCGGCGACCGGCAAAGCCTGGAAGTCCCGCGCTCCAACCGCGCCAGGCGGCGCACGCCCCGGCTTCCTGAGCAGTGATGGCGAGCTCCCGGCGGCGTACTGGGGAGACGCACTCTCGGGCTTGCACTGCCTCGATCGCGTCGTGCAGGACGTCTGGCGAGAGGGTTGGAGCCACCACATCACGCGGCTGATGGTGCTCTCGAACATCGCGACGCTCCTCGACGTCTCGCCCCGAGCGCTCACCGACTGGTTCTGGGTCGCCTACATCGACGCCTTCGACTGGGTGGTCGAGCCGAACGTCCTCGCCATGGGTACGTTCGCCACCGGCGATCTGATGACGACCAAGCCCTACGTGTCGGGCGCGGCTTACATCGACCGAATGAGCGACTACTGCGGAGAGTGCGCGTTCGATCCGAAGAAGACGTGCCCGATCACGTCTCTCTACTGGTCCTTCCTCGAGCGGCATCGCAACCAGCTCGAAGGCAACCATCGCCTCGCCCTACCGCTCAAGAGCTGCGAGACGCGCGCGAAGGAGAAGAAGCGCCGAGACGAGATGACGTTCGACATCGTTCGGCGAGCGCTGACCAGCGGTGAAGCGATCGTTCCCGAGGACCTGGAGTGAGAGCCGGCGTCGAAGTCCCATGGCTCCCTTCGAAACAAGAAGACCCCGTCTTGACCTCGATCACTCGGGGCCTCAGTCTCGTGGCTCACCCAGATCACTCCAGCCCGCCGAGATTGGAGAACGTCCCATGACCTCGCGTCGCATTCAGATCCTGACCTTCGGCCTGTTGCTGCTCGGCAGTGCCGACGTCCTCGGGATGCAGGAGCCCCAGACGACCGACTTCGCCATCCCGGTCATCGACCTGAGCGAGGATCGCAGCCGTCAGGTCATCGTCGATCGCGAGGACGGGCAGTATCTCGGACACCCGACCACGCTGCTGCTCGAGGACGGGAGGACGATCCTGTGCGTCTATCCCAAGGGTCATGGTCGCGGTGCGATCGTGTACAAGCGCAGCAGCGATGGCGGTAAGACTTGGAGCGAGCGCCTCGATACACCGGCGAGCTGGGCGACGTCCTTGGAGACACCGACACTGCATCGCGTGGTCGACGCTGAAGGCAAGAAGCGCATCATTCTCTTTTCGGGCCTCTACCCGATACGCATGTCGGTGAGTGAGGACGATGGTCTCACCTGGAGCGAGCTCGAGCCGATCGGCGACTTCGGCGGCATCGTGACGATGTCCTCAGTAATCGAATTGAAGACGGGAGCCGGCCACTACCTCGCGCTCTTCCACGATGATGGTCGCTTCATTCGAAAGGGCTCGAAGCGCGAGACCCCACCGGTGATGACCCTCTTCCAATCGCGCTCGACCGACGGCGGGCTCACCTGGTCGCAGCCCGAGACGATCTTCGCCTCCAGCGACATCCACCTCTGCGAGCCGGGTGCCCTACGCTCGCCCGATGGCCAGGAGATCGCGCTCCTCCTCCGCGAGAACGCTCGGCGCAAGAACTCTCACGTCGTCTTCTCGACAGACGAAGGCCACACGTGGTCCGAGCCCCTCGAGCTGCCCGCCGAGCTGACCGGCGACCGGCACGTTGCGCGGTACGCAGCCGATGGCCGCCTGGTCCTTTCGTTTCGTGACAATACGCCAAAGAGCTGGAACAGCCCGTCCGAAGGGGACTGGGTCGCGTGGGTCGGTACCTACGAGGACATCGTGCAGGGCAAACCTGGCCAGTACCGCTTGCGCTTGATGGACAACACCAAAGCGCATGACTGTGCCTACCCGGGCCTCGAGTGCTTACCGGACGGCACGTTCGTCGCCACGACCTATGGCCATTGGACCGAGGGCGAGGAACCATACATCGTCTCCGTTCGATTTCGACTGGACGAGATCGACGCCCTCGCCGAGAAGCGCTGAGCGATCGTCGGTCACCGGTCCACGGTCACCGGTCACGAATCACCGGCTGACCCGTACTCGTGCATGAGGCCGGTTTTTCTTGGAGCAGCCACGAAACCGCTGGCCACCTTCTGACTCGAACCGCCGAAACTTGCCTAACAGCACGAGGAGCTTCGCCATGATCTTGCTCGGTTGGGCCATCGCCGGCTATGCGGCCCTCGGCCTCTTGTTCGCCATCCCCTTCCTCATCGCCGGCGTCGACCGGCTTCCCCGGCAGACCGTCTCCATTCCCGCCCGCCTTCTCCTCCTTCCGGGCAGCATCGTTGTCTGGCCGGTGCTGATCGGCGCCTGGCGGCGAGCTCGGAAGGAAGTGCGATCATGACGCGAGACCTGCGCACGCTCCACCGCCGACTCTGGTGGCTCTTGGCTCCTCTCCTCCTCGCCGCCCTGACCTGGGCGATCACCCAACACGTCAGCTATCCGGCCGATTCCGTACCCGCGGTGGAGGGCGATCGATGAGCGCCGGATACGTCGCGGTTCAATGGAATCGCAAGAAGATGATCTACGACGCGATCGTCCTCACGTGCGTCGTTCTCTACACGATGATCTTCTCGGCCGTCGCCAATCTGGGACGCGCCGAAGGGCACACCTACTCGAGCTGGCTCGTCGACATTCGCGCTTGGGGGAGCTGCGCCTTCCTCATGCTGACGACGATCCTCTCGATCGGCCCGCTCGCGAGGCTCGATCGTCGCTTCCTGCCGCTGCTCTACAACCGCCGGCACTTCGGCGTGATCTTCTTCTTCGTCGCTGCCTATCATGGGCTGCAGGTCATCGACACCTACTATGCCTTCGGCTCGGCTTCGAAGTGGCGAGCGCTCTTCGAGTACGACACGGCATTCACCGCCCAGACCGTTCCGTTCGTCCTGTTCGGCATCGCTGGGCTCTCCGTCTTCGGCATTCTGGCGGCGACCAGCCACGACTACTGGCAGAAGGTGCTCGGTCCGCGGACGTGGAAGGCGCTGCACTTCGGCGCTTACCTCGGATACCTCCTGATCGTGATGCACGTCGCGTTCGGCGCGATGCAGTCCGAAGCACGCCCCGGATGGACGACCCTCGTGGCCCTGAGTGTCCTCACCGTCTGCGGGCTCCACATCGCCGCGGCCCGCAAGTCGGCCTCGATCGATCGAGACGTGCGGCTTGTACGTCTCGCCGCGGGCGACGCTTGGATCGACGCCGGTCCGCTCGAGCGATTCGCGCCTGACGTGGTGGTCGGCGTCGCTGCAGCCGGTAGCGAGCGTATCGCGGTCGTGCGCCGCGGCGATCGGGTGCATGCGGTCTCGGGTGTCTGCGCCCACCAGGGCGGCCCCTTGGCCGAGGGCCGTGTCATCGACGGTTGCCTCACCTGCCCCTGGCACGGCTGGCAGTATCGGCCCGAGACCGGGGAAGCACCGCCGCCCTTCGAGGAGAAGCTGGCGACATACGAGGTACGAGAGCAAGACGGTCGGATCTGGGTCCGCGCCGAGCCGAAGCGCGAATGTGGAGTGAGATCATGAGTCACCGCGAGAAGGACTTCTTCGTCGGGTATCTTCCCATGTCGCCGGGGCTTCGTCGATCGACGGCGGTCTTGGCGGCCGTCTTGTGCACGATCGTGCTGCTCGCCGGGGTCGGCTGGTCGATGCTCCACGGGGATCCGGGCGAGAGCCTCGAGCCGATCGGCGATCAGCCCGAAATCCGGGGCGTGTTCCGCGCGCGGCCCTATCCGCATGTCGTCCAGGCCACCGCCACCGGCTCCAGTACGCTCCTCCTCGTCGGCAGCGGCAAGGGCGGCGCGCGGATCGGCGAGCTGGACGATGGCCAAGGCGTCCGCGTCTCGGGCACGCTGCTCACGCGCGATGGCACTCGCATCGTCGAAGGGCCCGACCTGGCGCCGGCCGAGCTCTCGCCCGAGATTCGGGACTCGCTGACCGTCTCGGGACCCGAGCCCCGCGCAGTCACGCTCACTGGCGAGATCGTGGACTCGAAGTGTTACTTCGGGCGCATGCGACCGGGAGGCGGACGAGTTCATCGGGCGTGTGCCCAGATCTGCATCGAGGGCGGCGTCCCGCCGATCCTCGTCGTGCGCAACGCCGACGGCCAGGAGCAACACGTCGTGCTGGCGAGCGAAGATGGTGGTCCCTGCAACGAAGACGTGCTGCCATTCGTGGCCGAGCCGGTTCGCGTTCGCGGAACGCTGCACCGAGTCTCCGGACTCGATTGGCTCTGGATCGACCCGGCCGACATCGAGCGTTTATGATCGGGCGTCTCCCACCATCCCCGAACGAGAGAGAAAATGCGCAAACAGAGCGTTGCCCAGTGGACTGAGCTCGAGCCCCTCGAGCCACGCCATGCCTTGGTCGAGAACGTCGACCTCGTGATCGTCCGCTGGGACGACGAGGTGTCGGTGCTCTACGGGCGCTGCCATCATCGGGGCGCCTTGCTCGCCGACGGCTTCATCGACGGCGACAACCTCATCTGCGGCGTCCATCACTGGGACTATCGCTTCAAGACCGGCATCAGCGAGTACAACAACGACGAGCGACTGCATCGTTTTCAGTCCTGGGTCGAGGATGGTGCGGTGCTCGTCGATGCCGACGAGATCGCCGCGTGGGAGCGTGAGAATCCGCAGCCGTATCGCCGCGATGCTTATCAAGGCAGCTACGCCGACGTCCACGGCACAGAGGTCGAGCCGGACGTCGGCCTGATTCACCAGCTCGCGACCGACGGGCTGACGAAGACGGGCCACCACGGCGCGGCCGCGGCCATGGGGGTACCGAGGACCGAGCTGCCGAGCTGGAGCGATCTGCAGTTCGTCACCGCCCAGCTCGCAACCTTGCCGCAGCTCGACGACGTGCCAGTCGCGACCGAGCTCGTCATCGGCCCGCGCGCCAAGAAGCCGCTGCGCCTCGCGATCCCGCTCTTCGTGACCGACATGTCCTTCGGCGCGCTCTCCGAAGAAGCGAAAGTAGCGCTCGCTCGCGGCGCCGAGCGGGCCGGCACGGGCATCTGCTCGGGCGAGGGCGGGATGCTCGACGACGAGCAAGCCGAGTGCTCACGCTACTTCTACGAGCTCGCCTCAGGTCGCTTCGGCTTCTCCTTCGACAAGCTCGAGCGGGTCCAGGCCTTTCACTTCAAAGGCGGTCAAGGCGCCAAGACCGGCACGGGCGGTCACCTCCCGGGACACAAGGTCACCGAGAAGATCGCATCGGTGCGCGGCCTGAAGCCCGGAACGCCGGCGATCTCACCGGCGCGCTTTCCCGACTGGACCCACGAGGATCAGTACCGTGACTTCGCGGACGAGGTGCGCGAGCGCACGGGCGGCATTCCGATCGGCTTCAAGCTGTCCGCGCAGCACATCGAGCGAGACATCGACGCCGCCCTACGTATCGGTGTCGATTACATCATCCTCGACGGCCGCGGCGGAGGCACGGGCTCGGCACCTCTCATCTTCCGCGACAATATCTCCGTGCCGACAGTCGCCGCTTTGGCCCGGGCGCGACGGCACCTCGATCGCACCGGACACGAAGACATTACGCTGATCATCACCGGCGGTCTCCGCACCCCGGCCGACTTCGCCAAGGCCCTCGCACTCGGTGCCGACGGCGTCGCCGTCGCCAACTCGGCGCTCCAGGCGATCGGCTGCCTCGCCATGCGCGCTTGCCACACCAACAACTGCCCGGTCGGGATCGCGACCCAGAAGCCGCATCTCCGTCAACGCCTTCCCATCGATGCCGCGGCCGACCGCCTGGCCCGATTCTTCTCCGCATCGGTCGAGCTGATGCAGGTCCTCGCCCGCGCCTGCGGACACACCTCGCTCTCCGAGCTCCGCAGCGAAGACCTGACGACCTTCCGCCGCGACATGACCGAGCTCACCGGCGTCGCGTTCGGAGGGATCGGCTGAGCTGAAACTGAATCCCGCGCGACCGAAAACAGAGCCCGCGCGACCGAAACGGGAAGCGGTCACCGAGCTGGGAGCCGCTTCCTCGACGGCGCTGACGATCGAATTGAGAGGAGCCGAGCAAGGGCCACTCGGAGTGCGCTGTCTTGGCGGCA